>JAFAZV010000181.1 GCA_019239445.1 Solirubrobacterales bacterium
GGCGTGCCGATCTACGTGGCCGGCACCGGCCCGCGCATGCAGCAGTACGCCGGCGAGGAGGCCGACGGGTTGCTGACCCCGAGCATCACCACCCCCGGGTTCGTGCGCTACGCGCGCGAGAACATGAGCGAGGGCGCGCGCGAAATCGCCGGCATGTACCTGGCCAACAAAGTCCAGAACATCCAGTCCTCGGCCGACGTCCTGCTCGAGGAAGCGGGACTGAGCCAGGACGAGATCCGTCCCATCGCCGAGGCGATGGAGTCGGGCGGACGCCTCGCCGCCGCGCGCGCGGTCAGCGACTCGATCCTCGACAAGACGCGCCCGATTGCGGGAACGCCGAGCGACTGCATCGAGGCGATCGAGGAGTATCGCGACTCAGGCTGCACGCACATCATGCTCGAGCTGTGGGGCGAGCAGCGCGACCACCAGATCGAGCTGTTCGCCGAGAAGGTCCTCCCCCGCTTCAAGACATGACCGCGGCCACGACGCCGGAGCTCACGGAAAACGTGATCGCACGGATCGACGAGCGCCGGCTCGTCGATACCGCGTGCGCCTACGTCAGCACCCCGAGCCCCACCGGCAGCGAGCAGGCGATGGCGGAGACCGTTCGCGCCGCTTTCGAGGACACCGGGCTCACGGTGAGCTGGCAGGAGGTCGAGGACGGGCGGCCCAACGTCATCGGCACGCTCGAAGGCGCCGGCGGTGGCGCGAGCCTCATGTTCAACGGCCACATGGACACGTCCTACTCCGGCCGCGAACCGCACCTTCGCCACATCATCGGCTTCCAGCCCGACGCCGTCGTCAAGGAGGGACGCATCTACGGCCTCGGTATCTCGAACATGAAGGGGGCGCTGGCGTGCTACCTCGAGGCGGTGCGGGCGATCAAGGACGCGGGCCTCAAGCTGCGAGGCGACGTGATCATCGCCTGCGTCGTCGGCGAGATCGAGAAGACCCAGTGGGGCGAGGAGTTCCGCGGGCGCGAGTACCGCGGCTACGCCACCGGCAGCCGTCACCTGCCCGTCCACGGCGGGATTGCCGACATGTGCATTCTCGGTGAGCCCACCGAGCAGCGCATCGTGCTCGGGCACTACGGCGCCATGTGGGCGCGAATCTCGACCCGCGGCCCGTTCATCCACACCGCGTTCTCCGAGGGGCGCATGCACGAGAACTCGATCGTGCGTATGCGCGACGTGCTCGACGACGTGCTCGAGTGGATCCCGAGCTGGGAGCGCAAGGCCGCGTATGGCGGCAAGGACGGCGTCGTCAACATCGGCTCGGTCCGCGGCGGCTATCCGTGGCGCGCGAGCCGCACGCCCAACCGGACCGACCTGTTCCTGGACATCCGCGTCCCGCCGACGATGCGCATGCAGGAGGCCAAGCACGAGCTGGCGGGACTCGTCAAAGCCATCAGCGAGAAGCGCCCCGAGTACGGGCTCGAGTACGAGATCTTCGTCACGGCCCCCGGCGCCGAAATCGACGAAGGCCACCCGCTGATCAAGGCGATCGACGCCGGCCATGAGCGCGTGTTCGGCGCGCCGCCCGAGCGCGACGTCGTGCGCTGGTTCTCCGACGCCTCGGCACTCACGCGGTACGGCATCGAGACCGTAAACTACGGCACCTCGAGCGGCCTTCCGGGGCCTGACGGCGAGAACCTCGACATAGAAGGCCTGGTCAAGATCGCCAAGGTTTATGCGCTGACGGTCGCGCGGATCTGCGAGGCGCAACCGTGAAGCTGGCCACGTTCGCCGATCCGGACGGCCGCCTGCGGTGCGGCGCCCTCAGCGACGGGCACGTCACCGAGATCGAGGGGTTCGCGTCAATGCGAGCGCTGTTCGAGTCGGGCGAAGATCCGCGCACGGTTGCGGCCGGCGCGAACGGAGAACGCATCGCGCTGAGCGACGTGCGACTGCGCGCGCCGATCGTGCCGAAGAAGTTCTTCCACACCTCGGGTAACTATCGCGAGCACGAGGAGGAATCCAAGACCGTCAACTGGTCGCACGAGATCGCGCCGTGGATCGTGTTCTTCCAGAACATCGACGCGATCATCGGTCCGGAGGACGCGATCGTCTACCCCTCGCACCTGACCAACGAGCTCGACTACGAGCTCGAGCTCGCGCTAGTTATGCGCCGGGGTGGCAAGCACTTCGATGCCGAAGAAGCTGAGCGGTACATCGGCGGCTATCTGATCTTCAACGACATAACCGCGCGCGACATCCAGCGCCGGGAGATGCGCTCGGGCGTGTTCTCGTTCTGCAAGTCGATCGACACCTTCTGCCCGCTTGGTCCGTGGATCGTGACGCCGGACGAGATCCCCGATCCCTACAAGCTCGGGATGCGGCTGCGCGTCAACGACGAGCTGCGACAGGACTCGGTGAGCGGCAACATGTCGCAAACCATCCCCGAGGTGATCGCGCACTACTCCGCGCTCGACTACAGCCCCGGCGACGTCCTCTCCCTCGGCACGGTCTCGGGAGTCGCCGGGTTCCGCGAGGACGCACAGGACTTCTACCTGAAGCCCGGCGACCTGATCGAGTGCGAGATCGACGGCATCGGCGTTCTGCGCAACCCGGTCATCTCCTGGGAGGAGGCGCACGGCAGCCCGGCGCCGCCGCTCAGGCGCTGGTAGCACGGTGCGCTGGCCGGTCGACGAGCAGAAGCTCTCCCGCGTCCGCGCCCTGATGGCTGAGGAGGAGCTGGACGCCATCGTCGTCCGAGCGCCCGACAACATCGTCTACCTGACGAGCTACTGGTGCATGAAGGGCTACGACCTGGCGATCTTCCCCGCCGTCGGAGACCCGATCCTGGTTGTGCTCGAGCCTCAGCTCGATGAGGCGGCGCAGTCGGCCTGGACGAGCGACCTGCGCCCGTTCGACGGCTATCACCCCGCCGATCCGCGCCCGCCGTGGTACCGCGCGCTCGAGGTCTGCCGTCAGGCGTTGACCGAGCGCGACCTGACCGGGCGGATCGGGCTCGAGCTCACGCAGGGAACGCAAGCCGCGGACCGGATGGTGGCGGAGCCGACGGTGTTCTCGCAGAGCTGGTTCGACGCCTTCCGCCCCGCCTGTCGGGAGGTAGTCGACTGTTCCGGCCTGCTCGCCCGCGCCCGGGCGATCAAGACCGAGCAGGAGATCGAGCGGATGCGGCTCGCCGCCGAGCTGGCCGCCGCGGCGATGGAGCAGGTCCGGCAAGCGATCCGTCCCGGAATGCGCACGAGCGAGATCGGGGCCATCTACGAAGGCCACGTGCACAGCACCGGGACCGGTTACAAAGACAAGGTGCAGATGGCGCGCGCCTTCACGCTCGTCTGGTCGGGCCCGACGATTCGCACGTTCACCTCGACCACCGACGCGCCGATCTGCGAGCACGAGCCGACGCTGCTCGAGATCTGGGTCTGCGCCGACGGCTACTGGTCGGACCTGACCAAGAACGCCTGTCCGGGCAAGCTCACCGCCGAGTACGACCAGCTGACGGACGGGCTGCTCCAGGTTTATGGGCGCGCGATCGACCACCTCGCGCCCGGGGCCAGTCAAGCCGAGCTCGACCGTCTGGTCCGCGAAGGAATCGCGAAGCTCGGATATCCGGGACAGCCGTCGCACCCGATCGCGCACGGGGTCGGCGCCCGCGCACACGAGCCGCCATTTCCGCATCAGGCGACCGGCGGCGAGCTCCAAGAGGGCATGGTGCTCGCGATCGAGCCGGGCATCTACTGGGAGGCCGGCGGCGGGCTGCGCGTCGAGGACAACTTCCTCATCACCGCGACCGGATACGAGAAGCTCGGCGCCTACCCCGACGATTTCAGGACCGCATGAGAAGGAGCAGAAGCGATGATCCCCAGAAAGCACATCTGGACCGGTGAGCTGAACCGCGCGGCGGCCGGCGACGATGGTGAGGCGCCGGAAGCGGTCGGTCTGTACGACACCACTTTGCGAGACGGTGAGCAGACGGTTGGCGTCGCGCTCGACCCCGAGCAGAAGCTGGCGATCGCGCGTGCGCTCGATCGGCTCGGCATCGACCGGATCGAGGCCGGCTTCCCGCGCGTGTCGGCCGATGACACCGAGGCGTTTCGGACGATCGCCGCGGCCGGCCTGAGCGCGGAGATCTGGGGGTTCGCGCGAGCTCTCCCGGCCGATGTGGATGCGCTCCTCGAGATCGGGGTGCGCGCGGCGGTGATCGAGTCGCCGATTTCGGACGGCAAGCTCAGCGCGTACGGGATATCGCGCGAGAAGCTGATCACGCGCGTCACGGAAGCGGTCACCTACGCGAGCCAGAGCGGCGTCAAGGTCTGCTTCTTCGGCGTCGACGGCTCGCGCTCAGATCTCGCCTTTGCGGAGCGCGTTTACAAAGAGGCGGTGGGCGCGGGCGCCAGCGAGGTGGCGATGGTCGACACGCTCGGCGCCGTCACACCCGAGGCCGCGGCCCTGATGGTGCGCGAGGCACGCGGCTGGCTCGGAGCCGAGATCCCGATCCACTGGCACGGGCACAACGACTTCGGCCTCGCCACCGCCGCTGCGCTCGCCGCAATGCGAGCCGGCGCGGCGTGGGTGCAGGGCACGATCAACGGCATGGGCGAGCGCGCGGGGAACGCCAACCTGGGAGAGGTCGCGCTCGCGCTCGAGGCGCTCTACGGGATCACGACCCGGCTGCGCTTCGACCGTCTGCGCGAAGTCTCAGAGCTTGTGCGGCGCACCTCCGGCTACGAGCTCGAGCCCTGGAAGCCGCTCACCGGCGAGGCGTTGTTCACGCGCGAGAGCGGCGCCGTCGCGAGCCAGTTCCATGACCCGCCGGCAATCGAGCCGTTCTCCTCCGAGGTGGTTGGAGCGACGCGCCGGATCGTGCTGGGAAAGAAGAGCGGGCTCGATTCGATTCGCATCAAGGTCAGCGAGCTGAACCTGGACCTGCCTGAGCAGGACTGGCCGGACGTGCTGGCGAAGGTCAAGGCGCTCGGCGCGAGCAAGCACGGCCTGGTGAGCGACCAGGAGTTCCGGGAGCTGGTTCGTGCCGGCTGAGGTCCGTCGGGTGTGCGTGTTCGGCGCGGGCGCGATCGGCAGCTTGCTGGCCGGGCACTTGGCGAGCGTGTGCGAGGTATCGGTGCTGACACGCCGGCCGGAGCACGCGGCGCGACTGAATCAAGATGGACTTCGCATCTCGGGCAAGAGCGAGCGCGTGGCGAACGTTCACGCGACGAGCGACACGCTCGAGCTTCCTTCGTTTGACCTCGGCATCTTCGCCATGAAAGCGACCGATCTCGAGGAGGCGGCGCAGCGCGTGGAAGGGCTTATGCCAGCCGCGACGATGATGACGATCCAGAACGGGATCGGAGCCGAGCAGGTCGTAGCGCGGCACGGTGATTGGCCGCTGATCTCCGCGGTGACGTTCATGAGCGGCAACCGGCGCTCCGACGTCCACGTCGAGTACGAGCTGGACACTCCTACGTGGGTCGGCCCCTGGGCGCGAACGCGGACCCCGCTCGAGGTGGTCGAGGGCGTAGCCGAGCTGATCAACGCGTCGGGGCTCCGGGCAGAGGCGATGCCGGACCTGCTCCCGGCACAGTGGTCGAAGCTGATCTTCAACTCCGCGATCAACGGGGTGGCCGCGCTGACGGAGCTCCCACACGTGGCCGCATACGCGCGCGAGGATGAGCTCGGGCCAGTGGTGCGGGCGCTGATTGACGAGGGTAAGGCGGTCGCCGCTGCGACCGGGATCACGCTGTACGACGATCCCTGGGAGATGAACGTGCTCGCCGTAGCGCGGGGCGAAACCGATCACAGCGACTACGCACATCTGCCTTCGATGCTCGAAGACGTGCTCGCGCACCGTGCTACCGAAGCGGACTTCATCTCCGGCGCCCTCGTCCGCGAAGCCGCCGAGCGGGGCGTGCCGGCGCCGCTGACCGCCGCCGTACACCGCCTGATCAAGGGCAAGGAAGCATCATGGCGTGTTACGCGCCCGAGGCTCGAGGAGGTGGCCGGATGAGGGTGTGCATCGTCGGCTGCGGGTCGATCGGGAGCTTGTTCGCCGCTCATCTCGCGCAAGTCGAGGACGTCGAGGTGTGGGCATACGACGTCGTCGCCGCTCACGTCGAAGCGATCAACGAAAACGGCCTGAAGCTGACAGGACATGCCGATCTCCTCGCCCGAGTCCAGGCTCGCACAGATCCCTCCGAGATCCCGCCCTGCGAGTTCGGGATCGTCGCCACCAAGAGCATGTTCACCGGCTCGGCGATCGAAGCGGTCGCGCACGTGTTCGAGCACGGGGCCGTCGCGTCGGTACAGAACGGCGTCGGCAACGAGGAGGCGATCGCGGAGCGGGTCGGCCGCGTGATCCGCGGCACGACCTTCCCGGCCGGCCACATCGTCAGCCCGGGCGTGGTCAACATGGACACGAGCGGCGACACCTGGGTCGGACCGTTCGAGCCAAAGCCCGCCACGATGGACGAGGTCTCGCGCCTGGCCGGCGCGATCACTGCCGGGGGCATGAACACGATCGCGCTCGAGGACGCCCGGGGCGCGCAGTGGACGAAGCTGATCTTCAACGCGGCGACGAATCCGATCGGCGCCCTCACCGGCCTGACCCACGGACGCGTGTGCGAGCTCTCGGAGACGCGGCGCCTCGTCACCGTGCTCGTGAACGAAGGCAAGGCGGTCGCCGACGCGCTCGGAATCACACTCGACTCCGATCCCGACGCGCTCGTTGACCACGCGGCCGAGGTCGCCTACGAGCATCGGGCGAGCATGCTCCAAGACGTGCTCGCCGGCCGCGCCACCGAGGTCGACGCGCTGAACGGCGGCATCGTCCGGTTTGGCGCCGAGCAGAGCGTGCCGACGCCGATGAACGAGGCCATCGTGGCGCTGATCAAGGGCGTCGAGTATTCCTGGCAGCAGCCGCGGTGAAAGCGGAACGCGCCGGACTGGCCGTCGCTCCGCTCGCCGGCGGGTGCATCGTCGGCTTCGCCATATCGTGGAACATCGCCAACACCGGCGCGGTGGCGGAGGTGCTGTCGCATCGCTACGGGACCAGCCTGGCGGTGATCGGACTCCTCACGACGGTCCTGTTCTTCGCCGAACTCGCAGTGATGATCCCGGGCGGCCGCGCTATCGACCGCTACGGCGCCAAGCGCGTCGGCGTGATCGCGGTGCTGCTGTCGCTGGTCCCGAACCTCCTTCTGCTGCTAACCACGAGCGTTGCCCTCGCGCTCATATTGCGCACCGTGGCGGGAATCGGAGTCGGCCTCGGCTTCCTCGCCGGCGCGATCTACGCTCAAGGCGGTCACCGGGGTGCCACAGCGGCGATGGCGGGCGGGATCTATGGCGGAATTTCGCTGGGCGGCGGTGGCGTCGCGCTGGCGATCGTCCCTTCGCTCGACGGCGCGCTCGGCTGGCGGGCGCCTTATTGGAGCGGTGTCGCGGTCGGGGCGCTGGCGTTGCTGGCCCTCGCGGCGTGCCCGGCCACGCCCCCCCGCGGCACCCACACCAAGACGCCGCCCCTGCGCGAGCTCGTGCGCCATCGCGACCTCGCACGCCTCGGCGTGATCGCCTCGGTTTCGTTCGGCTTCAGCGTGATCCTCGGCAACTGGGTCGTGACCCTGCTCGAGCGCACCGGCGGCTACAGCCGCGGTGCGGCTGGGGCGACGGGATCGCTGATCCTGATCCTCGGGATCTTCGGGCGCCCTGCGGGCGGCATCCTGGTCCGGCTGCGCCCAGCAGCCACGTGGCGCACGGTCGGCGCGAGCTTCCTCGTCGGCGGTACCGGGACCGCGTTGCTGGCGCTATCGCTCGGGCGCGTCGTCGATCCGGTGGCGGCCGCTATGGTCGGTCTGTCCGCCGGCATCCCGTTCGGCGCCACCGTCGCCGGCGCGAGCCGGGCCTACCCTGGCGCCGAGGGCGCGGCGGTCGGCGCGATGAACAGCTACCCCGTGCTGGCGATCGTGATTGGCACCCCGCTCTTGGGCCTGACCTTCAGCCTGCCCAGCGAGGGACGGATCGGCTTCGCGGTGGCGGCGGCGTTGTGGGTCGCGACCCTTGCGGTGCTCCCGCGGGGTCGCGCGGCACGACAGCCGGCGGGGGACGCGCTGCCGGCGCAGGACGCGCTGCCGGCGGCGGACGCGCTGCCGCCCACCGCGCCTTGACATTTGATCAACGTTT
Organism: Solirubrobacterales bacterium; assembly: GCA_019239445.1. GTDB lineage: Bacteria > Actinomycetota > Thermoleophilia > Solirubrobacterales > Solirubrobacteraceae > Palsa-465. The sequence continues at coordinate 8,142 of JAFAZV010000181.1, forward strand.
TTGGGACGCTGGCTGAGATGACCACGACCGCCGCGCCCCATGCCTGAAGCCGCCGACGTCGTAGTCATCGGCGCCGGCCACAACGGCCTCGTCGCCGCGGCGTACCTCGCCCGCGCCGGCTTGAGCGTTGAGGTGGTGGAGCGAAATTCAGTCGCCGGCGGCGCGGTGACGAGCGAGGAGCTGACCGATCCGGGTTTCGTGCATGACACGTTCTCGTCCTGGCACCCGCTGTTCAAGCTGTCGGCCACTTACGCGGAGCTGGGCGAGGATCTGGCTGCGCGCGGGCTGGTTTACTGCGAGACACCGGAGGAGACGACAGCCAACGTGCTCGCGGATGGCCGCGCGACCGTCGCCTACCGCGATCCGGTGCGGACGGCGGAGGCCTTCAGCGTCCGCGACCGCTCCGCCTACATGGAGGAGCTCGACCGCTTCGGCGCGTCGATCGAGACGGTCGGACAGCTGCTCGGCACCGAGCTTCAGTCGCGCGAGGCGGCCAAGCTGACCTGGAAGCTCGCCCGCGCACTC
>JAFAZV010000246.1 GCA_019239445.1 Solirubrobacterales bacterium
GGGTCTTCGGCCATCGCAGCGAGCGCGCGCACGGCGGCATCCGGATCGGCGCCATTATCGAGGCGCACCTCGAGGCGTTCGCCGCCGACGCGATCCTTCAGCTCGTCCGAGGTACCAGTAGCGATCACGCGCCCGTGATCGATCACGGCGATCTCGTCCGCGAGGCGGTCTGCCTCATCGAGATACTGAGTGGTCAGGAGCACCGTCGCGCCTTCGCGCACCAGTCCCTCGATGACCTCCCACAAGCTCAGACGGCTGCGCGGATCAAGGCCCGTGGTCGGCTCATCGAGAAACAGGACGGGTGGCTGGGCGACGAGCGCCGCCGCCAGATCGAGGCGCCGGCGCATGCCGCCGGAATAGGTCTTGGTCGGCCGGCCGCCGGCGTCGGCGAGGTCGAAACGCTCGAGTAGCTCCTCCCCCCGCGTCTTGGCGCCCTGTCGCGGCATGCCGTAGAGACGTCCCACCATGGTCAGGTTCTCAAGCCCGGTGAGGTTCTCGTCGACCGCCGCGTACTGTCCCGCAAGCCCGATCTTGCTCCGCAGCTTGGTCGCGTCGCGAACGACGTCTAAGCCCACAACACGCGCCTCGCCGGCATCCGGCCTCAGCAGCGTGGTCAGGATGCGCACAATCGTCGTCTTGCCGGCGCCGTTCGGACCAAGCAGGCCAAGCACCACGCCGCGCGTGGCGTCGAGATCGACGCCGTCCAGCGCCTGCACGTCGCCGTAGGACTTGAACAGCCCGCGCGCGCTGATCGCAAGATCGTCCATTCCCTCCACAGTACGCGAGCGGTCGCGCCGGCGGTTGCCGGCGGCCACGACCTCGTTACAACTGTCGCGAAGACCAGAGCAGCGCCGACAAGAGCACGGCCACGAGCGCGACGACGAGGCCGACGATCCAGCCCTGCACCTTGCTCGAGACGAGGATCGCACCGAGTGCGACGCCGATCCCGACGATGCCGCAGGTGGCGATCAGCCGGACGAGAAAGCGCTCGATGCCAAAGCGCCGCCGCTCGCGGCCCGGCAGCATGTTGCGGGGGGACGGCGCGGGCGCGGCGGGCGCATCGGTGGCGCCGGCGGGCGCAGCGCCGGCGGGCACAGTACCGCCGGTCGCAACTCCGGCAGTCGAGGCCGCAGCAGATTCGTCGCTCGCAGACGAAGCGCCGGCCGGCTCTGGATCAATCGCCGCCGGCTCCGGCGGCACCGGTTCGTCGCGATGACTCATGCTCTAAATATTCCCAGCTGCTGCTGGCCGCAACCGCGGCACACGGCGCCAGCAAAGCGCCACGCCTGCAAGGATCCCGACGGTTACGCATCGAACCCGAGGAGAGAGAGCTCACATGCCCCTTCACCCGCAGGCGCGGCAGTTACTGGACCTGGTCGAGCAGGCGGGTCTGCCGCGGCTCAACGAAGTCACGCCCAAAGTGGGGCGCCTTCAGGCGGCGGGGCTGAACCAGCTGATCGGCGCCGGGCCCGCGGTGGCGACAGTCGAAGACCTCGTGATACCAACGCACGACGGGCAATTCGGAGCCCGCCGCTACGAACCGGAGCAAGCCGAGGCGACGATCGTCTGGCTGCACGGTGGCGGGTTCGTCATCGGCGATCTCGACAGCCATGACGCGATGTGCCGCGTGCTGGCGAACAGCTCGAACTGCCGGGTGATTGCGATCGACTACCGGCGGGCGCCCGAGCATCCGTACCCGGGGCCGCTCGAGGACTGCTGGGAGGCGCTCGAGTGGGTAGCGCGACGCTATCCGGACGACGCGCTCGTCCTCGGCGGCGACAGCGCCGGCGGAAACCTGACCGCGGTCTGCACTCTGCGTGCCCGCGACCGCGGGGGGCCTGAGATCAGACTGCAGGTGCTGGTCTATCCCGCCACCGAGTTCGAGGCCGAGGACGACGAGTCCTACCGCAAGTACGGGTGGGGACGGGATACGTTCCTGACCGCGGCCGAGATGGAGTGGTTCGCCAATCACTACATCGCGGACGTGACGGCGCGCACGTCCGCGGAGGCTTCGCCGCTGCGCGCCGAGACCTTGGCTGGGCTCCCGCCAGCGATCTTCGTTTCCGCCGAGTACGACCCGCTGCGCGACCAGGGCTTCGCCTACCTCGAGCGGCTGCAGGCGGACGGCATTCCCGTGACCCACTACCACTACGACGACCAGATCCACGGCTTCTTCACCTTCGTGAACCTGTTCGAGAGCGCAGACGAGGTGGTGGCCAAGGTGGGCGCCGACATCCGCAATGCGGTGGCGCCGGCGTCGGCCGTCCAGGCTTGACTTAGGTCTGACGGCCGCGGGCGGCCAGGTGATCCTGTAAGCGCGCTTGCAGGTGCCGGCGAACCTTCGGCCACTCGTCGTCGATCACTGAGTAGTAGGCCGAATCTCGTGCGGCGCCGTCGTGCACGACCATGTGCTTGCGCAAGATCCCCTCGTATGTCGCGCCAAGCGCAAGCAGCGCCCCGCGTGAGCGCTCGTTGCGAGCATCGGTCTTGAACTCGACTCGCCGCACCCGCGCGCCGTCGAACGCCCGCCCCAGCAGGAGCAGCTTCGCCTCGACGTTGTGCCCTTGGCCCCAGACCGGGCGTGCCATCCACGTCCAGCCGATCTCGACGCGCAGATGCTCGAGGCGGATCTCGAGAAACCGAGTCGAGCCGATCGCCGCACCCGTCCGCGCGTCGAGGATGGTGAACGGAACCTCGCGCTCGCGCTCGGCAGCCGCGAGTGAGTTCGCGAGCCAATCCTTGACCGCCGCGCGTGAGCCGGCCAGCGCCACCGGCATCCAACGGAATACCTCGCTCTCCTCCGCCGCCGCGAGCAGGCCATCCTCGTGTTCTGTAGCAAGCGGTTCGAGGATGACGAGCCGTCCGCGCAGCGGACCGCGGAGATCGTCGACGGAAGGAACTGCCACGGTCGCGCAGTTTGCTTGAAAGTCCTCGCCGGCGGTCCCGGCGGCGGCGCGGGCCGCCC
>JAFAZV010000252.1 GCA_019239445.1 Solirubrobacterales bacterium
GCCGGATCGGCGGTGGAAATGGTGAATCGCTTGGCGAGCGGGGTCGCTCGCGGCGGGACCCTGTTCCTGGTTGGCCATCGACCGACCGATCCGGCCACCGGAGGGGCGACGGCCGCAGCGGGGCAATTGCAGGTCTCGGTCGACAGCGCGCGCGCCGCGCTGAACGCCAACGGCTGGGAGTTGATCGTCGCCGAGGATCGTCCGCGGCCACAGGTCGGTACCGGCGTTGACGCCGTGATCCGCGCGCGGCGCCGGTGCTGACGACCGAAAAGCTCAACTGCGGACCGGCCCTGCATCCTTGCTGGCACAGGTGTCTTGGCACCCTTACCCGGCGCCCTGCTCCGCGCGGTACGGGGGACTGGCACAAGCACGCGAAAGCGCAAGTCCTGTGGACGCCAGAGCTGCGGTGTGGTCGGGATCCGTTAGGTGGCCGACGCGGAGCTGGGTTCCGCACCGCCCGTCCGCCGCAGTGCGGTCTGGAACACGGTTATGAGGCGGTTGAGATCGCCCTGCTCGATGTCGACTGGGGCCCCATGGGCGATCCTTCCAGGGGTCCGCCACCAACGATTGATGTCCTCGACGGAGACATTGGGCACGCCGAGCCCTGACAAATACGTATAGATGTGCTCCGCCACTGGCCCGACGGTCGTGGTGAGAACCCTCTCCGACACTCTCTCGCGTAGATCGTCGAGCTCGACTGTGGTCAAGAGCGTCCGGAGCTCCCTTTGAAGCTGTCTGCGTTTGTCGATCTCAGTCTTTGTGCCACAGTCGGCTGTGAGCCAGCCGTGCCGACGGCGAGTGCCTCGAGGCCTGTGGCGGCGAGCAGCCATCGGTTTGGCGGCCGCGTTGACACCACGACCAGGTAGTTGAGCTCCAAGCAGCTTCGGATGTACTCGGGGAGCTCGGCATAACGGCGAAAGAACTCGTTCTCCGCTTCAAGACTCGCCTTTTGCACAACTGCCTCGACGTGCCCGTCGACAAAGATCGTGTCCGACGCGGTCACCTCGAGGACGCCCGATTCCGAACGCTGCGTGGGCCGATGAGAGCTGTTCGGACCAGAAAGCGATGCGCCAGGGGGTTTCGTGCTCCTCGGCGCAACAACTGGTACTAACGATCGTGCTCCACGCGGTCTAGCCAAGCCGAGGCTGCCGACGGACTCTGCCCCCGCCGGCACGCAGGGTTATGACGACCTGCGCCGCGACGCCAGGCGGATCTCGCTCGGCGAGGACCTCGACGTGCTCGTCGCGTCGCTGGTGGACCTCCTCCGGGTCGCCGAGGCCTCACCCGAGGACCACGATCGCGCGCGCGTCCCGGCGCTGCGTGCGACGCTCGAGCTGGCCACCGTCAGCGGCGCTGGCGATGCCGCAGCAGCCTGAGTTCGACGGCAACGCGATCCTGGCGGTCCTCGCGCGCGCTTCTGCGCGGGGTTGACCTCGTCACCGAAGACGTTGACATCACCCCGGCCACGACCGCAGAAAACCTCGAGCGGCTCGCGAGCGCGCTTGCCGAACTCGAGGCCGCGATCCGCCTCCCCGCCGAGCCCCCCGGTCCCGCTGCCCGCAGACCCTCGTCTGATCGCCAACGCCGAGATCTGGAACCTCACCACGCGCTACGGCAACCTCGACATCACCGCCCGCCCGAGCGGCACCTACGGCTACGACGACTTGCACCGCAACGCGGATACCCAATCTGTCAGCACGGGACTGCGGATCGAGGTCGCAACGCTCCAGGACGTCATCCGCAGCAAGAGCGCCGCCGGCCGCGCCAAGGACCTCGCCAGCCTCCCCGCGCTGCACGCGGCGCTCGAGCGCGAGCGAAACGCCGCAGACGCTTGACCCACCGGGGTTATCGGCACCACTAACGGCTATCCGGCAGACCTCGCCGAAGCCGAAAATGGGCCCGCCAGCACGGCCCCGATCGTGGGGTCATACGGGACAAATCCGTGCAAACAGCCAAAGCGTTTTCGGATGACCCCGGTCGTAGCCAGACGGGCACACGCTGCGGTCGGATCAGCTACATCGTTTAGCTTCGACGGCTCAGAACGCGCCGTTGGGGCCGAAGGCGTTGGGGACGAGGTCATCCGACGAGGTCATCCTGGTTTCGGATTCGTTTGGTTCTCGCCGGGTAGTGGTTCGGTGAGGAAGGAGGGAGCAGGATGCCGGATATGTCATCAGGGACGACCCAGGGGTCGCACGGGGTCGGGCGCGCCCGGCGCCGTCGCATCGGGCCGCTGGCCCGGCTCGATCGCATCCCCGTGTGGCCCTACGAGCGCAAGCTGCTGTGGGTGGTCGGCGCCGGCTACTTCTTCGCCTTCTTCGACATCGTGACGATCTCGTTCGCCGCGCCGGTGATCGCGACCCAATTCCACGTCGCCAAGTCGACCGTCACCCTGTCAGTGACGAGCAGCCTGATCGGTTACATCATCGGCGCCTTCGCCGATGCGACAATCGCCGACAAGTGGGGGCGTCGTCTCAGTCTCGGACTGTCCGTGGCCGTGTTCTCGCTTGGGACCGTGCTGGCGGCGGCGAGCACCAACGTGACCGAGCTGATCATCTTCCGCTTCATCGCCGGCTTGGGGATCGGCGCTGAAATCGCCGCGGTCACCACGTACATCGGCGAGCTCTCTCCCGCCCCTCTACGCGGCCGCTACACGAGCTGGGCGACGACCGCCGCCTACGCCGGATTTGCGGTGGTGCCCTTCATCGCCCGCGGACTCGTGCCGAACTTCGCGAGCGGCTGGCGAATCCTGTTCCTGATCGGGGCGCTCGGCGGCGTGACAATCCTGTTCATGCGCCGCAGCCTGCCGCAGTCGCCGCGTTGGCTGGTCACGCAGGACCGCGTGGCGGAGGCCGAGGATCTGGTCGCGGAGGCGGAGGACTCGGCCCGTGAGACGATCGACGACGAGCTCCCGCGCCCCGAACCCGTGCCCGACGAGGCGAAGGCGGAGAGATTCCCCTTCCGCGCCTTGCTGAGACCCCCGATGATCGGCCGCGTTTCCCTGTTTGTCGGAATCTGGTTCGTCTACTACATCGGCAACTACGGCTGGCTGACGCTTGCGCCCACGCTGTTTACGGGGAAGGGCTACAGCCTTGCCGACAGCACGACCTACCTGATCGTCTCCGGCCTCGGCTTCCTCCTCGGCGCCTTCGCGACCACTCGGTTCGCTGACCGGCTCGAGCGCAAGTTCGCCGCGGCCGTGGTGGCGGTGGTGTGGGCGATCTCGCTCGTGGTGATCGGAATCTTCGTCTCGCCGACGATCATCATCGTCTTCGGCTTCATCGCCTCGACGACGATCGGGCTGCTCGTGCCGATGCTCTACACCTACACAGCCGAGCACTTCTCCACCAACGCCCGGGCCACCGGCGTCGCGCTGACCGACGGGCTCGGGCACATCGGGGGGGCGCTGGCGCCGCTGATCGTGCTCGGCGCCAACGCCGCTTGGGGGTTCTCGGGCGCCTTCGTGGTGATGGCGGTAACGGGCGTCCTCGCCGGCGCGTTAATCCTGCTCGGGATCCGAGCCACAGGGCGCTCGCTCGAATCGACAGCCACCGCCTCCTAACCACCTCGAGCATTTGCCGCAAGTAGATTCGGCGAACGCTGCCCGGCGGGCGCCTAGCCCGCGACCGAGCGTCCAGTTAGAGCCCTCAACCTTCACGCCTCGTTCTAGCGAGAGGCCGTCGCGCAGCTGTTCGGGCTGAGATCGGAGGTTCTGACGCGCTGCCCCCACAACCACGCCTTTTCCCTGATCGCTCACCACAACGGTCTTCAGCCAACGCAGCACCAGGGCGGTTTAGCGCCAACCCCCGCAAGGCCGACGCTGGAGGGCCAACAAGCCTCCATCTCTCGCACAGCACCGCCTATGAAGATGAGCTCCTACATCCAACCTCCTTCAGCGCTCGGGACACACCCGGCGAGGGAACTCTCCAGCGGAAGACGGCCCGTCCGGGCCCGTCTGCCGCCAGGGAGTGGATGATTTGCAGTGCCCGGGGAATCGCACGAACATCCAAGAACAATCCTGGGGAACAACGAGCCCAGGCCTCGGGCACCGCGCCCGTCAACGAGAACAACGAAGCCTTGGCCGACGTCGCGGTTTCCAAATAGTTGAGATGGAAGCGCGTGTCAAGAGGGATGTTGTTGTTTTGTATTCATGGTGGTTCGGGGTGTGGCCGGGCGACGGGCCCGAGAGCAACGACGACTGTCACGCTGAGATTCGCGGGTCGGGACCGCAGGACAGTGTCCGGTCGTGAGCTGCCTCTGACTTCCATCGCGAGTTGGGATCGCAAAACGTTTTTCGAGGGTTCTCCGGCGGTTCGGGTCCGTCGCCCCGCCACACCCGCGCTGGCGCTAGGCAACAACCTCCTCGGGTTCGGCCGTGGGGAGCGAGACGCGCGACGGCTGGGTCATCGCCGCCCAGATGAAGCCTGAGAGCTCGCGGGCGATCGCCATGTTGGCGACCGTGGATGTCTTGCCGTGGGCGGTGAGGTGCCGCCAGCGCGCGAACAAGCGGACTTGCGCCTGCCAAGCGCGCTCGTCCGGTGCGGGTCTGCGGGTTGAGCGCCGCGGCGGATGACGGTAGTGCCAGGCGGCCTCGACCAGCAGCCGGCGGGCGTGAGTGTTCCCGGCGCGAGTGATGTGGCCGCGATGCCGCTGCTGACCCGAGGAGTACTCGCTCGGCGTCATCCCTAGCCAGGCCATCAGCTCTCGCGCCGAGGAGAACCGGGCGAAGTCGCCGACCTCGGCGATCAAGCCCAACGCGGTCAGCGTCGCGATCCCCCGGAAGCGCACCAGCACCCTGACCTGATCGCCCCAGCGCGCCGAGCGGGCGATCTCCTCAAGGCGGACGTCGAGCAACGCCAGCTGGCGGTCCAGACCGTCGACGTGAATCAGCATCTGCTCGAGCGCCGCCTGCGCCAGCGGATCATCCAGGCGCTGGCGGTTGACCCACTCGCGATGCTTCTGCGTCCAAGCATGCTTGCCCTCCCGAAAAATCCGACCATGGCGTAGCAGCTGCTTGAGCACCCGGTTGCGCGCCGCAATCCGCGCCCGGCGCAGATCCTCGCGGCAACGCAGCAAATCCCTGAGCCCCTCCGTCTCTGGCGTGGGCGGATGAACAAAGCTCAACGCGCCCGCGCGATACAGACGCACGAGCTTCTTCGCGTCCCGGCGGTCGGTCTTCACCCGATCACCAGCCCGGACTGGGATCAACGACGGCGCGACCACATCACACGCCACCCCCACCGAGCACAGCAGCCGATACAGATCAAACCCGCCCGCTCCCGCCTCATAGCAAACCGCCAGACCCTCGGGGCCGCCGAGCCGATCGATGAACCGGCGGATCGCTTTATCGGTCGTCTCGATCCGCTCAAGCCCCGGCTCCCCACCC
>JAFAZV010000447.1 GCA_019239445.1 Solirubrobacterales bacterium
GCGGCGTTCATCCCGACCACGCCGCCGCCGATGACGATCACGTTGGCCGCGGCGACGCCGGGGACGCCACCGAGCAGGATGCCGCGACCCCCGAGGGGCTTCTCGAGCATGAACGCGCCGGCTTGGGTGGCGATCTTGCCCGCGACCTCGGACATCGGCGCCAGCAGAGGCAGGCGCCCGTTCGCGTCCTCAACGGTCTCGTAGGCAATGCAAGTCGCGCCCGAGGCCATCAGCCCCTGGGTGAGCCCGGCGTCGGCGGCGAGGTGCAGGTAGGTGAACAGCGTGTGGCGCGGCTCGAGCAGCGAGACCTCGCCCGGTTGGGGCTCTTTGACCTTGACGATCAGCTCGGCCTCGCCGAACACGGCCGCGGCGTCGGGCACGATCATGGCGCCCTGGGCGACGTATTCCTCGTCCGCGATCGCCGAACCGAGACCCGCGCCCTGCTGTACGTATATCTGGTGCCCGACGTCGACCAGCTCGCGTACGCCGGCGGGCGTCAAGGCCACCCGGTACTCGTCCAGCTTGACCTCAGTTGGAACCCCGACCTTCAAGGCATCACCCCTTTCCGGCGATCGCCGGCGCGATCGCTTCGATCACGAAACCAGCTCCCGACCGCGGAGCGCGAGCCAGAACTCGATCCGGTCCCGGGCGTTCGAGAGGTTGCGGCCCGTCAGCTCCTCGACGCGGCGGATCCGGTAGCGCAGCGTGTGCCGGTGGCAGTACAGCCGGCGCGCGGCGCGCTCCCACTGCCCGTTCTCCTCGATGAAGGCCTCGAGCGAGCGCATCAGCTCGCCGCCGTACGGTCCCTCGCTGGCCTCGATCGGACCGAGGATCGAGTCGCAGAACAGCCGCAGCGCGTCGTCGTCCTGGAGCGAGAGCAAGAGCTGGAACGACCCAAGGTCGCGGTAGGTCCCGACGCGAACGCGTCCCGAGGACGCGCCATTTCCGCGCGCGCCCGGAACGCCAAGGGCGAGCGCCTCGAGCGCGCAGCGCGCCTCGTGGAAGCTCCTGCGGGCCTCGCCACCAGGAACGGCGCGGCCAACGCCAACCCGAACCGCGACCCCGAGCTCGGCGCGCAAGCGCTCGCCCACGCGCTCAGCCAGAGAGACGAGGTCGTCCTCCTCCATGCCTGGGACGAGCGCGCAGCTCAGTCCCATCACCGAGGCGACGAGGCCACGAGCGGCATCGTCGCGCAGCGCGGAGGCAAGCGCGGTCTCGGCCGACGAGCCCGCTCCGCGACCGTTGGCCGGCCGTTCGACCACGATCGCCGCCACGCGGTCGGCGAGGCCGAACGGCTCGAGCCGGCGCCGCAACTCCGCTCCCACCAGCTCGCCGCGCACCACCGCCGCCAGCACATCGCCGGCGAGCCTGCGCTCAGTGTCGCCCGCCACGCGCTCGCGCAGCAGCTCGAGGGCGACGATCGTGACCGCCTGGTGGAGCGTCAGCCGATCGAAGTCCGACAGCGGCCCGGCGTCTTTGAGCGCGACGAGCCAGGCCTCCGGCATCCGCTCGGCGCCCCCGCCCGGGAGTCGAGACCCGGGCGCACCGTCGGCGGCTACCGGAAGCGCCAATCCGTTCCCGGCCTCGTCACGAGCCGGCACGAACGCCCTCGCCTCGCGCCGGCGCGTGCGCTCGCGCAGCTGACCTGAAACCGCTGCGAGCGTGTCGGGTTCGAGTGGCCGGCGGAACTCGTGCTGGACGAGCGGCTCGCCGCGGGGGTCGAATACGAGCACCGCGGCTCCGATCAGCGCCGCCAGCGCACCCGCCAATGCATCGAGGCCACGCTCTGAGAGCACGATCCGCTCGAGCCGCTCTTGCGCCGCCAAAGCTCGGCGCAGCACGGCGTACTGCTCGTTAACGAGCTGGGTGAAGGCGGCCTCGGTGACCGCGATGAACGGCACCTCGTACGGGACTTCGAAGACCGGAAACTGGCGCTCAGTCGCGACCTCGACGATCGCTTCCGGAACGGCTTGATGGTCGAAGCCGGTCCCGAAGCCAAGCGCCGCCAGCTGGTGGTCGGCGAGGCGAGTCACGAACTCCCGCTGTGAGCTCTCCTCGAGGAGTTGCAACCCGGTCGTGAGCAGCACTTCGCCACCCGACAGCCACGGCGTCGGGTCGAGCAGCTCCGTGATGTGCACCCAGCGCACGGGCACATGCATGCCCGCCTCGCCGGTGAGGATCCGGACGTCGAGATCCGAAAGCAGGTCCCGTACGGTCAGCATCGGCGGGCGGGCGGGTGCATCGGCATGTGGCAGGCGATGGCTAGTGTCGCGGCACTAGTGGGTGTGCACGTGCAGGCGCTCGGCGGCCTCGGTCAAGACCGGTCGCAGCACCGACTCGATTTCGTCGAACTGCTCGGGGCCCGCGATCAGCGGGGGAGACAGCTGGATCACGGGATCGCCACGATCGTCAGCTCGACAGATCAGCCCGCGACGGTAGAGCTCGAGCGAGAGGAAGCTCCGCAGCAGCGTCTCCGACTCCTCGTGCGAGAACGTCTCCTTGGTGTCCTGGTCCCTGACGAGCTCGATGGCCTGGAAGTAGCCGGCGCCACGAACGTCCCCCACGATCGGCAGCTCGCGCAGCGACTCGAGCATCCCCCGGAAGCCCGTCTCGTTGGCGCGGACATTGTCGATCACGTTCTCGCGCTCCATCGCGTCGAGGTTCGCGAGCGCGACCGCCGTGCAGATCGGATGGCCGCCGAAGGTGAACCCGTGCGTAAAGCTGGCCGTGCCGGCGAGGAACGGCTCCGCGACCTCGTCGGAGAGAATCACCGCGCCCAACGGGGCGTAGGCGCTCGTCAGCCCCTTGGCCGTGGTGATCACGTCCGGCTGGTAGCCATAGCGCTCGGCGCCGAACCACTCCCCGAGCCGGCCCCAGGAGCAGATCACCTCATCGGAGATCAGCAACACGTCGTACTCGTCGCAGATCTCCCGCACGCGCTGGAAGTAGCCGCTCGGGGGCGTGAAGCAGCCACCTGCGTTCTGCACCGGCTCGAGGATCACCGCGGCCACCGTGTCCGGCCCCTCGAACTCGATTCGCTCGGCGATCGTGTCGGCCAGCGCGTTCTCGCTGATGCCGAACGGCAACCGGTACGTGTTCGTGTTGGGGACGTGACAGCCACCAGGCGTGAGCGGCTCGAACGGTTCGCGCAAACCAGTGATCCCGGTCGCGCTGAGTGCCCCGAGGGAGGTTCCGTGGTAGGCGATCTCGCGCGCGATCACCTTGTGCTTGTTGGCCTTGCCGCGCAGCTTGTGGTACTGGCGCGAGAGCTTCAGCGCCGACTCCACAGACTCGCTGCCGCCGCTGGTGAAGAACACGCGATTCAGATCGCCTGGCGCCAGCGCGGCGATCCTCGCCGCCAGCTCGATCGCCGGAGGATGCGCGTAGGACCAGTTGCTGAAGAAGCCCAGCTCGCGCGCCTGATCGGCGCCGGCCTGCGCGATGTCGGCGCGGCCGTGGCCGATGTTCACGCAGAACAACGCGGAAAGGCCGTCGAGGTAGCGGTGGCCGTGCTCGTCGTAGACGTAGCACCCCTCTCCACGAACAATTATCGGGATCTCGTGATCCTCGTAGGCGCCCATCCGCGTGAAGTGCATCCACAGATGCCGGCGTCCCAGCTCTTGCAAAGTTCGTGTTTCGGGCCTGACTGCTTCCTCGGTGCTCGCCATGAGCCTCCTCCCGCCGGTTTCGCCGTTTTGTACAACCGTATCGCCGCGTCGCCCAGATGACAATTGTCCAATCCGGCGACGAGGTGCCGCGCGGACGAGCCGGTTAGGGTTCGGTCGAGATGCAGCTCAACCACTTCCGCAGCGGAGCCGGGCCGCCGCTCGTGCTCTTGCATGGGATCGGGCACCACTGGCAGGGGTGGCTGCCGGTGATCGATCGGCTCACCGCGCAGCGGGACGTGATCGCCCCGGACCTGCCGGGCTTCGGGGCGTCGCCGATGCCGCCGCCCGGCACAGCGGCGGGAATCGGTTCGCTCGCCGACCTCGTGAGCGGATTCCTCGCGGACCTTAGGCTCGAGCGCCCACATGTGGCCGGCAACTCGATGGGGGGCTGGCTGGCGCTCGAGCTGGCGAAGCGAGGCGAGATCGCGTCCGCCACCACGCTGTCTCCCGCGGGGTTTCACAACTCGATCGAAGCCGTCTACCAGCGAGCGACGTTGTGGACGATGTCTCGCTCGGCCCGCTTGATAGCTCCTCGCGCGGAGAAGATCCTGAGCCGCCCGCGGCTGCGCACGCTCGCCTTCTCGCAGGCAGTGGCGCGTCCGCAGCAGGTCCCGCGCGACGAGTTGGGCCCGGCGATCAGGGCACTGGCCTATGCACCCTGGTTCGACGAGATGCTCACGGCTCTGGCCGCCGACCGCTTCGAAGGAGGCGCGCGGATCGCGGTCCCGACGACGATCGCGTGGGGCGAGCGCGACCGGGTCCTGCTTTCCCACCAGGCCCGTCGCGCCGCGCGGGCCGTCCCGCAGGCGAGAATGCGCACGCTGCACGGCTGCGGCCACGTGCCCATGTCCGACGATCCCGAGCAGGTCGCGCGCGTCCTGCTCGAGGGCAGCGCAGTCTGAGCCGCCGATGCGGGTTGCGATCATCGGTGGCGGCATCCTTGGCGCCGCCACGGCGAGGCTGATAACCAGCCAGATCCCGGGTGCCGAGGTCCAGGTGTTCGAGAAGGAGCCCGACCTCGCCCGCCACCAAACCTCTCACAGCTCGGGGGTGGTTCACGCCGGGCTCTACTACACCCCCGGATCGCTGAAGGCGCGCCTTTGCGTGCGTGGAATGTCGCTGTTGCGCGACTTCTGTCGCGCGCACTCGATCCGCTACGACGCGTGCGGCAAGCTCGTGATCGCCACCGAGGTGGGTGAGATGCCGCGGTTCGAGGCGCTCGAGCAGCGCGCACGCGCGAACGGCGTGCCGGGTCTGCGGCGCCTGGATGGAAGCGAGCTTCGAAGCGTCGAGCCACACGCGCAGGGGCTGGCCGCCCTGCATTCGCCGGCGACCGCGATCGTCGACTTCGCCGAGGTCGCCCGAGCCATGGCCGCCGATGCCACCGCGGCGGGAGCGAGCATCCACCTCGGCCGTGAAGTGGCGCGCGTCGACGGTGGGCGTGGCGCTGCGAGGATCGAGTTGGTTGACGGGGGCGGGGCGGGCGCCGATCGCGTGATCGTCTGCGCCGGCCTTCACGCCGATCGGCTCGCGCGGCGTTCGGGCCAGCCGGCGGAGCCGCGGATCGTCCCGTTCCGAGGGGAGTACTGGCAGCTGCGCCCCGAGCGCAGCGAGCTCGTCCGAGGGCTCATCTACCCGGTGCCCGATCCGGCGCTGCCGTTCCTCGGTATCCACCTGACGCGCACGATCAACGGGTCGGTGATGATCGGCCCGAGCGCGATCCTCGGCGGGGCGCGTGAGGGCTACCGGCGCGGCAGCTTCGTCGCCCGCGACGTGTGGGATGCCGTGGCTTGGCCTGGCGCGCCGCGGCTGTTCCGCCGTCATTGGCGGGCCGGTTTGGGCGAGATCGTTCGTGCCGCCTCCAAGCGCGCGTTCATCCGCGAGGCGCAGCGCTACGTTCCCGAGCTCGAGCCGGACGACACGGTCCGCGCGGTGGCGGGCATCCGCGCGCAGACGGTCGACCGCGACGGATCGCTGGTGGACGACTTTCGCCTCGCGAGCAACGGGCCGGTCCTGTGGGTCCGCAACGCGCCGTCGCCGGCGGCGACGTCCTCGCTGGCGATCGCCGAGGAGCTGGTGGAGCGCGCCGGCCTGAGCTAGCGGTATCGCCGGAGCGCTAGGCCGCGACGCTGCGACCCGCGGCGGCCCGCACGGGCGCGGGCATCAGCCACGCGGCGACGAGCACGAGCGCGAACGCGAACGCCTGGACCATCATCGCCACCGGGTTGCCGCCGAGCGGGTCGCCAAACACGATGATCCCGCCGACGACGCCGGACACGTTGGCGGCGGCGCCGGTGACGGCGATCACCGGCACCGCCTCGCCGTCCTGCAGGCTCTTGGCGCACGCGTAGAAGGCGGCGATCGAGGCCCCGATCGTGACCAGCAACCAGGGCGAGAGAAGACCGAATACCCCGCCGCTGCCGACCATGCCGGAGATCGCCTTGATCGCGACGTCGGAGACCCCGAACAGGATTCCCGCGGCGGCGCCGAGCATGAAGCCGTGATGCTCACGTCGGGCGCCGATCCGGGGACCCATGATCAGAAGCGTTCCGGCGGCGATCAGCGCGGTCTCGAAGGCGATCATCCCTGGCACCGAGAAGCGCGACTGCGCGCCGTGAGAGGCGGGGAGTGTGACGCCCAGCAGCATCAGCCCGAGAGCGGTCATCCCCAGCCCAAGCCACTGCCGGCGGCCGATCTTCAGGCCGAACAACCGCTCGGCGAGCACGGCGAGCAGCACGACTCCACCGGCGAGCACCGCCTGGACCAGCGACAAAGGCGCGACCGCCATCGCCGCGACGTGGAACAGCCACGCGCCCGTGGCGATCACCATCCCGATCGTGAATAGACGGGAGCTGTAGAGCCTTCGGGCTGTCCACAGCGGCCGACGGATGTCAACCGGCGGCGCGGCGCAGGCGCCGCGGTGCTTGAAGAGGAAGCCCACGTTCGTCGCCAGGGCGCAGGCGAGCGCGAGCAGGATGCCGAGCAGAGAGGTCATCGATGGACTTGAGCGGAAGCCGGATACCCGGTGCGCCGCCTCACGCTGTTACTCGACAGGCGCGGGCATCCGCTTCGAATCCGCGGTGGTCAGTACACCACATCTCCCGATTGGGTGCGCCACATGCGTCTAATCTGCCCGGTCCACGTAAGGGTTTCGTATGGACCGACCGCTGCTTCTCATTGACGTTGATGGCGTTATCTCTCTGTTCGGCTTCGATCCCGCGCACCCTCCCGCGGGCCGCTTCTTACTCGTCGACGGAATCGCTCACTTGATTTCGGCTACGGCGGGCGAACACCTGCGTTTGCTCGCCGACGAGTTCGACCTCGCCTGGTGCACAGGCTGGGAGGAAAAGGCCAACGACTACCTCCCGCTGGCGCTCGATATACCCGGCCCGCTTCCTCACGTAACTTTCGATCCTTGCGAGCGGCCTGCGAACGCGCACTGGAAGCTCGGCGGAATCGACGCGCATGCCGATCAGGCACGAGCGCTGGCCTGGGTCGACGATGCTCACGACGAACGCTGCACGGCGTGGGCGGCGGCGCGCGCGGCGCCGACCTTGTTGGTGGGCACCGATCCCGCGGTCGGGCTCACCGAGAAGCACGTCGAGAGGCTGCTCGCGTGGGCCCGCGAGTACGTCGGGCTTAGCCTGAGCGCTCGACGGGTAGGGCGGCCGGCATGAACGTGCGCCGCCAGCTGACCCCGGCCGAACCGCTCATGCGGCGGATCGAGTCGGCTTCGGAGCTCGACACGCCGGGTAAGGCGCTCGGCAAGAAGGTGCGTGGCGCGATCACGCCCGGACCGTTCAAGGACGCGGTCAGCGGCACCTGGCTCGGGCATGCCGTGCACCCCATGCTGACCGACGTCGTGATCGGCTCGTTCCTCGGCGCGACGCTGCTCGACGTGTTCGGCGGCGATCGTCGCGGCCGGGCCAGCCAGCGGTTGATCGTGGTCGGCATCCTCGCCTATCCGCCGACCGCGCTGACCGGAATAAACGACTGGGCCGACACGGAGATCGCCTACGAGGACGTGCGTCGAACCGGCCTGGTCCACGCGGCCACGAACGCGCTTGCTCTGACCCTGTACGGGGCCTCGCTCGGCGCCCGACGCCGCGGCGCCCACGGCGCCGGCGCCGCGCTCGGCGCGCTGGGAGCGGCGACGCTGATGGCGGGCGG
>JAFAZV010000082.1 GCA_019239445.1 Solirubrobacterales bacterium
GCCGCCGATGACGATGTCCTCGTAGGGACGGAGCTCGTGCTCGGCGCCCAGCTCTGCCAGCGGTAAGCCTTCGTGGCCGCTGATGCCCAGGCGCATGAGTTCGAGCCCGGCGGCTGCCGTTGTTGCTACGGCGCCGCCCACGCCGACAACGGCGAGTCCGAGGCGAGCAGCCCGGGGCGAAGCGGAATGGGTACTGGAATCGGACACGGCGGATCCTCCTCGGGAGCCGGCGCCAACCTCGGCGGGATTCAGTTGCTACACACGGAGTATAGATAAATCTGCGTACTGCGTTGAATAAGCCGGGCGGGACCGGATTTGCCGGTCCGGCCTGTCGGCGGGGCGCTTAGGGGCGGCCGACCGCCGGTCTGGTCAGCCTGCTCGGCCGCACGCGTTGGAACGTCGAGGTCCCGGGGGCGCGTCAGCTGCGAGGCGAAGGGGCGGCGGCATACTCGTCGTCGCTCACGTGCTCGCCCCAGTGCGCGGCGGCGTGCTCGTCGTCCACCTCGTTCAGAGCCAGGTGGACCATCAAGCGGTTGGCAGTGGCGCCGTGCCAGTGTTCCTCGCCGGGCTCGAAGAACACGCGGTCGCCGGGCCGGATGAGCTCGATCGAGCCGCCACGGCGCTGACAGAGCCCGATGCCCTCGGTGACGTAGATCGTCTGGCCGAGCGGATGGGTGTGCCACGCGGTTCGTGCGCCGGGCGTGAAGTGCACCAGGTTGGCCTGGACGCGCGCCGGCGCTTGCGGGACCGCTACGGCATCGATGTAGACCTCACCGGTGAACCAATCGGCCGGTCCCTTGGCGGTGTCGGTGCTGCTGCGGGTTATCTGCATGGTGTGTCTCCGTTCAAGCGGCGGTGCGGGGCTGGTAGCTGTTCCGGCGGGCGCCACGGGCTGTCGCGCGTGCCGCCGGCGCCGCCGGGGTATCGCTCGTGGCATGTCGGCGGACAAGACGGCGTTGATCGTGATCGACATGCTCAACACCTATGAGCATGAGGACGGAGAGCCGCTCAAGGCATCGGCGCGCCGCGCGGTGCCGGCGATCGCGTCGCTGCTGGAGAAGGCGCGCGAGCAAGAGGCGTTGATCGTCTATGTCAACGACAACCACGGTGATTGGAGCGCCGGTCACAGCGAGCTGATAGAGCAGACGCGGGACGCCGCCGGGCCTGAGCTGGTGGACGACATCGCGCCTCCGAATGATGTTCCCTTCCTGCTCAAGGCGCGTCATTCGATCTTCTACGAGACGCCGATCGAGTACCTGCTCAACCAACAGGGCGTCCGGCGGATCGTGCTGACTGGTCAGGTGACCGAGCAGTGCATCCTCTACTCGGCGCTCGACGCTTATATCCGCCACTTCGACGTGGCGGTCGTCCGGGATGCGGTGGCGCATATCGACGAGCGGCTGGCCGACGCGGCGCTGAAGATGATGCAGCGGAACATGGGCGCCGAGATCGTCGATACGCGATCATGCGACTTCCGGCATCCCAGGCTCGGGAGCGTTTGAGGCTACCCCTTGTCGTCTCGGCGCTGTCGTTCCTCCTGCTCGGGGGTGATGACACCTGACGCCAGTCTCCATTCGCGTACGGACGGCTTGTTGTCTTCGTCCGGCCAGACGCCGTGCTCGTCGAAGTACCTGCGTGCTTCCTCCTCGCGTTCACGCTCGCGGTCGCCGCTGACGCCGAGCCGGAACAGGAAGTTGATCAGCAGCACCGAGAGCCCGCCGCCGACGGCCATCGCGAAGCCTTCGACCCCGAACCCTCCCAGGTTGATGATGATCATGACGATCCCGGCGAGGACCATGACGGCGCCAATGCCGTAGCGCACGACGAGCGTCCCGAGCGGAGGACGCGAGGGCGCAGGTCCCGGCGTGTCCGCCATGTCGAGCGGCTACCCCCGGCGTCTCGACGAAAAACGGTGCCTACACCGGAGGGTCGATGGGGTCGAAGAACCCCGCGTCAGGCCGGCTTGCGGGCGCGCACCGCGCATGTCGTGACAGTACGTACGCGGCTTGCGCTGTCCTCGAGCAGGCTCCGCGCCGCGTCGATCTCTTGGTCCGATGCGCCGAGAGGCAGCATCCGGGGGCGGAGTCGCTCGAGCGTCAGCGACAGCAGGCGCGAGGTCAACGAGCCGCCGGGCTCACGGTGCGCGAGGTAGTCGGCTTGAACGTCGCCGGCGCCCACCGCCAGCAGGTCGTCGCATAGGCGGGCGCCGTAGCGTGGATCCCAGCCGCCGGCGATGAGTGCGTCGAGGAAACTCGACCAGGTTCGCTCCCAGGCAGGAGTGCGGGGGACCACGTCGACGGTCGTGAAGTCCGGATCGATGGCCGCGAACCATCCACCCGGGCGCACGGCGCTCATCAACCTTTCCAGCGCCTGCAGCCGAGCCGGCAGATGCATCAGCAGCAGCCGGGCGTGCACGAGGTCGAACGTCTCGGGACCGAGGCCGTCGGTCAGGAGGTCGTGGCGGCGGACCTCGACGTGGTCGCTCGCGAGCCGGTCCAGGAGGTTGGTATCGATATCCAGTGCGAGCACACGGCCGGCCGGACCGACACGCTCGGCCAGCATCCGCGTGACCGAGCCTCCGCCTGCACCGACGTCGAGGCACCGCCACCCGTCCGCCACTCCGATCGCATCCAGCTGCCGGATGGTGAGCGGGTCGTGCTTCTCCTGGAGGAGCTCGAGCCGCGCACGCTCGAGCTCAGCCGCGTCCTGCTGCGAGAGAAGATATTCAGTCAAGGCCGCTCGAGCGGATTCTGCACGTTGTGTACGGGCTCGATCAAGTTGAGCGCGGCGGCGCCGGCGGACGACGGCGGGGGCCGCGGGGCCGCGGGGCGCATGGCAGCGTGGGCCAGGCCTCTAACGACGCGTCTCGGCCGTCCGAGAGGACCAAAAGTGACCACACCCGGAGGGCGATGGGCAAGTGGTCGCGATCGTGGTCCTCTATGGGCAGGATCTGCGACCACTCGTCTTTTGGCGTGCAAGGTGGTCGAATTTTCGCTGCTGTCCGCCACGTCGGCGCCCGTCCGAGGTGCGTGAGCCGAACCCTGAAGCGGCCGGTAGATCAGCGCGAGATCGTGCGGCTTGCCCGCGATGTTCAGCCGCAGCGGGAGCCGTACCGTCGCTGTGACCGGATAGGAGACTTCAATGTTCGAGCACATCATCGTCGGGTGCGACGGCAGCGCCGGTGCCCGGGATGCGGTTGCCCTAGGGGCGAGGATCGCCTCGGTTCTCGGCAGCCGGCTCTCTCTGGTCGGCGTTTTTCCGAGCTCGCTGTTCCCGATTCCGGACAAGACCGACCGCAAGACGCTGCGCGCCGAAGCGTTGGGGACGCTGCGGCGCGAGCGCGACCTCCTCGCGCCGGACGCATTGATCGACGCAATCGCAGATTTCTCGGTGCCCCACGCACTGCGTCATTGCGCGGAGCGGTGGCATGCCGGCCTCGTCATCGTCGGTTCGAGCCAATCAGCTCCGCTCGGCCACGTGGCAATCGGGCGTTTCTCGCGGCAGCTTCTCTACGACGCCCCCTTCTCGCTGGCGGTTGCCTCTCGAGGCTTGCACGAGCGAGACACGGCGTTGCGTGCGCTCGGTGTTGGCTGGGATGGCGGCGCGGAGGCGGATGCGGCGCTCGCGGCGGCGACCGAGCTGGCGCGAGCGGCGAACGCGCAGCTGCTTGTCCGGCGTGTCGTCGAGGACCGCGTTCCGCGCCTGAGCATGGAGGAGTGGATGGCGCGCCTGGATCAGAGCCACGAGGAGATGTGGGAAAGCGCGCGGGAGCCCGCGCTGGCTGAAGCAGAGGCGGCGGCCTCGCGACTGGAGGTGCAGGCGAAGGTTTCCGCTACGGTCGGCGATCCCGGTTACGAAATGCGCGCGCTGTCCGAGGCCGTCGACCTCATCGTGATCGGATCGCGACGCTGGGGCCCTGCGGCGCGGCTCGTGAGCGGGGGAGTGGGAGAGACGCTGGTCAGGGACGCGAGCTCCTCGATTCTGATCGTGCCGCGGCCGACGGAGGTGCACGAGCGCGGCGTCGCGACGACAACAACCGCGGCATCGGCACGAGGCTGAGGGATCGCCTCTTCAGTTCGCGCCCGTCACGAATGCCGAGGTTGCTGCCTCCCGGCGAGAGAACATCTCGAGGCCGATCGACACCGGCCTGCGGCTGACTAGAACGTGGGAGGTGAGACGCTCAATCTCCTCGCGGGTTCCAGTGCCTAGTCCGCGTCGTGTGGCGTTCAGCGCACCGGCCGCCATCCCGAGCCGAAGGGCGTCGATTGTGCTCTTGCCGGTTGCAAGCCCAACGCCGATCGCGGCGAACATCGAGTCTCCGGTCCCGTGGTGGTCGACTGCCTCGAAAGCCGGTCC
The DNA here is from genome assembly GCA_019239445.1 of Solirubrobacterales bacterium. GTDB lineage: Bacteria > Actinomycetota > Thermoleophilia > Solirubrobacterales > Solirubrobacteraceae > Palsa-465. The sequence goes on from JAFAZV010000082.1 coordinate 4,357, forward strand.
CGCCAATTCGGTGTAGACATGTTCCGCGCCTCCGTCGATCAGCACGGCGGGCTCGGAAGCACGCGAGATGAGCACCTGCTGCGCGCCGGCCTCACGGAGCCGTAGCGCTGTCTGCACGATCTCCCCCCTCGAGAAGCCGGCCGCCAACTGGTCGCCAACCAACTCGTCGGCACTGAGGCGGAGCAGGTCGATCCCGCCCTCGAGAGCGGCCCAGAGCGGCGGGCCGGTGAGGTCGGCGATCACGAGCTTTCCATTTGTCCGCAGGTCGCTCGCCAGCCGCCGGTAGGCCGATGCCTCCACGAACCCGATTGGCTGACAGCCGGTCAGCAGTGTGACGTCTGCTTCCAAGCCGGCAGCAAGCGCGATGCCGTAGAGCTCGTCTGCGGCATGTCGACTCAGCGGCCGGCCGTCGACGTTGACAACCTCGACGCGCTCGCCGCTGCGCCTGTCATGTATGTAGACCCCATTGGCGCTCTGTCCATCGGCGACGCGGAGGCCGAGCGCCTCGGACTCGAGCAGTGCCTTCAGCACCGTTCCGGCCTCACCCCCCAGCGAGCAGCACATGGCCACCTGAGCGCCGAGCGTGACAGCGAGCCGCGCGACCCAGAAGCCTTGGCCTCCCGGGTGCAGATGCACTTCGGGCTGCCCGGATCCGGGTTCGATCGTGATCGTGAGCAGCGGCGAGGGAGCAAATACGGCGAGACGTCCGCGCCGCTCTTGGTTGGCGCGTTGCGTGCGAACCACGTTGCGGAGGGGTCGCCGGGCGTTCATCGCTCTTCTCACATCGCTTCTGCCACGATCTTCTGGATTGGCATGGACCATCATGCGCCCACGGGTGGCCCAGGCGCATCCTGAAATATCCGTCGCGGGTTGCGGGCGATCACGGACGAGAACAAGGCAGTCTCGCCTGGGCGTTCGGTTCACCTGCCAACGATGAGAAGCGTCGCCGTCGATCTCCACTGCCACATCCTTCCTGGCCTCGACGATGGCGCGCGTGACCTCGACGACGCGCTGGCGATGACGAGGCAAGCTGAAAGAGACGGAGTCGCGGCTGCCGCACGCGCATCCTCCCAGGCGGTGAGGTGTCCGTGACCACTTTGATCGACCTCGCCGACGGCGATCTGGCTGCGCTCTCGCTTGGGGGAGGTGGCCGCTGGATCCTGCTCGAGCCGGCTGGCGACGACGACGCGCCGGCCCAGGCGGCGGTCGACGACATAGCTGCCGCTCGAGCCACCGGTTCGCGCGACGCGTCGCGATCCCGGCAGCGCGGCCAGGAGCGGCTCCAGCACGGCTCCGGTCTCGCCGCCGAGCAAGCAGCACAGAATCGGCTCGGCGCCCATCTCAGCGGCCATCCGCGCCACCCACACGCCCTGCCCCGCGGCATGCACGTGTACGTCGTCGTCCCGGCCTCGCGCCTCGATGGTCACGCTCAGAAGCGGGTCGGGTCCGAAGATAGCCAGCGGCGGCGGTTCCTGGGATGAGCTCAATCACTGCACGGTTCACCATCCCGCCGGAACTTCGCACCGGGAACGGCGTGCAGACGCCGCTGCGGTAAAGCCGCGACAACGCTTCCGTCCCGCTCGGATGACGAAGGGTCGACGCGAGACTAGGGTCGGCAGCGTTCCCAAGGAGGTCGGCCATGCCCCCCACAGCCATCCAGCCGTTCCACGGCAGTTATCTGATGCCGGCATTCGAGCACGCCACCGTTGCGGATGCAATGCACCCCGGGATCCTGTCGTGTCAGGCCGATGCGTCCCTGACCGATGTGGCTCGGATGATGGCCGCCAACCATGTCCACTGTGTGGCAGTGATGACAACCACGCACGAAGACGGTGGGGCGGCGATCGTGTGGGGGATCATCTCCGACCTCGACCTGTTGCGGGCCGGCGTCGTCCGGGGCCGCGACGACTGCGCGGGATCGCTTGCGCAGCAGCCGGTTATCAGCGTTTCGCCGAGCCTGCCGCTCCGGCAGGCCGGGGAGCTGATGCTCACGCACCACGCGAGCCATCTCGTAGTCGTCGCTCCGGATTCTCAGCGTCCGCTCGGGATCCTCTCGAGCCTGGATCTCGCCGGCGTGCTCGCTTGGGGGGAGGCGTGAGGATGCGCGGCAAATCAACGCCTATCGGACAGGAGACGGAAATGGCAGCCGGTTCTTTGAATGCACAAACCCGCCGACATGTCTTCCGCGGCTTCGACAGTTCGATCGAGCGGCTGCTCGGCGCGGATATGAGATTGATCTACGGGATGGCGGCGCCGATCCTCATGATCATCGGGCTGATCGTGGTGCTCGGCTTGTCGCCCGCGCCCTGGCTGGTCGCGGCGATCCTCGTGATCGAGATCGGCGGCCTTGGCGTCGTGGTCGCCGGCTTGCTCGAGATGCTGAACGACGAAGACGAGGACGAGCCGGGTGCGGCTTAGAAGCTTTCAGCTGGCGACGCCGAGGTTCACCTGGTGCTTTCGGAGCGGGAGCCTCGGCTTCGGCGCGGTCCCACGCAGGTCCCTGCGGTCATCTCGCGGGGGCCGTAGAGAGGCGCGGAGGCATCGCGGCTGATGTGGGAATCGAGCGCCTCGCGCAGGCGCTGGTTCTCCTCGCGCAGTCGAGCGTTTTCGACCTGCAGGCGCTGGACCTCGTCGCGAAGCTGCGGGTTCTCCGCGTACGAGCCGGGAGGCGAGTCCACGACGGTGCCGAGCATGTCGGTCAGGTTTGCGCGATGGCGGCGGCGCGGCATCCGAAAGCGTCGGCGTCTCGGCCCCGGAGAACTACGGACGCGGCTAGAGCCGGACCGGTGGTCGACCGCAAATCTCTGTGGCGGGACCACGATGTGGCCGAGGCGAAGGTTGCCTACGTTCGAGCCAAAACGAGCCGACTCGAGGAGGTCGCCAGTGTTTTGGAACGTCTTGGTTGGTGTCGACGGCCGCCAGGGTGGTCGCGACGCCATCGCCCTCGCCCGGCAGCTCGCGGCGCCTCAGTCGACTCTCACGCTTGGCCACGTCTACGGCGCCGACTGGTTCATGGGTCGCGGCGCGGGGTTGGCGGTCGCCTATGAACGCGAGGCAACCGAGCAACTGCTGCGCAGCGAGAGAACGCTCGCAGAGGTGGATGCCGAGCTTGACTGGGCGGCATTCGCGCCGCCCGCTCGCGGCCTGCACGAGCTAGCCGAGGAGCGAAAAGCCGATCTCCTCGTGGTCGGCTCGTCGCGTCACGCGCTGCTGGGACGAGTTCTCCTCGGCGACGACGCGCGCGCGGCGCTCGACGGTGCGCCGTGCGCGATCGCGATTGCGCCGCGGGGCTATCTCCAGAGCCAGCACGTGCTGACCAAAGTCGGCGTCGGCTATGACGGCTCGCCGGAGAGCAAGCACGCGCTCGCCGCCGCTCATGAGCTCGCGCAGCAGCACGCGGCGCAGATCTCCGCATTGCATGTCGTCTCGCTTCAGGACATTCGCGAGGAGCAGCCGATTCCGGCTGATTGGCCGGCGACCGCCGAAGAGCTCGTCGAGCGTGCGCGCGAAGACCTTGGACGTCTTGACGGCGTAGAGGCACGGGCGGTCTACGGCGGCCCCCGCGAGGAGCTCTCCCGGTTCAGCGATCGCGTCGATCTTCTGATCGTCGGTTCCCGCGGGTACGGGCCGGTGGGTCGGCTCATGCACGGGAGCGTCTCTCGTTATCTCGTCGGCCACGTCGCGTGCCCGCTGCTCGTTCTGCCGCGGGGGGCGGGACGCGGGGTCGATGCTCATGCCGGACACGCGGCCGGGACGCGCGTTGGCGCAGACGTCTGAGGTGTCGGCAAGGGACGAGCGGCGGCGAGTCCTCATCGCCGGTGGCGGCGTGGCCGCCCTCGAGACGTTGCTCGCGCTCCGCGAGCTAGCGGGACGGCGGGTTCGGCTAATGCTGCTCTCTCCGGAGCGTGAGTTCCTCCTGCGAGCGGTAACGGTCGCGGAAGCGTTCGAACGCGCGGAAGCCCGCTCCTACGATCTAGAAGACATCGTCGGCGGCGACGAGCACGGCCAGCTGGTGCGTGATTCGCTCCGGGGAGTCGATCCGAGCGCCCGCATCGCGATCACATCGACGGGCGGGCGAATCGGCTATGACGTGCTGGTGGTGGCGATCGGTGCGATCACGCGCCGGCCGCTGGCCGGCACGCTGACGTTTTGCGGGCGGGACGACGTTCCGGCGCTGCGTCGGCTGCTGGATGATCTCGCTGCGGGCATCGCTCGGTCAGTTGCGTTCGCGCTGCCATCCGAGCGGATGTGGCCGTTGCCGGCTTACGAGCTCGCGCTGATGACTGCGGCCTACGTGCGAGAGCAAGGCGCGACCGCCGAAGTGTGGCTGCTGACACCCGAAGAGGAGCCGCTCGAGCTCTTCGGTCCGTCCGCGTCACGCGCGATCGAGGCGATGCTGAAGGAGCACGGAGTGCGCCTGCGAACCTCCTCGGCGCCGGCGCGCGTCCGCGGTCGCGCCCTGGCGCTGGCGGGAGGCGGCGAACTCTATGTCGATCGCGTGGTCACGCTGCCTCAGCTGGAGGCGCCACGCCTACCGGGGCTGCCGCATGACGCCCATGGGTTCGTGCCGGTCGACGCGCACGGGCGGGTGCGCGGACTCGACGGCGTCTATGCCGCGGGCGACGTGACCGCCTTCCCGCTCAAGCAAGGTGGCCTCGCGGCCCAGCAGGCGGACTGCGTCGCCGAGGCGATTGCCGCCGACCTTGGCGCTCCAGTGACGCCGTCTCCCTTCAAGCCCGTGCTGCGTGGGCTGCTCATGACCGGTGGCGCGCCGCTGTACCTGCGGGCCGAGCCTCAACGCCTGCCGCGCCGAACCACCGTCGCGAACGAGGCGATCCCGCTTCACCGGAGCGTCCGCGAGCCCTCGGCGGCCAGCGACCAGCCGCTGTGGTGGCCGCCGGCGAAGCTCGCCGGCCGCTACCTGGCGCCGTTCCTGGCCACCGCGCGCCCGCAGCCGCTGAGCTCACAGCTGCTCGCCGACCGCGTGGCGGTGCCGGGCCGCTCGGCCTCGGAGTCCGAGTTTGCTGACGCGCTCGAGCTCGCGTTGCTGCTCGCGGACTGTGACGCGCGGTGGGGGGATTACGCTGCGGCGCTGGACGCGCTGGACGCCGCCGAGGCGCTTCAAGGTGCGCTGCCACCTAGTTACGAGGCCAAGCGGCGCGACTGGCTTGCTGCGGAACGAGCTCCGTAGGTGATCAGGGCGACGCTTCGCGAACCTGGCGGCTGAGGAGCGAGGCGCCGGCCGCGCTTGCGCCCAGGCTGATCAGCGCGGCCGCGATGATCGCGCCGGCCTGGGCGGAGGAGAGGAGGCCCTCGCTCAGGCCGAGCGTCACGACCGCCGACGGTACCCCCAGCTGAGCGCTGGCCAGAAGACCCGCTCCTGGAGACTGCCTCGCCGCGATCGCGACAAGGAGATGAACGACGAGAGTCAGCGACGCAAGTGCGAGGGCGAGGGCAACCATGCTCGGGTGGGTGAAAACGCCGCGGAGGTCGAGCCGGGCGCCGAGGACGACGAAGAACAGCGGGACGAAGAAGCCGCCGGCCATCCCCAGCACCTCAGTCGAGAGCCGCTTCGGGCCGCCGATCGCGGCGACCATCAGGCCGGCGCCGAAGCCTGCGATCAGCACGCTGGCGCCCGTGCGGCGCGCGATCCACGCAAGTCCGAAGAGCACGATCAGGGCCAGGCGTAGATCGATCGCCCAGCCCCGCTGCTTGCCCGTCCGCCGCAGTCGCCGGACAGCGTCGGCGTCTCGGGTTCGGCGAGCGGCCACGTAGACGGCCAGGAGGGCGACGGCGACGAGCGCGCTGCCCGCCAGCGCCTCGCCGGCCTTGACGGGACGCAACACGAACGGGATAGCAACCGTTGCCGCTATGTCCGCCACGGTCACCTGGGCGACCACGCTGAGGACCTCTTGGCCGCGGAGGCGGCGCTCCTGGACGATCGGGAGGACGACGGCGGCGGATCCGGAGGCGATCAGCAGCGCGTAGATCGCCGGATGTCCGACGCCGTGGATCTGCGCGACGAGGAACCCGGCGCCAATCGCAAGCCCGGCGACTGCGAGCGCGCAAGACGCACCATGCGGCAACGCCGTGCGCACGCTCGCGTCGCGCAGGGGGACGTTCATGCCGGCGCTCAGCATCAGCATTGCGAACCCGACGTCGCTGAAGAACGACAGCGTCGGGTTCGCGGTGTGGATCAGATTGAAACCGGTGCGGCCGATGACGATGCCGGCGAGGATCTCGCCCACCACCGCCGGCACGGCGCCACTCCCAAACGACGACAGCAGCGGCCCAGCGAGGCCACAGATGCCGATCAGCGCGAGCGTGCCGAAACTCATGGCACGTCCCGAACGCGTCGAGTCCTAGCGCATCGTCAGCGTGGCCACATGACTTCGCGCCGAGTCAGCCGCCTACTCGGATCATCTTCTTGTTCACGAACTCGTCCGCGCCGAAGCGCCCCAGCTCCCGCCCGAAGCCTGAGCGCTTGACGCCACCGAATGGCAGCTCGGCGCCCTCGGCTCCGACGGCATTGATGAACACCATGCCGGCCTCGATGCGATCAGCGACGCGGAGCGCCTGCTCGCGATCGTTCGTCATCACGTAGGAGCCCAGGCCGAAAGGCGTGTCGTTGGCGAGCTCGATCGCCTCGTCCTCCGAACCGACCCGATACACCGAGGCAACCGGGCCGAAGAACTCCTCGCGGTACGCGTCGTTGTCGGGGCTGATCCCGGTCAACACCGTGGTGGCGAAGAAATTGCCCTCACGTTCGCCGCCGGCGATCAGCTCGGCGCCCTGATCGATGGCGCGCCGCACCTGATCGGCGAGGCGCTCGGTGGCCGTCGAGGACGAGAGGGGGCCGATCGTCGTGTCGGGCGAGCTTGGGTCGCTCGGCTTCACTGCAGTCAGCGCGGCGGTGAACTTCTCCAGGAACGGCTGGTAGAGCTCATCGAGGACGATGAAGCGCTTTGCGGCGTTGCAAGCTTGGCCGGTGTTCTCGAGCCGGGCGCCGACGGCGGCCTCGACGGCAGCATCGAGGTCGTCCGTGCCGAGCAGGATGAACGGATCCGAGCCACCTAGCTCGAGCACTACTTTCTTCAGGTTTCGACCGGCGACCTCAGCTACCGCCGCGCCGGCGCGCTCTGAGCCGGTGAGCGACACGGCACGGACGCGCGGATCGGCGATCACGGTCTCGATCTGCTCGTTGGTGGCATAGATGTTGATGTAGGCGTCGGGGGGGAATCCGGCTTCGTGGAAGATCTGCTCCATCGCTTCGGCCGATTCGGGGCACTGCGGCGCGTGCTTGAGCAGGATCGTGTTGCCGATCACCAGGTTGGGGCCGGCGAAGCGAGCGACCTGGTAATAGGGGTAGTTCCACGGCATGATCCCGAGCAGGACGCCGAGGGAGCTACGGCGGATGAAGGCTGAGCCTTCGCCGTCGAGGAGCTCGATCGGCTCATCGGCGAGGAGCTCTTCGCCCCGCTCCGCGTAGAAGTCGTAGATCGCCACGCAGAAGTCGACTTCGCCGAGGGCCTGTTCGATCGGCTTGCCCATCTCCCGCACGATGATCTCGGCCAGGCGCTGGCGCTGCTCGTTGTACAGCTCGCCGACGCGGTGGATCAGCTGGGCTCGCTCTTTGACCGTCGTCGTCGCATTCAGCTCGCGATGGGCGGCATCGGCGCGGGCGATGGCGTCTTTCAGCTCGTCGTCGCCGATCGTGGGGTAGGTCTTGACTGTCTCGCCGGTGGCTGGGTTGATGACTGCGTAGTCGCTCACCTGAAATCTCGCTCCCTTGTCGAGGCTTACAGACGTTTGCTGGGGAAGATTGCACATCGGTAAAGGACTCGCCGCGGACCCGGCGAACGCTCACGCGTATGTCCCGGGACGGCGAAGGCGAGACTCGTTCGGTCTACGTGGTCCAGCGTCACTTCCGCCGTGTGCGGCGCGGCTATGACCCCGACGAGGTCGACCGCCACCTGCAGCTCGTGAGCGAGTGGTTCCGCGAGAGCCGCGCCGGCGAGCGGGCGCGCAAGCTCGAGGCGCAGCTTCAGGCGCGCGAACGCGCGGTGGCCGAAAAGGAGGACCGAGCCGAGCAGCTTCTGCAGACCAGTCGCTTGGAGGCCGACGCGATCTTGGAAGGGGCGCGGCTGCGCGCTCGGGCCGACACCGCTGCCGCTGAGCGAGCGGCCCAAGACGCCGACTCGGCGCTCGAGGCGCAGAAGGCCGAGATCGCGCGTGAAGGGCGGGCGGCGGCCGCCCAGGTGCTCGCCGAAGCCGAGCGCAAGGCGCAGCAGATCGTCGCCGCGGCCGAAGCTCACGCGGAGCGCGTGACCGGGGAGAGCGAGGAGCGCCGCGAGCAGGAGCTCGCGAGCGCCAGGACCGCGGCCGAGCATCTGCTGGCGGCGATGCGCGCGGAGGCGGCCGAGGAGGTACGCGCTCTGCGGACGCAGGCCGAGCTGGAGGTGAGGTCCTACGTGGAGCGCCGGCACCGCGAGGTGGACCGCTTGGTCGATGCGGCGCGCCGTGAGCGTCAGCGTGTCAGCGGTGACTCCGACGAATGAGTCACCTGGGCGTACGCTCACTCGGCAGACTGGCGCAGTACGAACTCTGACGTTGATCGCGAAGCACACCTCGGGCAAGATCTCGACCTTCACGCGGGTGGGCGCTAGGCTGCCGACAGATGCGCTTCGTCCACACGTGCGTCCGGGTCCGGGATCCCGAGGCATCGACCCGCTTCTACGGTCTGCTCGGCTTCGAACCCCGCGGGCGGCTCAACTTCGAGACGGCGTACAACCTGTACATGGGCCTGCCGGGCGACGGCGACACCTTGGAGCTGACGGTCAACCATGACCGTAAGAAGCCGTATGAGCTAGGCGAGGGCTACAACCACATGGCACTCGTCGAGGACGACCTCGACGCACTGCTGGGGACGCTCGAGCGGGAGGGAGTCAAGCCTGAGAAGCCGCCTTACTCGCCCGGCGGGCGCGAGGACGTGGGACGGATCTGTTTTGTGGCGGATCCCGACGGTTACCGGATCGAGCTCATCGACCGCGCCTTCCCGACGCCGCAGGATCCAGCTCCGACCGCAGGATGACGGAGTGTACGCGCCTTTTCCGCGTGACCCGGATGCGCGGGCGCGCGCTGCTGTTTGTTGCTGTCACACCTCGAGAGGGGAGCATCTAGATGTATGAGAAGGATGGAGAGAGCTACTTCGTCGTAGATAGTCACCTGCACTTCTGGGACGCGAGCCCGGAGAACTGGGTTCAGGGGCAGGAGCAATACGCCAAGGGTTGGATCGAGTGCTTCCACGCTTACCAGGGACTCGGTCCGGCGGAAACCCACTGGCCGATCGAGAAGTTCCAGCGCTACAGCGAGGAGGACTTCGTTCGCGACGTGTTCGAGGAGGGACACGTCGACTTCGGCATCTTCCAGTCCACCTACCTGAAGGCGTGGTACCGCGAGGGGTTCAACACGGCGGAGAAGAACGCGACGCTGGTGGAGAAGCACCCGGACAAGCTGATGCTCAATGGCCGCTTCGATCCGCGCGAGGGCGAGGCTGGATTGCGCCAGCTCGAGGAGGACGCCAAGCGCTACAACCTCAAGGGCGTCAAGGTCTACACGGCGGAGTGGTACAACGGCTCGCGGGGCTGGACGCTCAAGGATCCCGAGGCGCATCGCTTCCTCGAGAAGTGCCAAGAGCTTGGGATCAAGAATGTCCACGCCCACAAGGGTCCAACGATCTGGCCGCTCGACAAGGACGCCTTCGATGTCAAGGACATCGACGTGGCTGCCACGAGCTTCCCTGAGCTCAACTTCATCATTGAGCACGTCGGCCTGCCGCGGATCGAGGACTTCTGCTTCATGGCCACCCAGGAGCCGAACGTCTACGCGGGTCTGGCCGTCGTGATCGGCGCTCTGATGCACGCGCGGCCGCGCTTCTTCAACAAGGTCATGGGCGAGCTGCTGTTCTGGGTCGGCGAGGACAAGATGCTGTTCTCGAGCGACTACGCGATCTGGGAGCCGAAGTGGCAGGTCGAGGGCTTCGTCGACTGGAACTTCCCCCAGGAGTCGGACTACTCCGACTATCCCGAGGTCACCACGGCGACGAAGAAGAAGATCATGGGTCTCAACGCCGCCAAGCTCTACGACATCGAGGTGCCGCAGGAGCTGCGCCTGCCGGACGAGGCCGGGGAACCGGCGGCGCGGGACGCCGCGGTGGCTGTCGAGTCGGCATGAGCGCCGGCCTGGCTCGTGTGGCCGGCGCCGACCTTGGCGGGAAGGGCCAGCTCAGCGCGACCCATGTCCTCGACGCGCTCGCCGAGGTTCATGACCCAGAGCTGGATGAGCCGATAACCGCCCTCGGTTTCGTCGCCTCGTGCGAGGTGACGGCCGAGGGTGCGGTCGCCGTGTCGCTGCGACTGCCTACGCCGCAATGCGCGCCCAACTTTGCCTTCCTGATGGCAGCCGACGCGCGCGCCGCCGTGAGTCGGCTGCCCGAGGTTCGCGCAGTGTCGATCCGGCTCGAGGACCACTACACCGGCACGGAGATCAACGCCGCGCTGCAGCGTGGCGCCGGTTTCTCAGGCGCTTTTCCGGGCGAGACCGACGACGACGGGCTCGACTCGCTACGCGAGCTGTTCCTGCGTAAGGCGCTGGTGGCGCGTCAGTCGCGGCTGTGCGAGTCGCTGCTCGCGGCCGGCGCGAGCGCCGACGAGGTGACCGGCCGGCGCGTGGCGGATCTCCCCGACGTGCCCGACGTCCGGCGCTGCCTCGAGCTGCGGCGGACGCTCGGGCTTCCGGCCGACGGGGACGCGCCGGCGTTCATGCTTCCGGACGGATCGGTTCTGGGGCCTGAGGATCTGAAGCGATGGCTGCGCACGGCGCGGCTCGTGCGGATGAGCCTCGAGGTTAACGGCGGCATCTGCCGGTCACTGCTGAAAGTCCGCCACGGAGTGGTGATCGAGGATCCTGAGGAGGTTGTGAGATGAGGGCCGCCAGGCTGCACAGCTACCACGAGGCGCTGAAGCTCGATGAGATCGACGAGCCGAAGCCGCTCGAGCCCTTGGACGTCGTGGTGCGGATCGGAGCCGCGGGACTCTGCCGGACCGACCTGCACATCCAGGAGGGGCAGTGGGCCGAGAAGTCGGGCGTGGAGCTGCCGTACACCCCTGGGCACGAGAACGCGGGATGGGTGCACGAGGTTGGCTCAGCGGTAACCAACGTGGAGCCCGGCGACACGGTGATCGTGCATCCGTACATCTCGTGCGGTCTCTGCGGGCCGTGCCGGCGCGGCGACGACATGCACTGCCTGACCGGCTCGTTTCCGGGAATCGATCGTGACGGCGGGTTCGCCGACTTCCTGCTCACGTCGGCGCGGTCGGTGGTCAAGCTCGATCCTGTCCTTCAGCCTCAGGACATCGCCGCGCTGGCGGACGCGGGGCTGACCGCGATCCATGCCGTCAAGAAGGCGATCCCGGTCCTCAGCGCCGGCACTCACGCCGTGGTGATCGGTGCCGGGGGGCTCGGTCACATCGGCATTCAGTGCCTCAAGGCAATGACTCCCACCAACGTGATCGTCATCGACCCGTCCGAGCCTGCGCTCGCCCTGGCCAAGGAGCTGGGCGCCGATGACGTCGTTCAGGTCGACGGGCGGCACGTGGACACGGTCAAGGAGATGACCGATGGTCTCGGCGCCGAGGCGATCATCGACTTCGTCGGTGAGAAAGGAGCGATCGAGGACGGGATCGCGATGGTTCGCGACGGCGGCTTCTACTACGTCATCGGCTACGGCGAGAACATCAACATTCCGACGATCGACGTGATCTCGCGCGAGATCTCGTTCATCGGAAACCTCGTCGGCACCTACACGGACCTCGAGGAGCTGATGACGCTGACGGCCCAGGGGAAGGTAAGCTTGCACACGAGCACGTACCCGCTCGACGCGATCAACGACGCCATGGCGGACCTCGACGGCGGCCGGCTCCAGGGGCGCGGGATCTTGATCCCCGCGACCTAGCGCGACCCGCTGCCGCGTCGCGCCGGCGCGCGGCAAGCGGGAAAAATTCACAGTTATCGGTTGACCGGGTACGGGATGCTCTGCGTAGCGCCGATGCGCGCGCGGGCCGCGAGTCAACCGCTTCGATACCTGAGGACTTCGGGCCTGCGCGCGCGGCGGCGCACCTGTCACGTGGAACTTTGGAGTGGGACGTGATCGACGCCGATCCGAGACTGCAGCAGGGCGCATACATCACCGACGGCACAGACCTCTACGAGGTCCTCGGCAGCCGGCGCGGACCCGGTACGCTCGGCGTCTCGACGGTCCGGATCCTGGTCGAGAACTGCCGCAACCTGCGAGGGCGCGAATTGCTGCCCGACAAGGTCCGGCGGGGATTCGAGCTTGTCAAGGGCGCGCCTCTGGCCGTGTGTCCCGACCTGGTCGAGGAGATCGTTTGGTGAAGCCGCCGCACGCCGGCGGCGGGGAATAATGATCAGCCGACGAGTTCCCTTCTCTAAAGAAAGGATGCAGGCTGAGCATGGAGACCTGGGATGCCATCACCTCGCGTCGGAACGTCCGTCAATTCGCCGACCGCGCGATCGGCGAAGAGCTGCTCGACCAGATCCTCGAGGCAGGCCGGCGAGCCCCCTCGTCGCGCAACTGGCAGCCGTGGGACTTCGTCGTCGTCAGCGACCGCGAGCAGTTGCGGGAGTTGTCGAAGGTGTGGCGCGGAGGCGGTCACGTGGCTGACTCGGCGGCCACCGTCGCGCTCGTGGTGGAGAAGCGCGACGAGCAGCGCCGGCGGGAGACAGCGCAATTCGACCTTGGTCAGGCGACTATGGCGATGATGATCGCGGCGGCCGACCACGGCATCGGCAGCGGACACTCGGCGGTCGAGGACCAGGCGAAAGCGCGCGAAGTGCTCGGCCTCCCGGAGGACCGCGAGGTCGCCTACCTGCTCGACCTCGGCTATCCCGCCGACCGCCCGCTGAAGCCGATCAAGCGGCCTGACCGCCGTGCGTTCGACGAGGTGGTTCACAAGGGGCACTGGTAGTACGGCGCGGATTTGGCGCGGCGCCGGATCTCGGGCGGCGCGCCACGAGCAGACATCGTCGAGCCGCCTGAGAACTCGTCGCTGCGCGGGTGATGAGGTTCTTGCGCTGAGCGGCTCGCGGGGTGCGGTGAGCGCGCGAGCCTAGTTCGGCCCAATGGTCGGGTGATCGGCTCCGCGATCGCCATGACGTTCGTGAGCGCGCCCGAAACTCGGCGCTCACGAACCGAACGGTACGTCGATGTTTTCGCCGTGGTGCTCGTCAGCGGCTGAGATCGTCGTCGCTCACGAACGTTACGGCGATCGCCGCCGATCTCGCGTGCGGCGTCCTGTCGAACGTGCGTCGTCGCGGATCAGCCGCCCGACGCAGGCTGCATGATCGTGAACGCCGCACCCTGGGGGTCGGTCATCGCTGCAAAGCGGCCGATCGGCATGTCCACGGGTTCAGCCACGATCGTCGCTCCGAGCTCGCGCGCCTTGGCGACCGTGGCGTTGCAGTCCTTGACCGCAAAGCACACGCTCCAGTGAGGCGGGACCTCGGGTGGGAAGAAGTCGTCCGTCATCTGCATCATCCCGCCAACCCGCTTGCCCGCCAGCTCCCACATCGTGTAGCTCGCAGGCCCGCCTTCGAACGGTGGCGGCGCCGGCGTCCAGCCGAACACGGTGGAATAAAACGCCTTGTCCGTCTGCGGATCGCGTGTGCGGATCTCGTTCCACACGAGCGAGTTCGGTTCGTTGACGACATCGGCGCCGGTGAACGCCTTCGGCTGCCAGACGCCGAACACCGCGCCCGTCGGGTCGGCGAACAACGCCATCCGGCCCAGGTCCATCACGTCCATCGCCTCGACCAGCACCGTCCCGCCGGACGCCTTGACCTTCTGCGCCGTCTCCTCGGCGTCGGCGACGCTGACGTACGTCCCCCACGCCGTCGGCTGGCCCTCCTGCATGTGACCCATCAGGCCGGCGACGTTCTTGCCCTCCTGCTGAAACATCCGATAGCCGCCGGTCTCCTCGACCGGTCCGGTCTCGGTTGCGTCCCAGTTCATCAGCTGGCGATAGAACGCCGCCGAGGCGTCGGTGTCAGGCGATGACAGTTCGACCCAAGATGGGGTTCCAGGTGCGTACTCGGGCATGACTCTCCTCTCGCGGCCCCAGGGTGAACGTCGCGAACGTACCACCAGTCGCCGAGCGCCCGCAACCTCGACGCGAAGGGGCCGCCCGCAGGGCGCCTGGGCCGTCCGGAAGTCGCCGATCAGGCGACGGCAAACTCGTGCACGACGTACGGGGTGTGTACGAGAAACGCGTCCGGATCCTCGTTGGCGTCGCGCAGAACGGCGCTCATCGCCTCTTGCACCTCGTCCATCACGCCGGCGCGCTCGATGATCGGCGCCGTCGCCACCGCCCTCGGGTCCAGCCGGGCGCGCGCGAGATAGGCCTCGGGCGAGCTGCCGCGGATTGCGAGGGTGCTCGCCTGCGTCGAGCGTAGTTCCAGGCCTGCTGCGCGCGCCACGGGCGCGAGCGCATCGGGGTCATACCAGGGAAAGCGGTTTGCCGGCGGCCCGGGCGCCACGCGGGGCACCTCGCGTAGACCGGCCACAGGATCCGAAACGAAGATCACGCCGAACACCGAGATCACGACGTCGGCCGCAGCCTCGCGGAGCGGCAGATGAAGCAGGTTGCCATCAAGAAAGTCGACCTCCAGGCGCTGCTCGCGTGCACGCTGGCGGGCGACCTCGATCAGCCGGCCCGCGCCGTCGATCCCGATCACCCGCGCCCCGCGCTCGGCGGCGAGCAGCGCGGCGTTTCCGGTGCCGCAGGCCAGGTCGATCACACCCTCGCCCGGCGAAAGTCGCGCCATGTCGACGACCAGCTCGGCTACGGGTTCAAGTTCGACCGCTGTCTGCTCGTATTCGCCGACGCCCCAGTCGAGCATGGGGCAGGTCAGCGCGCACGGCGCAGCAGCCGGCGTCCTGTCGTTACGCCGCGACGCCAGCGGGTAGGGGGCCGACAGTGGCAAATCCGACCATCAGCCGCCGCGAAAGCCCGGTCACGCCGCAGGGTGAAGGCCGCTCGTTGTGGCGCAAGACGCTCGAGGCCGGCGCCGCGGTCCTGCAGGACACGCCGCCGCTGAAGGACTTCGACATCTACGTCGTCGGCCTGCACTGCGCCAAGCACGAGGCCGACATGCAGATGGAGGCGCACCATTTCTGCCGGCAGGTCAACCAGGACTTCCTACAGTGCGTCCTGTTCGACGGCAACGCGAAGGATGCCAACCTGATCGGCATCGAGTACATCGTCTCCGAGCGAGTGTTCGATGGCCTGCCGGAGGCGGAGAAGCCCTACTGGCATCCCCACAACTACGAAGTCCTATCGGGCCAGCTATGCGCCCCGGGACTGCCGGACGTGGCCGAGCGGGCGTTCCTCAAGGAGCTGATGAATAGCTACGGCAAGACCTGGCATACGTGGCACACGGGTCGCCACGACGGCGAGCCGGGAGACACGCTGCCACTGGGCGACCCGAAGCTCATGTGGTCGTTCAACCGGGACGGCGAAGCCGACGAGCGGCTGAAGACCAACTTCCAGCAGCATATGGGCATCGATGAGGCGGACAAGCGCGCGCAGCGCCAGCAGTTCGTCGGGCTTGCGCATCCGCAACGCGGCGTGAACGAGATGGCGGATGAGTTCACCGGGACCACTCCGATCCCCGGAGTCGTCGACGCTCAGAGCCGAGGCTCGATGTAGGTTGCGCAGATGAGCTACTCCAAGACGAACCTACTCGAGGTTGAGGACTCAGCCGCCAAGCACGGAATCTCGGAGCACCAGGAGGCACGCTTTCCGCGTCGCGAACTGGGCGCCGAGCAGACCGGGTTCAACTACCTGAAGGTCAAGCCGGGTCAACGTGAGCCGTTTGCTCACCGCCACAAGCAGGCCGAGGAGATCTACGTCGTCATGGGCGGCTCCGGGCGCCTCAAGCTCGACGACGAGCTCGTCGACCTGGCCCCACTCGACGCCGTGCGCGTAAGCCCAGGAACCGCGCGCGGTCTGGAAGCCGGGGCCGAGGGCTTGGAGGTGCTCATCTTCGGGCCGCATGTCGAGGGCGACGGTGAGGTCGTCTCCGATTTTTGGAGCGACTGACCGGCCTCCCGAAGGCCGCGCGCGTGAACGGACCCCATCCGCCGGCTTTCAATGTTCGCTGCGTCCCACGACCAGGGCGCCGAGGGTGACGAGAGCAACGCCGACCAGCGCGACCGGACTCGGACGCTCGTCGCGAAACAACACCCCAAGGGCGATCGCCACCACCGGGACCAGGTAGATCGCCACTGCGCCACGGGTGGCGCCGGCGCGGCCGACGAGGGTCGTGAAGCTGACATAGCCCGCTCCGGTACAGATCACGCCGAGCGGCAGGATCGCGGCGATGCTTCCGACCGTGGGCGTGCTCTGCGCCAGCGCGACGACGCCGGGCACGAGCAGTAGGACGAAAGCCACGAGTTGCGCCCGCCCGATGACCGCCAGCGCCCCGTAGCGTTGCTGCAGCGGCACCGCGAGGTTCGTGGCCAGCGCGTAGCAGGCCACGGCGACGAGGATCAGGACCGTTCCCCCGACGCTCGCAGACTTCGCGCCCTTGGTTGACGCCGAGACGACGAGTAGAACGCCTACGAACCCCACCGCGAGGCCGCCGGCCGCGGCCTGCCGAGGACGGCGCCGAAGCAGAACGGCGGCCATCGCCGCGACCATCAACGGCTGCGAGCCGGTGATCATGCCCGCCACCGATGAGCTCACGTGCCGCTGGGCAATCGGATAGAGAACCAGAGGCAGCGCCAGCCAGGAGACGCCGAGCAGCGCCAGGCGCGGACGATCAGAAGCCGCAAAGCGGGCTCGGCGCGCGGCGGGCAGGGTCATGACGAAGACAAGCCCGAGGCTCACGCGCACGAACGTCACCGCCAGCGGCCGGAAGCCTTCCAGCGCGAACGCGATGAGCAGAAACGACGAGCCCCACATCAGCGCCGTTGCACTGAGCAGCAACCACTCCGTCGCGCCGAACGCCGAGCGCATCGTGCCTTCGGCGGTGCTGATCAGGCGCTCTTCAGCGGCCACCGGCGTCAAGATGCATTACTGATCGCGCTCAAAGCTCGATGATGGCGCGACCGAGAATTTGTCCCTGCTCCAACGCATCTCGGGCCTCGTCGATCTGCTCTAGAGAATATCGGTTGGTCACCAGCTTCCCCAACGGGAACTTATCTTCACGCATCCACTCCAGGAAAAGCGGGAAATCGGTATCGGGTTCTGTCGCGCCGAGGCTCCCGCAATAGTGGCGCTGGTGAAGCAGAATTGTGTTCAAGTCGACCGAGACGTCGGTGAAGGGAATCCCGACGAGCACCGCCATGCCACCTTGGTTATCAGCCCGTGGCCCCCCTTCCTTGACTGCGGCCAGAATCTGGAGAGCCGTCACCGGCGCGCCGACCGCGTCCAGGGCATAGTCAACTCCGCCAGGGTTGATCTCCCAAATCGCAGCTACAGCGTCGGTACTCGACGCATTGACGCCATGGGTAGCACCGAACTCCTTGGCGAACTGCAACTTGCGGTCGTCCAGGTCAATCGCGACAATCGGATCTGCGCCGGCAATAGCGGCGGCTCCCACCGCCGACAATCCGACGCCTCCAACTCCGAACACAGCCACCGACTGGCGAGACTCGACTTTCGCGGTATGCAGCACCGCGCCAGCTCCTGTCAACACGGCGCATCCAATGAGGCAGCTGATGTCCACAGGGTCCGATGGTGACATGGGGACGACCTTCTCCGCGAATGTCACCATGAGCTCGCTCCAGGTATACACGTCGCCGTCAGCGATGAGGGGCTGACCTCGGAAGGTGGCGCCTGTGGGCCTCGAAACAGGTAAACCGCTTATCGGGCTCCGGGGAACCCATGTCGTGATGACGTGATCGCCTTCTTTTACGTGGGTGACGTCCTTTCCTACCTGCGTGACGACGCCGCTACCCTCATGTCCGAGGCCCATCGGCCGGGGCAGCTCGGCGCTTCGCAACTGGTGTAACTGGGAGTAGCAGACACCACTCGCGAAGTTGCGGACCGTGACCTGGTTTGGAGCAGGATCCGGTAGGTCAATTTCGTCAACCACCAACGGCCCTCCAGGCTCTACCTGTAAGGCGGCCTTGCTCTTCATGACCGTCTCCTTCGATCGATCAAGCTTGTCGGAGATTCTATGGTGGGCGATCGCGCGGGGCCGGTCCGATGTTTAGCTGAAAGCGCGGGCTGGAGGAAGGGATCAATGCGGCGGCGTTAGCGTCGAACCCCGACGCCGACGGTTCGCGGGATTGCTCCGTTGGGCGCGGTTGTCGCTGGAGGATGGCTGTGGCAGACTCCGACTTCACCGGGCGCTGGACGAAGACCCGGCTGACCGTCTTCCGATCGCGGGGAGGAACGACCGTGTTTGATGCTGATCCGTCGTTTCGCCCAGTGCACCGACGCGACGGTTACCTCGCGCTCGAAGATATGGGTCTACTCGGTGACGGCACGACGTCGGCGCTGGTCGGCCTTGACGGCAGCGTCCAGTGGCTGTGCCTTCCACGCTTTGACTCCGAGCCGTTGTTCTGCGGCCTACTCGACCATGCCAGAGGTGGCTGTTTTACTGTCGGTCCCGATGATGTGGTCGAGGCTCGCCAGCGCTACGAGCCCGATACCGCCGTCCTAATCACCGAGCTGCGGAGTCCCACTGGCTTGGTGGCTGTCACGGACGCGTTGGCGCTGCGTCCCGGAACCGATTTGAGCGACGATGCGCCGGCCGGCCGACGAGAGCTGATCCGCTCGGCGGTCGTCCTCGATGGCTCCGTCCGGCTTCGGGTCGAGCTCGAGCCTCGCGGGGGCGGGTTGGCGCACCGCGCTGCGGGCGGCTTGTCCGTGGAAGCAATGGGTCGGCAGGATCTCGACCTGCACGTTCGTTGCAACCGGCCGCTAGAGGCGTTGCGCAGCGTCCACGAATTGCATGCCGGCGATCGCCTCGCCGTGGTGCTGTCATGGGGGGGAGCTCACCGCCGTCATCGGTTCGACGAGGAGGAGTTGCTGGCGGCCACCGGCCGCGCGTGGCGGCATTGGATGGAGGGGTTTCACTACGACGGGCCCGAGGCGGCGTTGGTTCGCCGCGCCGCGCTCACGCTCAAGTTGTGCGATCACTGGAGCAATGGGGCGCTGGTCGCGGCGCCGACCGCGTCGCTCCCAGCACCGATTGGGGGGGTGCGGAACTGGGACTACCGCTACACCTGGATCCGCGATGCCTCCTTCTCGGTGTACGCGCTGCGTCGGATCGGGTTCGAGGAGGAGGCCGGAGCCTTCCTCGGCTGGGTGCTGGATACGTTCGAGCACGGCAGCGTGCCGAAGATCATGTACGACCTCGGAGGCGACTCTGTGCCCGATGAGCGTGTTGACCTCGAGCTTGAGGGCTACCGTCGCTCAGCCCCGGTGCGCTGGGGCAACGGCGCGGCCGATCAGCGACAGCACGACGTGTATGGCGAGATACTGGACTGCGCCTACCAGTGGGTCCGCGGAGGCGGTCGTATCGACGAGCACCTTTGGACCCGGTTGGCATCCTTGGCCGACCTGGCGGTGGATGCGTGGCGCCTTCCCGATCAGGGCATCTGGGAGGTACGTAGCGAGGGCCGGGTGTTCACCTACTCGGCGGGGCTGTGCCAGGTGGCGCTGGACCGCGCCACGCGTCTCGCGGAGCTGCTGAACCTGCCAGGAGCTGTTTCGAAGTGGCGGCGAGCTGCCGAGGAGCTACGCGACACGGTGCTGGAGCGATCCTGGGACGAGGGCGCTCAGACGATCAGCGAGCACCTCGACGGCGGAGGCGGACTTGACGCCAGCCTGCTGGCGCTACCCCTGCGCCGGGTAGTGCCCGCCGAGCATCCCCGGATGGTGGCTACCACGGCGGCGGTGGCCGAGCGGCTGTCCGCCGGCGACGGGCTGCTGTACCGCTACCTGCACGAGGACTCGCCCGACGGGATACCGGGCGAGGAGGGCGCTTTCGTGCTCTGCAGCTTCTGGCTGGTCGAGAACCTGGCCAGGCAGGGCCAACTGGACAGGGCCGTGGAGCTCTATGCCTCATTGTGCGCGCGCGCGAGCACGCTCGGGCTGCTGCCTGAGCAGATCAACCCCTCTTCGGGTGAGTTCTCAGGAAACTTTCCCCAAGCCTTCAGTCACATCGGGGTGATCGCCGCAGGCGTCACGCTTGCCAGGGCACTCGCTGCTTCGCGAGCCCCCGGCACCGCGCCCACGGGCCTGTGACGTGATCGACCGGCTCGTCGTATTCGGCGGCACGGGCGACCTCACGGGCCGCTACCTGCTCCCAGGGCTGGCCGCTCTCCGGGCTCGCGGGCACCTCTCTGACGGCTTCGAGCTCGTGGGCGCCAGCCGCGAGGACTGGAACGACGAGCAGTTCCGAAGCTGGGCCACCGACTGGCTAGAGCGCGAGGCCGCCGGCGTGGACGCCAACACGACAAGCACGCTGGTTAGATCCTCGCGTTACCAGCGGCTCGATCTCGGCGATCCGGCCCGTGTCACGGCGTGCTTGGCCGGTGAGGGACCGGTCGCTGTCTACCTCGCGCTACCCCCGGCTGTCTTTCCGATTGCGGTCTCGGCGCTACATCAGGCGGGGCTTCCAGCGGAGAGCCAGGTGATTCTCGAGAAACCGTTTGGAGAGGACCTCGAGAGCGCGCGGGCGCTGAACCGACTCCTGGCGCAGCTGGCGGACGAACGCCATGTGTTTCGCGTCGACCACTTCCTGGCCATGACCACCGTGCAGAACGTGCTCGGAACACGGCTGGCCAACCGCGTGCTCGAGCCGATCTGGAACAGCGCCCACATCGATGAGGTCGAGATCATCTGGGAGGAGTCGCTCGCCCTCGAGGGAAGAGCCGGCTACTACGACCACGTGGGGGCGCTCAAGGACATGTTGCAGAACCATCTCTTGCAGGTGCTCTGCCTGGTGGCGATGGAGCCGCCGATCACCCTCGGGGAACGAGATCTGCGCGACCGCAAGGTCGACGTCCTGCGATCGGTGCGCCCACTCGAGGACGATGATGTGGCCACCCGCACCCGCCGCGCTCGATATCGGGCGGGACGAGCTGGTGATCGAGACATCCCGGCCTACGCCGAGGAAGACGGGGTAACGCCTGAGCACCGGACCGAGACCTTCGCCGAGGTGGCGCTGGAGCTCGACAGCTGGCGCTGGCCGGACACCACCTTCCGGCTGCGCACGGGCAAGGCGATGCGCCAGGATCGCAAGGAAGTAGTGGTGCACTTCCGGCCCGTCCCGCACCTTCCCTTCGAACATCCAGCGGGGCCCCTCTCCAACCGGCTGCGCTTCAAGCTGGAACCGGAGGGCCTCACCCTCGAGCTGACCGGTAGCGGCCCCAGCGTGTCATCGACGCTCGTGCCGCTGACCCTGGACGCCGAGATGGTGCCGCCCGAGCTACCCGCCTACGGGCGGATCCTGCTCGACGTGCTAACCGGCAACAGCGCCCTGTCGATCCGCGCGGACGAAGCCGAGGAGGCGTGGCGAGTCCTCACGCCTGTCGTGGATGGGTGGTCGCGCGACCTCGCGCCGCTGCAAGAGTACGACGCTGGTTCAGATGGTCCGTCGCGACGCTGAACCTCAGGCTTGAACTCCGCATGAGCCCCGCTAGCACCCGCGTCTTACCGCCTCGAGCCAACCACGGGTTGTCAGCCTCCAGGCTGGACCTTCGGTGAGCGCGACCAGCGCGCCTCGACCAGCTCGCCAGCATTGACTGGCGAGAGCGGAGGCTGCCAGGTGAGGACACGTACTACCTCTTCGGCAGCGAATCGTCTCACCGTGCCGATCGCTTCTTCTGAGTAATAGGCGGCGTGTGGCGTGATGACCACGTTGTCCAAGCCGAAGAGCGGATTATCGGGCCGCCAGTCCCTGACCTTGGCCGGCTCCTCCTCGATGTCGTCGAGGCCGGCACCAGCGATCCAGCCCTCGCTGAGCGCCCGGTAAAGGGCACGATCATCGATTATCGGTCCGCGAGCGGTGTTGATCAGGGTCGCGGTCGGCTTCATGCGTCGCAGCTGGGCCTCGTCGAACAGGTGGTGCGTCTGGGATGTGAGTGGAGCTTGGATCACCAGGCAGTCGGACTCGGTGACCAACTCGTCGAACGACACGCCCTTTACGCCGGCGGCGGTTATCTCCTTGGCCGACAGGTACGGATCGTGGGCGGTGATCAGCATGCCGAACCCGGCGGCGCGGGCGGCAATCGCTCTGGCGATGGCGCCGAATGACAGCAGCCCGAGGACGCTCCCGCGCAGGCGGTGCATCGGAGCTCCGGATTGCCACTGCCAGGTGCCGCCTCGGGTCGCCCGGTCGTAGACGTTGATCTTGCGGGCTACCGCCAGCAGCAGAGCCATCGCATGATCGGCGACTTCGTTCTCGCACCAGTCGTTGGGAACGTTGGTCACCAGCACGTTGTGCCTGGTGGCGGCGTCGACGTCGACAATGTCGACGCCGGTTCCGTAGCGCGCGATCACGCGACAGTCGGGCAGCTCGGCGATCACGCGGGCGCTGATCGTCGCGTACTGGGCCACCACAGCGGCGGCATCGTGCGCAACCTCGATCACCTCCTCCTCGGTCTTGCACTGCGCGGCGATCAGCTCAAAGCCCGCCTTCTCGATGATCGCGCGCTCGATGTCGACGTCGCCGTAGTCGTAGTCGGCGATGACGACCTTTTCACGTGTTTTCGCCATCGAGCTCTCCGGTTTCAATACGCGCGACTCGTCGGTAGGTGGCCAGGCGCGGCGACGCCGTTGCCGAACAGCGCGGCGCCGTGCGAGGCGCTGCTCGCGACCTGGGAGTAAAGCGAGAGGATGCCTCGGCTGTGGCGAGAGGGCCGCGGTGACCACTGAGTTCGGCGCCGGCCGAGGGTCTCGGTCACCTCGTCTTCTGACCGCGGTTGGCCGCCGATGCCGACGATGGCGAGGCGCCGCTCTGGCACGTTCAGCTCAATCAGGTCATTCTCCTCGACCAGCGCGATCGGACCGCCGTCGAGTGCTTCGGGCGTGACGTGCCCGATGCACGGGCCCTGCATCGCGCCGGAGTAGCGGCCGTCCGTAACGAGTGCGGTCGTGCTGTTCAGCACCGGATCGGATGACAGGATCGCGGCGGCGAAGTACATCTCGGGCATCCCGTGGGCGCGAGGTCCTTCATAGCGGATGACGAGTACGTCGCCGGGGATGATCTTCCGCTTGACCAGGGCATCGATCGCGTCGGGCTCGTCCTCGAAGACCCTCGCGGGACCGATATGCACGTGCATCTCCTTCGGCACCGCGAAGATCTTCACCATCGCGCCGTCAGGAGCGATGTTGCCCCGCAGGATGGCGATGCCGCCATCTGCACCGAACGGATCGCGGCGAGGGCGGATGATCTCATCCCTGTCGATTCGGAAGTTCTTCAGGTAGCCGAGCCGTTCGCGCATGAAGAACTTGCTGTGCTCGATCTCCTCGAGGTTCTCACCCAGAGTCTTGCCGGTGACGGTGAGGCAGTCCAAGTGCAGCATGTCGCGCAGCTCCAGCATCACCGCGGGGACGCCGCCGGCGTACCAGAAGTACTCGACTGGATAGCGGCCGGTCGACTTCACATTGGCGAGGACCGGGACCTGCCGATGGATGCGATCGAAGTCGTCGATCGTGACCTTGACGCCGGCCTCCTGAGCGATCACCGGCACGTGGAGCAGGGCGTTCGTCGAGCCGCCGATCGCCGCGTGGATGACGATCGCGTTCTCGAACGCCTCGCGGGTCAGGATCCGGCGTGGCGTGAGCTCCTCGGCGAGTAGGCGCAGGACCTGCTTGCCCGCGGCCCGAGCGTAACGCAGCAGCTTCGTCAGCGGCTGGGGCACGAGCGCCGAGCCAGGAAGGGCGAGACCGAGGGCCTCGGCCAGGACCTGCCCGGTGGCGGCGCTGCCCATGAACTGGCACGCCCCGCAGGTGGGGCACGCTCCGCGCTGGGCCAGCTCGAGCTCGTCCTGCGTCAACTCACCGCGTTTGAATGCCGCCCCCATCGACCACAGCTTGTTGGACGTGACGTAGTCCGGAGCATTCAGCTGGGTCCCGCCGGGGACGTGCACCGCGGGCAGATCGCAGCGCGCGATCGCCAGCAGATGCGCCGGGACAGACTTATCGTTGCCGGAGATCAGCACCATCGCATCGTGTGGATGGCCGAGCGCGTGGATCTCGACCATCGCCGCCATGATGTCCCGGGAGATCAGGGAGTAGCTCATTCCATCGGTCGCCTGGACGACGCCGTCGCAGATGTCGGAGACCACGAAGTCCGCCGGCTTGCCGCCCACCTCGAACACGCCATTGGAGACCTCCTCGATCAGGTCGCGGAAGTGAAACGTGCCGGGGTGACCCATCCCGTACGCGCTTTCCACCAACACCTGCGGCTTCCGAAGGTCATCCTCGGTCCAGTTCATGCCCAGCCGCAGCGCGTCCCCCTGGAAGTTGACCTCGCGCAGGCGCTGGCTGCGAAGCCGCTTGCGGTCGATCGGAGCATGTGTCGGTTCAGTTGCCATCCGCGTGATCCTCCCTGCGCTGTCAGTTAGGCGGTTTCTCCGGTTCCGATCGGCTCTTTCCCCTGAGTCTCGACCCACTGGTTGAGCCGCTGCCACCAGTCATAAAGCCACTCGGTCTGCCGCTCGGGATCCTTCGGACGCTCCGGGGCCGGCGCCAGCCACATGCGAGTGTGCAGCGTCCGGCCGATCGGCGGGTGGCGCCACATCTCGCGCGGGAACGCCGCGAGGCCGAGACCAGTGTGAGCGGCGAAGATCACGTCGGTCTCGCCGCTGCCGCGGAAGGCGGCGATCGCCCCCGCCGGGTGCGGCGGCATCATGTGCGACATCGATTCGCCCGCAGCCGCCTCGCGCCGCCGGCCCTTGCGACGGAGCCGACTCAGCGCCTCTCGCCGGCGCTTCGGCGTGAAGTTTCCGCCCTCGGGGAACAGGACCAATACGCCGCGCGCGCCCATCTGCGCCGTCACCTTGCGGATTTCGGCCTCGGAGCGCTCGCCGTCGGACGTGTCGAGAATCGCGTGCGGGAGCCGGTGGCCGATCAGATCGACGCATGGATCGAGAGTCAGCGCCTGCTTGAAGACAATGCTAGGCCGCCGGTCGTACCGCCACAGCAGCTCGTCGATGAGCAGCAGGGTGTCGGCCGGACCAGCGTGCCGGCTCAGGAAAAGCAGCGGCCGCTCGGCGGCCAGTGCGCGCGCAGCCTCGGCCGTGGCACCTGGCGCCACCCGGATGTCGAGCAACTCGACCACACGCTGGGCTAGTCCGTGAACGAACCACCGCAGCAACCGGTAGTGCAGGCGCTTGATCCGAGGCGTGTGCATCGCCGCGCCGAACCCGCTGAGCAACCACAAGCCGGCGCACGCGATGAGCACGCCGAGCTCATAAGCGAAGTACGAGGTGGCCAAGCGCGCGGCGATCAGCGGCTGCGGCCGGCGGATGACGGCGGCCGCTGCGGCGGCCAGCGCCAGGAGGAGCGGACTCAGCAGGAGCCACAACGCGGACACGACAACCCACGCCGTGACCGTGAGCGGGCGCCGAATCGGCGCGGGAGGGATCATCGCGCCTCCAGATATTGCCGCGAAGCGTCGTAGGCGGCGTCGATCTGGCTTTGCACCGTGCGCGCGACGCGCCGGCGACGGAGCTGTCCCGAGATGTCGTTGTAGGCAGGCGCGGCCGAACCTCCGGTCGGGAGGACGTGCAATTCGACGCCCTCCGGCAGGGACTGCAGATCGTGAGCGAAACGATGACGCCGCGCGACTTCGAATGCCACCAGGCCGACCTCCCACGGCCAGCGCGGAGGTTGCAGCGGCTTCTCGAGTCGGCCTACCTGGAGCACGTAGATGACCGACGCGCCGAGAACGACCGCACGCGCGACCGGAATCGAATTCACGATCCCGCCGTCGATGAAGTGCTCATCGCCCACTTCGACTGGCGGCAGAATGCCCGGCACCGCGCAGGACGCGAGCACGACGTCCGCCAGCACGCCGCTGTCGAACCAGTGCTCGGCGGCGCGCTCGATCGAGGCGGCGACGCACTGGAACGGGATCTCGAGATCCTCGACCCGCTCCACGGGTAGTGCGCGCGCGAGTCGTGCCCGGGCCGCCTCGAGCGACTCCAGGTGGGTGCCGGTGCGTGCGAGCGTCCCCAGCTTGCGCAGCACTCCGGCCGCCGTCACCTCCGAGAGATCGGACTCCTGCCAGAGCTCGGTCAGCCGCTCGACGCCGAGCAGAGTCGGCTCGGCGGCGTACAGAGCTCCATTTATCGCGCCGACGGACGTGCCGAGAATCATGTCGGGCCGGATAGCACAGTGCGCCAACGCACGCAGCATGCCGACCTCGTGCGCACCGAGAACCCCGCCGCCTCCCAGCACGAACGCGACCCGGCCGGAACCATCCGTGTCTCGCATGTCAGGCTGCTACCCGGTCCAGCCCAGGCGCCTTATCGCAGCTTGGTGTAGCCGCGCGTCGAAGCAGTCGGGGTCAGACCGCCGTGACGGCCTCGCGGATCGGCGTCCGACCGCTGATGAGGTCAAACGCCTTGCCGATCGTGTTCGGTGCGTGCAGCACCGCCACGAGCGTCCGCGCCACGTCCGCGCGCGGGATCGACCCGCGTTCGAGCTGCGCCGCGAGCGCGACTTTCTCCGTCGGCGGGTCGTCAGTCAGGCCGCCCGGACGAACGATCGTGTAATCGAGGCCGCTCGCCTCGAGCGCCTCGTCGGCCTGCGTCTTGGCCTCGAGATAGGCACCGAAGACACCGCCGCCAAAGTCGACGCCTGGGCGGGCGCCCATCGCGCTGATCATCACGTAACGCCGCACCCCCGCCTGACGGCAGGCGTCAATCAAGCGCACCGCGCCATCCCGATCCATCGTCACTTTGCGCGCGGCGCCGCTACCCGGGCCGGCGCCCGCGGCGAATACCGCCGCTGTCGCCCCGCGAAGGTGGTCTGCCAGGCGCGGATCGTCCTGCTCGAGATCGCTGATCACGGGACGGACTCCGATCGCCTCAAGATCCGGGGCGTGGTTTGCGTTGCGGATCAGTCCACGCACCTGCGAGCCATCCTGGGCAAGCAGCTGCCCGAGCGCTAGCCCAATCTTGCCGTGTGCACCAGCGATAGCGACGATCATCTGCAGCTAGCTTACGACGTGTCGGCCGCGCGGCAGCGACCGCCGCCTCCGCGGAACCATTACCGGCGAGCGTCGGCGATCACACGCGGAGAGCGCGCCGAGCGCGGGCTCACGCCCCAAAGCGTAAACAGCAGCCGCCGCACGCCTCCGGTACAACGTGGTAGGAAGTTCATCGCAATTTCAGTTTCGTGGCCGGGCCGGCGGGAACTGTTTCCAGTCTGAGAAGTGCCTGTAAACGAGTTGTGACCGATCGTCGTTAGGCCCGGCTCGCCGGGTTGTTCGGATAAGGAGGATGCAGTGGGTGTAGACGACTACATGGACCGTGAGGCTGGCGTGGTCGCGGCGGCTACTGCCGCCGCGGTGTCCCCTCAGGCGCGGGAGCTGTTCCGCCGCGCCGCGGTATACGGGATTGCCGGAGTGCTGAAGGCCGGGGACGTGGCCGTCGCCGCCGCCCGAGGCGCCGTGCGCGGAGCCAGAGACGGAGTCGCGGCGGCCTCGAATGGTGCCGGTGAGCAGCCGCAGCCAGCCGCCCCAAGCGCGCCACTCGGCACCTCGGCTCGCGGCGGGCGCCGGCAGCCCTCCAGCTCAGGGACGCAGCGCCGAGCTCGGGAGCCGCAGGGCTCGACCGGCGACGACAGCTGACCTGACGCTTGAGCGTCTTCTCGCCTGCGCGCGACGCTCCGCGGATCGTCCACTCACTGCCGGGCCGGATCCGAGTCCACGTGCCTCGCTGGCGCGGCGCGGATTTGACCGCCCTGGAGCGGCGGCTCACCTCCGTCACGGGCGTCCGGCGCGCGCGGGCGAGCGCCCAGACGCAGAACGTTCTGGTCGAATTTGATCCGGATCTCATCGACTCCGATTCGATCCTTGTGGCGATGCGGAAGCTGCAGCCTGCCGCGCGCGGGGCTCGGCGCGGCGAAGGGTTCAGGCGTCGCCGGGCCGAGGATTCGAGCGGGACCGGTGCCGCGCGCGGAGAATCGGGGACGGGAAGCGATCAGGCGCCGAGCCCACGCGAGCACCGCGAGCCACACCGGCGCGCTCGCATCGCGGTGCGCGGCATCGATCGCGATCCCGAGCTTGCGCGGCGCGTGGTCGAGCGCCTTGGTCGCCTGCCGGGCATCTCGCAGGTGAGCGCCAGCCAGCTCACAGGGCGCGTCCTCGTCGAGTACTCCGAGCATCTCCTCGACGTCGAAGACCTCCTCGGCCAGGTCTCGAACCTCGAGCTTCCGGAACTCCCGGGGGAGGACACGCCCTCGCACCCGCTTGACCCGGCGCCGCTGATTCAGAGCACGGCGAGGGTCGTTGGGTCCGCCCTCGGGCTCGGGCTCATTGCCTTGCGCCGGGCAACGTCCGGAACTGACGCGCCCGCTGGGAGCGGTCCCGGCGCTGGAGTTGCCGGTGCCATCGGGATCATCGAGGGGCTTCCGCCGGTCGAGCGCCGGCTGGAGGATCTGCTCGGGCGCAATGGGGCCCAGCTCGCGCTGAGCGGCATGACGATTGTCGGCCTGAGCTTCGCCGGGAGCCCGCTCGGTCTCGCGGTCGCAGGCGCCGGCGCACTACGACTGATGACCACCGTCCGTGCCCGACGCAACACGTGGCGCCGCTATGAGGAGCGCGTGAGTGGAGCCGAAACGGCCGTTCCGGGCTGCCAGGTCGAAATCGAGCCGGGGGAACGACTGCCGCTTGCGGGCACTGTGCTGAGCGGCTTCGGGACCGCGATCTCAGCGAGCGGAGAAGTTGTGCAGGCGGCACCGGGCGAACGCCTCGACGCCGGAACGCGACTCTCGGGTGGTCCGGTGACCGTCGTACTCGAGGCCGAGCCGGCGTTCACACCGGCCCGGCGGCCGACGCCACCGACGCCCACGGTCTACGACCGCTACCTCTCGGCGCTGCCGCCGATCTCGCTCGCCTACGCCGCGCTGAGCGCCCTGTTGACGAGATCGCCGGCGCGGGCGCTCACCGCGCTGCTGCTGGTGAACCCGAGGGCGGCGATCATCGGCGCCGAGAGCGCCGACAACGGCGCCGCGGCTCGCGTGCTTCGCCAGGGCGCGACGGTGGTGGGCTCGCGCGAGCGGCGCGCCATCACGCGGCCCGATGCTCTGCTCCTCGATTCCCCGCGGGTCGTCGCGAACGGGCTGAGCGTGCATGGGGTAAGCGCCGGCCACCTTGATTACAACGAGGCAGCAGTCCTGGCGCTCGCCGCTGGGGTGTCTGCGGCGGCCGGATCGCCGTGGGGCCCAATCTTCGAGCGAGAAGACGCCGCCGAGGCGGTTGATGGGACGTTCGACGGACGCGGCGCGAGCGCCGAGATCAAAGGCGAGCGCTGGCTGCTGACGCCGGCCCGCCAGCGCCGCGACCCCGCCGAGCGCGCCGCGTGTCATGTGCTCGAGCTTCGACCGGCGCGTGCGCGGAGCGCCGTCGGGCGGATAGCGCTTGCGCTCGCGCCGGCGCCTGGACTGGATCAGCTGCTCGACACCTGTCGAAGACTCGAGGTGCCGGTGGAAGTCCTCGGAGGTGCCGCTCCGGGAGCCGCAGCGCTGCTCAGCGCGCACGACATCCGCGCGATACCCGGCGACGCCCTCGAGCGGCTGCGCGAGCTGCAGCGCCAGGGCGCGATCGTGTTCATCGTCTCTGATGCCTCTCATGCGGCCGAGGAGTTTGCGGAGTGCGATTTGGCGATCGGTTTAAGTTCGGGTCGGAGCGGCGCGTTTGCCGCCCGCGCAGACCTGCTCGCGGCCGATCTCTCGAGCGTGGCGGCGATCGTCGAAGCCGGAGCGCGCCGGGACCTGGCCGTACGCGACGGCGTCGTCGCCTCGGCGCTGTCGAACCTTGCCGGCGCCGCCTGGGGCCTGGGCGGCCAGCCCCGCTTCGAGCGCGGCTCGCAGGCGACCTACGTCGCCGCGCTCGCCGCGATCGGCGACGCTTACGTGCGCCTGCGTGGCGGCCGGCGCACCCGGTCCGTAACCGAGCGGCTGTTTGATCCCGAGCCTGAACGGTTCGGGCGGTTGTCGGTCTCGGAAGCGCTCTCCACGCTCTCCAGTGGCAGGGCTGGTCTCAGCACGGAGGAGGCTGAGCTGAGGCACACGCCCGATCCCGCGCAGCGCCAGCGGGGCGCCTTGCGCGGTGCGATTCTCGATCAGCTCAGCTCGCCCCTGACCGCGGTTCTCGCTGCGGGCGCGGGCATATCGCTGGCCCTCGGGGCGGGAGCGGACACGGCGATGATCGCGGCGGTGATCGGCGTCAACACCCTTGTGGGAGCCTGGCAGGAGCGGCAAGCGGGTCGGGCCGCGGAGGCGCTGGAGCAAATGAGCGCCCGCACGGCGAACGTGCTGCGCGACGGCCAGGTCGTCACGCTCGACGCGTCTGAATTGGTCCCAGGTGACGTGATCACGCTCGCCGCCGGCGATCGCGTGGCGGCCGACGCGCGGCTGATCGAGGCGGAGGAGCTCGAGGTTGACGAGGCGGCGCTGACCGGTGAGTCGATGCCGGTGGCCAAGTCCGCCGACGGCGGAACGGACGCGACCCGGATCGTCCTTGAAGGCAGCGACGTGACGGTCGGAACCGCGCGCGCAGCCGTGATTGCGGTCGGGCGCGGTACGCGCATTGGTGCCACCGCGGCCGCGGTCGCGCTCGAGGAGACAAGGGCGAGCCCGCTCGGCCAAAAGCTTGGGCGGATGTTCGCGCAAGGGATCCCGGTGATCATCGCCGGCGGACTGCTGGTCACTGCCGCTGGTGTCCTGTGGGGCCGGCCTCTGGTGCCGCAGCTCGCGCTCGGGGCGAGCACGGCGATCGGCGCGGTGCCGGAGGGCCTGCCGCTGCTCGCCGGTGTCGCGCAAGCAGCGATTGCGCGGCGGCTCGCCTCCAGGAACGCGCTAGTGCGACGGCTCTCCGCCGTCGAAGCCCTAGGCCGGGTCGACGTCGCCTGCAGCGATAAAACCGGCACCCTGACAGAAGGAAAGCCGGCGCTGACCTACGTTGGCGATGCAACCGGCGATGGCCGGCGCCCCGAGCGCTTGAGCGAGCCCCTGCGCTTCGTCCTCGAAGCCGCCGCGCTGGCCAGCCCTCCGGCCGACGCGCCCAGCCTGGACTCGCATCCGACCGACGTCGCCGTCGTCGAGGGCGCACGTCTCGCCGGCCTCGATGTGATCGACGCGCCGCCGCGCGACGAGGAGGCGCCGTTTGAGCCCTCGCGTGGCTTCCATGCCACGCTGACCCGCGGGCAGCTGTTCATCAAGGGCGCGCCCGAGGTGCTCGTGGGGCGCTGTAACCGCATTCGCCGCGAGAATCGCGACGAGGAGCTCACCCACGGCGACCGACAGGCCTTGCTCGATACGGCTGAGACCTTGTCGGCGCGCGGACTGAGGATTCTCATGGTGGCGGCCGGCGCGGGGGATGAGGACGCGGTCGACGATCCACGCGGGCTCACGGCGCTGGGCTTCGTGGGCATCAGCGATCCGCTGCGGCCGGGGGTTCTCGCGGCCGTCAGCCGGTGCGAGGCGGCCGGCGTGCGCGTGGTGATGCTCACCGGCGATCACCCGGCCACGGCCAGCGCGATCGCGCGAGAGGCCGGCCTCTCGCGCAACGGCCTCGATCTGCTGACTGGAGACGAGCTCGCGACGCTCGACAATTCGGAGCTCGAACGGCGCCTCGATACCGCACGCGTGGTCGCGCGCATCACCCCGCTCGACAAGCTGCGCATCGTCGAGGCCTTGCAGCGCCGCGGCCACGTCGTCGCGATGACCGGAGACGGGGTCAACGACGCTCCCGCCCTTCGGCTGGCAGACGTCGGCGTGGCGATGGGCCGCAGCGGAACCGACGTGGCGCGGGAGGCGGCTGACGTCGTCCTCGCCGACGACGATTTCGCCACCCTGGTCGAGACGCTGGTCGAAGGGCGAGGCTTCTGGCACAACATCCGCCGCGCGCTGGGGCTCCTGTTGGGCGGCAACGCAGGCGAACTAGGCCTGATGATCGCGGCGGGCGTGAGCGGCCTCGCCGCCCCGCTCACAACTCGGCAGGTGCTGGCCGTCAACCTGGTGACGGACGTGCTGCCGGCGCTGTCGGTCGCGGTCCAGCAGCCGGAGCACCGGAACCTCGCAGCACTGGCGCGCGAGGGAACCGAGGCTCTCGACGCGCCGCTTCGGCGCGGCATCCTCAACCGCGCGGTGGCAACCGCGCTCCCGAGCTTCGGCGCCTATGCCCTGTCCGCACGCGGTGCCGCGCCCGCGCGCCAGCGAGCGGTCGCGTTCACCAGCATCGTCTCGACGCAGCTTGCGCAGACGCTCGATCTCGGCTACGCCGAAGGTCGCCTCAGCCCGGAAGTGCTGAGCGCCGTCGGCGGCTCAGCAGCGTTCGTCGGCGCCGCGCTGACCGTCCCGCCGGTGCAGAGCTTCCTTGGGCTCGCGCCGCCCACGCCGTTCGGCCTGGTGCTGTGCGCCGCCGCCGCACTAGCGTCGGTCGCGATCAGTCGCGCCCTCGGCGCGGGAAACGGGAAGTATCGGACCACAGCGACATAAGGAGCAGCAATGGCAGCAGATTCAGTTCACACCGTCGCGTCCGCCGGCCAGTCCGCCGGCCGGGCGATGGGCGACGCGCTCAACGACGCCGGAAGCCTGGTCGCAAAGGCGGCGGCTCGCACGCGTGAGGAGGCTGAGGACATCTGGGCCGAAGCCAAGGACGTCGCGGGTAAGGACTCCGGGCAGGACGCGGCGGTGTACGTCGCGCTGGGCGCGACGGCGGCGACGGGCGTCGTCGGCTTACCGATGGCCGCCGCGCTTGGGGCCGGTTATGCGATCCTGCGGCGCCGTCGCTGACGTCTTTGCGCATCAGTCAGAGGCTCGGGGCTCCTCGACGCAGTCGGCGTTGACATAGCCCGAGCGGAACGGCCTCGGCTCACCGGTCTGTTCGTCGTAGGTGTGGCGCCAGACACAGCCGGTGTCGTTTGCCAGCAGATGCACGGAGACGGAGGTTTCCGGCGAGGTCGTGCGTACGCGGTGGACGTCGTCGCGCGGCGGTAGCAGCGCGTAGAAGTCACCGGGTTCGAGCGGCCGCCGGCGCAAGACCTCGAGGCCGCCGGTGACCGGCCGGTAGAACTCCTCATCCTGGTTTCCCCGGTATACGCCGACAAGTCCCCAAGCCAGGTGATCGTGCACCGGCGTCATCGCGCCGCTCGGCACGACGAGGCTGAACAGCGATAACGACCGGTCGGCGGCGCGGAACGCGAGCCACTGCCCGATGCCGCCGCCCATGCCGCTCGCGCTCGAGGGCGCCTGGTGCTCGGAAGGGAGCCAATCCGGATCCGCGAGCAGCTCGGCGAACACGGGGCTGACGAGCTCGCAGGCCTGGCGGGGCGATTCTGCAGCGCGAATGCGCTCGCGCACGGCCGCGACGAAGCTGCGCACGCGAGGCGTGTCCAACGCATATTGATCCTCGGCAAGTGGTGGCAGGCTCTGGTGCTCGTCGAAGTCACACATCGCAGGTCGTTCTCCTCAGCTCGCTGGCCGTTGCCTTTGGACCGTCGCCCACGCCAGAAGTGGCTGTTAGCTTATGCGCGCAGCGGCGGCCTGGAAGACGTTAGCTGCTGACCATGGAGGCGCCGGCGCCGTTCAATCGTGCGAGGACAGCGGAATGTTTGACTGGTTGCATGCGCTCATGGGGCATCGGCGAGTTGTCGTGCCCGCCCTCGTGGTCTCAGGCGTCGTGCTGGTGCTCGCCGGGTGCGGCGCGAGCAGTCACGTCTCGAGCTCGGCCTCGGCGTCGGCCGGCGCTGGGTCGGCGGCGGCCGGCGGCGGCGCTTCGGCCAGCTCGGCCAGCTCGGCCAGCTCCGGAAGCGCTCAGTCGGACTCACCGCGCAGAGCACGGCCGCAGGCGATTGAGCCGGTCGCCGGCGACCAGGGCGTGGCCGTCCAGCCAAACGCGCCGGTCGGGGACGTGAACGCGCACGCGCCGTCGCTCGAGCAGATCAGGTCCGAGCTGCGATTGGAGCTGGTCGCGGTGCGAACGACGAACGCGCGCTATATCAACCCGCTGCAGTACGTCAGCGTCTGGGGCCGGACCGACCAGGGCATCGACGCGACGATGCCGGTCGGGGCGCCGATTCTGGCGCCGTGCCGGGTCAAGATCCTTGGCGTGCTCCCGGACTGGTACGCCGGGCAGCCGCTCGTTTACTACGAGTTGCTCGAGGGTCCAGACGCGGGAAAGATGCAGTACGTCTCCGAGCAGATCACCGGCATCGCACCCGTGGGGAGCGTGGTCCAGCAGGGTCAGCCGATCGCCCGTTATGCGGCGTCCGGGACCGCCATCGAGTTCGGGTGGGCGACGCTGTCGGGCGTGACGCTGGCGAAGGCTACGACTGGATACACCGAGGGTCAGGCCACTCCCGCGGGTCTTGCGGTCCGGGCGTGGCTGAACAGCCTCGGCGCGAACGCCGGCAACGGATGATGGTTCGACGCTGACGACGACGCCGGCCGCGGACGCGGCTGGCGCCTACTGGGAGGGTGCGTCGAGGAGCGGCCGCGAACCGTCGTCGGCGAGCGCGCTCAGCGCCGCCGCCGTCCGACGCACGTCGTCGATCAGACGCTGGCGGGCCTGCGAGAGGGACATCATTTCCGCCTCCAAGGCCTGTACCTGGAGCTTCGCCTCCTCGCTGAGTGCGGCTGCGTAGGAGGCGGCATCCGCGATAACCGTGTTGGCGTGCGTCTGGGCGAGCCGCATCGTGTGCTGGGCCTCGTCGTGCGCGGCGACCAGGATCGAGGACGTCTGCTCACCGATGCGATCGATTTCGACCGCGACCTCATCCCGCGCGGAGGCCTGCGCCCGTGCGCCGGCAAGCTGCCGCTTGAGGTCGGCAAGCTCCGCCTCGAGGTCGGCCACGTGGGCGTCGACGGAATCGCAGTCGTAGCCCTGCCGGTTGATCGGAAACCTCGGCAGGACCCGGTTGCCGTTGGGCCTCGGGTCGTCTTCGGCTGGCCGCGCGCGGCGATGGCCGAGCATCGAGAACTGCGTGCCGGGCGAGCGCCGCTTGGGATGCCGATCGACGGTAGGACGGCCTGGTTCGAAGCTTTCCACTCGTTCCACTCCTTGCGCCAGTTGCGAACGAACCACGAACTGTTCGGCGGCTTGGGGCGAAACCCTGGGGCGCCGTCCGGGTGCCAGGGATCGTGCAGGTCGGACGTCCGCAGGTCCTCGTCGGCGTGCGCGTCACGCCGCCGGCGTGCGGCGGCGCCGACTCAGATGGCTGGCGGGTTCGGGTTTGGTGGAAGCGGCGCCGGGCCGGGCGTGGGCGTCGGAGGCGCCGGGTCGGGGCCTGGCGCGGGTGGCGCCGGGCTCGGCGGCGCGGGCGGCGGAGTGCCTGGCCCGGGCGGAGGCCCAGGGATCGAGCCGATGGACATGAGGGCGGGCTTCCCTGCGCTGAAGACGTCAAACCCGCCGGTCAGCAGAACGCAAACCAGCCGGTCAGCAGAACGCAAACCCGTCGGCCAATGGCGAGCTGCGCGCTCACGAGCTCGGGCGCAACCCGGCAGCCGTCCCTGGCTCGCCGGGCTAGCGCTCGAGAAGAATCGACTGCTACTTCAGCGTCGGCTTGACCGTGGCCGTGCCGAGCGTGGCGCCGGCCGAGACCACGTGCTTACCCGCGAGCTGGTTGACCAGCCCCGCCGTCGCCGCGGTGATCTTCACCGTACCGGTGGCGGTGCCGTTGCTGAGGCTCACGTTGGTGATCCGCGCGACGCGAACCGTCGCGAACCGAGTGACAGAAATGCACCGCAGACGCAGGTGACGCGCACCGTAACGGTGACAGACCTTGATCGTGCGCCCCCGCACGAGCGCCAAGAGTGAAACACCGCTGCGGTC
Source organism: Solirubrobacterales bacterium (assembly GCA_019239445.1). GTDB lineage: Bacteria > Actinomycetota > Thermoleophilia > Solirubrobacterales > Solirubrobacteraceae > Palsa-465. The sequence continues at coordinate 40,462 of JAFAZV010000082.1, forward strand.
AGAAACGATTGTCGGCCGGCGGACGTTGACGGTCCGCGTGCCGTTTGACAGTGAAAGCCCGCCCGAGTGACGAATCACGCCGCGCAGAGTATTCGTGTTGAGGAATCCGCCCGTGATGGGGAACGTGAAAGTCGTTCCCGACGCGGTGGCCGGTGCCAGCGGCGTAGCCGTGATGTGGTTGTCACTGAGCACTTTCGCGGCCGCGGCCGAGACACTGATCTGGGTCGTTCCACCCGTCACCTTCGACGTCGCCGCGCTGGCAACACCGGGCACGGCAAGAGCCATCGCTGTGATTACAGCGACGATCGTTCGGGTGCGAGTCATAAGCCTCCCTTTTCCCGAGGTTGGATTGTCGAGGGCACAGAACACGGCGTAGGTACAGGAGTTGCGGCGCGTGAGGCGGGCAAGCCAGGCCGCCGCCGGCGTTCGACGACCGTGCGCGCTCGTGGTGGCGCCGGCGCTCGACGACCGTGGGCGCGCGCCGTGGCACTCGCGTGCAACGTGCGCCGCTGCTGCCCGCCCAACTAGCATCGACGCAGATGGCGGACTGGGTGACGATCTCCTCCCTCGCCACCGCTGGTGGAACGCTCGTGCTGGCGGTGGCGACATTCAGCTCGGTGAGGTCGGCTAACCGTTCGGCGCGCGTGGCGGAGCGCTCGTTGCTGGCTGGACTGCGGCCCCTCTTGATTCCGTCGCGCGAGGACGATCCCGTCGAGCGCGTGGGCTTCGGCGACGGGGAGATACTGACCGTGCCGGGCCACGGCGGCGCAATTCGCTACGCGCAGGGCAACGTCTACGTCGCCATCGCGGTTCGCAACGGCGGAAACGGACTGGCCGTGATCCATGGCTGGCGTGCCCAGACGGTGCCGGGTTCAAGTAACGAACGCCCCGACTTGGGCGATTTCCGCCGGCAGCAGCGTGACCTGTACATCCCGGCCGGAGACTCGGGCTTCTGGCAAGGAGCGATTCGCGACCGGGGGGACCGCGACTACGACGCGTTGCGCGTGGCGGCCGGCAAGGGCGAGCGCATCTTCGTGGACCTCCTCTACGGCGACCACGAAGGTGGCCAGCGCACGATCACGCGCTTCAGCGTCTCGCCCTGGCCAGATGTGGAAGGCGAACGCGCCGAAGTCCTGCGGTACTGGAACGTCGACCGCGAGGATCCGCGCTGATCGTTCACGCTGTTGCACCGTCGGCCCCGGTCGGGCGGGTAACCTCAGGGCGGTGTCGTATACGACCGCGCAGGCGCGAGAGCGCATCCTTCGTGAGTTGGGACTGGCTGCAAGCCAGATCGGGCTAGCGCTCGACTACCTGAGTGAGGCGTACGAGCAGGTGGACGCGAACCTCGCCGACCAGCTCGAAGAGACGCTGTTCGCTCCAGTGCAGGCCGCCTACGCCCGCGCCCGGCGAACCGCCACCGAGTTCGTTTCGCGCCACGCGCTGGCCGAGCGGGACGGGAGCCTGCCCGCTGCACCCTCGCGCCCGCATGGCCCGGCGGCGCTGATCGAAGCCGCCAGTCACGCGGTCGAACGGGCCGATCAATGGATCGGTGAGCTGCAGGATTCCATGCTCCCGGTCGAGGTCGGCGACGAGGCGCTGCGAGCCGGCCTCGCCGACACACGCTCGCTGCTGAGCGCTTTGCCGACGCGTGCGCGCGAGCTTGTGCGAATCCTCGGGCGCTGAATCCGTCGCTGTCGCTCGAGGCCCGCTTCGCCCCAAGCCGCTCGCGCGCTCGCGCGGTCAGGCTCTCAAGACGCTGAGCGCCGCGACGCCCAGGATCACGGTGCAGACGCCGGCCAGCTGGATCCGGGTGAGACGTTCGCCGAACAACCAATACGCCCCGATCGCGGCCAGCGAAGCGAACTGGGAGGACACGACGGCGGTGATCGCGATCCCGTGCCTGGAGCCCAGGATGAAGGAAAAGAAGCCCACAACCTCGCCCACCGCTGCCGCCAGCACGAGCGGGACGGCGCGTCTGGGCAGCCGGAGCTTGCCCGCGAGGCCGAGTGGCAGCGCGAGCGCGACCGTCCCCACGAGACGCGCGGCCAGGACCACCCACGCGGACGGCACCTCGGCGCCGGCGCGGGCAGTCGCGTAGAGGCTGGCCCCGAACGACAATGCGGCGATCAGCGCCAGGGCCGCCGCGCGTGTGTGGCGTAGGCGGCCGGCGACGTCGCGTGTGCGGCCGGCAGCGTCGCTCGCGAGGTCAGCCTCGGCGGTCGGCAGCGAAGACAGGACGACCCCGAGGACGATTACGGCGAGTGTCACGCCGACCGCCGGTTGGAGCGTCTCACCCGCCAGCAGCGCAATCACCGCCGCAATAGCGCCCTCGGTCGAGGTCAGCGGCACGACCAGGGAAACCTGGCCGATGCGCAGCGCAGCGTAGGTGAGGATCAGGCCGGCGACATTGCCTGCGCCGGCGAGGGCGAGCCATCCAGCCGCGGAGCCGGTCACGCGCGACGGGACGCCGTGGACGAGCGCGATCGGCGCAGTCAGCACCAGGCCGATTGCCATCACCCACGCAACCACGCAGACGGGTTCCATCATCCGGCTCGAGCGCGACGAGCAGAGCATCGATATGGCCCAGGCTGTGGCGGCGCCGAGGCCGCCGAGCACCGCGATCACGACGACGCCGCCGGGAGCTTGCGGCGCGGACGGCGCCTGGCTTCGCGCCGGGTTGGGCTCATGCCGGCTTTCCGATTCGCGGCACTAGACTGCTCCGTGTGGAGAGGGACCCTTGCGCCAGCTGACCAGCCTCGACGCGCAGTTCCTTGCCCTCGAGAGCTCCCGTCAGGCGGGCCACGTCGGCGCCGTCGCCGTGCTGGACCCAAGCACGCGTCCCAATGGACGGCTCGAGCTGGCCGATATCCACAACATGATCGCCGAGCGGCTGCCCCTGCTGCCGCCGTTCCGCTGGCGCCTCAAGCAGGTTCCGCTCGGGCTCGACTACCCGTACTGGATCGACGATCCCGACTTCGATCTCGAGTATCACGTGCGCGAACTGGCGCTAGCGCCGCCGCCGACGGACGAGAAGCTGGCCGAGCAGGTGGCGCGGATCTTCTCGCGCCCGCTCGATCGCACTCGTCCCCTGTGGGAGGTCTACGTCATCCATGGCCTGGCCGACGGGCACGTGGCCGTGATGACCAAGATCCATCACGCCGTGATCGACGGGATGTCGGGAGCGGAGATCATGGGCGTGCTGCTCGATCTCTCGCCCGAAGGTTGGGAGCTCCCGCCCGAGCCACCGGAGACGATGGGCCTTCCGGAGCGCGATCCCGGTGAGGCCGAGATGCTCGTGCGCGGGGTGCTCGGGGCGCCGCGCTACGGCCTGCGCGTGGCTCGCGCGCTGCCCTCGACGCTGCCGAACATCGAGGATGTCGCCGTGTTCGCGCAGCTGCCGGGAGTGAAGACGCTCGGGCGCACGTCGGCCCGGCTGGCGCGGCTGCTGCGCGGCGGTGAGCCGCGCGTGCTCGAGCACACCGATCTCACGCCTCCGCGCACGTCGTTCAACGGCCGTGTGTCCCCGCACCGGCGCTTCGCCTTCGGAGCGCTCGGGCTGAGCGAGGTCAAGGCGGTCAAGAATGCGCACGGCTGCACGGTCAACGACGTCGTCTTGTCGGTCTGCGCCGGCGCGCTCAGGCGCTGGCTGATCGAACACGACGATCTGCCCGACGCACCGCTCGTCGCGCAGGTACCCGTGTCGGTGCGGAGCGAGGAACAGGCCGGCACCTATGGCAATCGAATCGGCATGTTGAGCGTGCCGCTGTTCACGAACGTGGATGATCCAGTCGAGCGCCTGCGGCGCACGCACGAGGCGATGCTGCTGGTCAAGGAGCGCCACAAGGCAATGCCGGCCGACCTGCTCCAGGACGCAACCCAGTTCATCCCGCCGGCGGTGTTCGCGCGGGCCTCGCGGATCACGTTCTCGCTCGCCGCCGCGCGCAAGCCGATCTGGAACCTCGTCGTCTCCAACGTTCCTGGGCCGCAGCTCCCGCTCTACATGGCGGGCGCCCGGCTGGTGGCGAACTACCCGGTATCGGTGATCACCGACGGCATGGGGCTCAACATCACGGTCATGAGCTACGAGGGCCACCTCGATTTCGGGATCGTGGCCGACCGTGAACAGATGCGCGATGTGTGGAAGCTGATCGGCTGGCTCGGCGAGAGCCTGGAGGAGCTGTTGCCGGTCGACGAGGTTCCCGCGGCTCCGGCGGAGGCCCGCGCCGCCGCCGCACACGACACCGAGGACGCGGCCGCTACCTGATCACCCGGAACACGCCTCGCATGAAGGGGTGGATCCGGCAGAAGTAGGTGTAGGTGCCCGGCTTCAGGCTCGTCGGCGTGCTCCAGCTCAGTTTGCCCACGGCGGGCGTGTCGGGCCCGAGCTGACCGGAGTCGTAGTTCCCGGCGCCGTTGGCGAGCGGATACGAGATGCCGGTGTCCAGGCCGCACGGGTACTGGCACGCCGTGACGCTGTGGAAGATCGAGTGGATGTAGTCGAGGAACGTCGCTGGTGCCGGCTGCCCCGGCAGCGGGAACCCCAACTTGCCGTCTGCGAGCGAATCGTCGTTGACGAACGTCAGGGATTGGCCGCGCCGGATCGTCGGCGTGCAGCGATCGCTGCCGGTCGAGGCGAAGTCGCCGGGGGTGTAGCGGAACCCCCCGATCACGACCTTGTGGGTGAAGCAGGTGCGGAACTTGCTCAGCTTCACGTTCAGCTGCTGGGAGCCACCATGGTGGTTGTTCTCGGCCAGGTGACCGTGGGTGACGTGGTCCTTCTGGTCGAGGCGATGGCTGAATGGATCCGTGCCGCTCTGATCGTCCCACGCCTCCCAAGCGACCATGATCCCCATCGACTCATACCAGGAGGCGCGCTTGGTCTCGTACGTGGCGCTGATTCGCAGCGTGTCGCCGGCATTCAGATGGGGGCGCCAGTCCGGCGCCGTTGCGCCCATCGCCATGTCCCACGAGATCGGCCCGCGGGGATCGAAGTAGTGCGCAAAGGAGCGGAACAGGCGGACCGAGTTGGCAACGGGTCCGCGGATCGCGCCGCCACGCGGCGTGGCACCGGGACGGATCAGGTCGAGCTCGTCGTAGAGCCCGCCGGGATGCACGTGCCCTGCGGTCCCCACCAACGTGCCGGGGTGGTCGACCGTGAACTGGTTCAGCGGCGGGCCGCCGTGGTAGGGGTTCTTCGCCATGTCCGGGTAGGTGAACTTGCCGTTCTGGCCGCTGTAGCGGTGGACGTCGAAGACCGGGTAGATGTGGTGCGATTGGACGTCCATCCAGATCGGGTGGACGGGCTTGATCCTCGCGGCGTCGGGGGAAGAGGCGGGGACGAAGTCGATGTCATAGGTGATGTAGACCCGCGCCGGCTGCGATGTCAGGTCGTGGATCATGTAGTTGAGGACCCAGAAGTCGTTCTTGCCGATCGGATAGCCGTAGCCGCGCGGCATCTCGTAGACCGTCTTCTCCTCGCCGGCCGCCATGAACGGGTAGAAGCTCCGCGTGTAGCCGTTGCCCTCGCCGGCGCCGGCCTGCCCGTTGCTCAGCCACACGCCGTGGTGGAGGTGGACCACGTCGACCCGGGGGATCGAGCCGCAGCACTTGCCGTTCGGCAGTGCGTAGTGGAGGTTCGGCGCCATCCGGACCATGAACCCGTCCTGATGCGGCTTGGGCACCTGGTTGGTGTCGAGCAGGATCAGGTTCGCGCCTGGCGTGATGTTGTACGGGCCGGCGTGGAAGTGCAGATGCTGGACGCTGCCGGCGGCACTCGCGAGCGACGGGATCGCCAGGGCGATTAGGACCACGGCACCGACGACGACTCGTTTCAACTGTTCCTCCAGCAGCGTAGGAAGCGCCTCCGGCGGGGATTGAAGCACGTTTGCCCGCGGCCCGGCGGAGGTGAGCGAGGATGAGGTTTGCGTAGGTCTTCGGATCTCGCTGTGCGTATACCGCGAGTGAGATCCAAACACCCCTCGGGGGAAGCGTGGCCTCCCGGCTCTTCGAGCGGTTACCAGGCCTGGGTGTCGCCGCAGAGCGGGCAGCCGACCGAGGTCGAGACCGGCGCCTCGAACACGAAGCCGCAGCCGCAGGTGTAGAGCGCCTGGTCCTGCGGCGAGCCGAGCTCGCGCCGGCGGCCGTGGGGATGCTTCGCGGCCGGCGCCTGGGCCGGAGCGGTGGACCCCGGCAGCGCGCGCCCTGGGTGCTGCCGCGGCCGGCGGCCGGTCCGCATCTCCGCTGGTTTCGTTTTGAGCCTCACGTCGCTTACCTCTAACGCCCGTTCTAGGGAGTGGTTTCGCGCGCGCGGCGCTCACTCCTGGCTCCTAACCTGACGCTAATCCCCGGCGCTTCCTTCCGCACCGATGAGCCCGCGCTCAGCGGGGAGCTGCGCGGAACGGCGGTGAGCCTGTGGGAAAATCGGAAAAGACATGGACCCAAGTCGCAAGCGTGTGATCCGCCTCGTCGTCGCCCTGACGGCGGCGCTTCTGCTGGCCTCGGCGCTCGTGTGGACGAGTTTCAGCGCCGGGCGGGACGAGGTCACGGCGTCACAGCTGCTGGCGCGGGCGCACCCAGGCCAGTCCTACATCCTCGCCGGAACCGTGCTCGACGGCTCGGTGCGCCATCAAGGCGAGGCCCTGCTGTTCCGGGTCCGCGACCCCAAGCTCAAGGTCTCCGTCCCGGTGCGCTACACAGGTGTGGTGCCAGATCCGTTTCGCGCCGGGCGCGGGGTCCTGGTGACCGTCCATCAACAGGCGAGCGGCTTAATCGGTGAGCAGGACTCGCTGACGACGAAGTGCCCGTCGAAGTATCAAGCCGCGAGCTCGTCCTACTAGATGGCGCTGGTCGGTAGAGCACTGCTGATCCTGGGGCTGCTGGTGGCCTTGTACGGGATCGGCGCGTCGCTGTACGGCGCGCGGGCGCGCCGGCCGGAATGGGTCGACTCGGGACGACGGGCCGTGTACGCGCTGGCGGGCGTGACGGTGCTCGCCTTCGCGATCCTGGAGGCGGCGTTCCTGCGCTCTGACTTCTCGTTCAACTTGGTCGCCGGCCACTCGTCGACGACTACGCCGGCGTTCTACAAGGCCACCGCCGCCTGGTCCTCCCAGGAGGGGAGCCTGCTCCTGTGGGTGTTCCTCCTCTCGCTGTGGTCGAGCTTGATCCTGTTCCTGACTCGAAATCGCGTACGCGAGATCGCGCCCTACGCCACCGCGGTGCTGCTCGGCTTCGGCGCGTTCTTCACCGCCCTGATGGTGTTCCTCGCCAACCCGTTCGCGACCAGCGCCAATCCGCCGGTCCAGGGTGCCGGCCTGGATCCGCTGCTACTTCACCCGAGCATGATGTTCCACCCCCCGATGCTCTACTCGGGCTACACGCTGCTGACGGTGCCATTCGCGTTCGCGCTCGGCGCGCTCGTGAGTGGACGGCTCGGCTCGGAATGGATCTCCGTCACCCGGCGCTTCGCGCTCGCGGCGTGGCTGTTCCTGGGGATCGGGATCCTGCTCGGCGCGCGC
>JAFAZV010000241.1 GCA_019239445.1 Solirubrobacterales bacterium
CGGTAGTGATCGCCGCTCGGCGCCACGAACACCTGCGTCTTGTGCTTCAGCCGCCGGAACGCTTTGCTGTGCACGATCCGGTCGCGGTCGCGCTGAAACGGGGTGCGCAAGCCGCATGGTGCTTCGGGATGCGCGCGTATCGCGGGATAAGACCGGGTCGCGAGCAGCGAGAGCTCGGCGCGCTCGCGTGCCTCGATCCGCACCGCGAAGGCCTCGGCCACCGGGCCCGCAGGATGGTCGTATCCCACAACAAGCTGCTCGGTCATGCTCGATCCGATTCTGACAGCGTGCCGACCCCCTTCCCCGTTCTCGTTGCGAAGTTGTCGCAGCGCGCGTGAATCGGCGGGCGCCCTAAGCGCGGCAGAGTGCTGTCCGCCACGACAACCTGCGGCCGATCGTCGTCGATTACCTGCAGCTCATGCGGGGCGAGCGGCCGACCGGCAACCGGGTCGAGGACGTCTCTGAGTTCAGCCGTGGGCTCAAGCGCCTCGCCTGCGAGCTGGATTGCGCCGTGATCGCGGCACAGCTCTCCCACGCCGTCGCAGCGAGCACACCTGGAGCCCGCTGGGCAATCGGGACTCGCCAGCGCTTCACCACGACCTCACGCGGTGCGCGTCGGCACGCGCTGGCTGGGTAATTACCCCCTGAGGTAAGCCAAGGTCTCCGGTGACCCACGCCATCTTCATCGCTCCAGAGGGAGAGCTGGACGCCACGCGCGTTCCCGAGTTTCGCTCAGCACTATCGGACGCCGCCGCCAAACCAGGACATCATGTTGTGGTCGATCTCAGCCAGCTGGAATTCATCGACTCGAGCGGGCTCGGCGCGCTGGTCGAAACGCACAGCCGCCTGCAGCGCGAGCATCGACAGCTCGCGGTAGTCGCGCCCGGCGGAACAGCAGCAGCGGTCCTTCTGAACCTCAGTGGACTGCAGACTCGCCTGCCCACCTACGAAGACCGAGACGCCGCGACGAAGCAAGCCCCCTAGACCCGCGGACACACGATCGCGACTGAGCGCGCTGCGCACGCCTCCCGTCCGCTCTCGCCGCCCATCGCTGAGCCGCGCTCGCGCCCGCACCAGCAGATCGCCTGTCAGAAGTGTTGCGACATGCATTCGGGAGGCGAAGCTTCCACCGCCGTTAGGCGATCGAGCAGGCTGACGCTGCGCCATAGAACGTCTCGGCGCCCTGACGGACGGCAGCTTCGCGCAGCCCCGAGGCGCCGAAGCGCGGATGGCTTAGGGCAGCATCAACTCAGCCTCTTGGCGATCCGGGTCCCCGGCCCAGCTCGCGACCTCTAGGCGGATTGGCCCGGCGGGTATTCGCAGCTGGCGGGCGCTCGGATCCCAGCGGCCGAGCGGCCGCAGTGACGCGCCCAGCACAATCTCCTTGGAGCCGCCGGCCTGAACCCGCGCGCGCGCGAAGCCGAGCAGCGCTCGCTCGCCGGCCCGCTCGCCGTCGAGTCGCACGCCGTACACCTGGACGACGTGGCGGCCGTCGCGGTCGCCGGTGTTGTGGACGGTGGTGCGCATGCGAACGGTTTCCGGCCCGGTCAGTTCGGCGGCGGCCCCATCGAACTCGAAGGTGGTGTAGGAGAGCCCGTACCCGAGCGGGTATGACGCGGGCACGCCGAGGTGGTCGAGCAGCCGCTGGCCGTACCACCGGTCGTAGCTGATGGCCGACGCGTGGCGATCGAACGGCGGCAGGTGCGCCTCGTCGGCGGGGATAGCGAACGGCAGTCGCCCGGTGGCGTCGACATGGCCAAGCAGGACGTCGGCGAGCGCGTGGCCGCCTTGCATGCCGGAGTACCAGGCCACGAGGACAGCCGGGACAGATTCCCGCCAGTTCTCCATGAGCACTGCCCCGGCCGCCCGCACGGCAACGACCGTGCGCGGGTTGGCGCCCGCGACCGCGGCGATGATCTCCTCGTCAACTGGGCGAAGCGTGAGCCGCGCGCGGTCGCCGCCGACGGCGGCGCGGCCAGCCTGCGACGTCGCTTGGTCGCCGATCAGCCGTTCGGCGAGCTCGCGGTCGGGTGCCGGCGGGTAGAGCGCGCGCATGTACGGACGGCCGAACGCCTCGGGGTCGACGAACTCGCCCTCGTCGGCAGCGCTGAAGCCGGCCACGATGACCGCCGCGTCGCAGTCGGCGGCCAGCGCGCCCGCGGCGGCCGGGTCGTCGGCGGCGAGGTGGCGGATCTCGACCTCCGGCAGCGCGGCCTTCAGCCCGGCGAGCGGCGTGACCACCTCCGGGGCACGGACGTCCGAGGAGCCGTGATCGCCGGTGCCCGGCTCGTCGGCCAGCCGACCGATCACCGCCAACGTCCGCAGGCCCGTGGCGTCGAGCGGCAGCGCCGGAGAGCCGTCGACGGGCTCGTTGCGCACCAGCACCATCGCCAGCGAGGCCGCCTCGCGGGCGAGCGCACGATGCTCCGGCGAGACCACCACCTCCTCATAGGGGGCCGGTGTCTCGAGGGCGGCGGCGTAGCGCAGTTGCGTGGCAAGGATGCGCCGCCCGGCGCGCTCGACGTCAGCCCAGTTTGCGCGGCCGTCCGCTAGTGCGGCGGGCAACTCCCGCGCGCGCTGCTGGCGAAACGGCGCCTCGACGTCGAGGCCGGCCCGCAGCGACAGCAACGCATCGCGCAGGCCCCAGACGAAGTCCGATACCACGACGCCTCGGAAGTCCCACTGCTCGCGTAGGACTCCAGTCAGCAGCGGCTCGTTCTGACCGCACCACTCGCCGTTGACTGAGTTGTAGGCACTCATGATCGCGGACACGCCGTCCTCGACCACGCGGCGGAAGTGCGGCAGATAGACCTCGTGCAGAGTTGCCTCCTCGCAGGCGACGTCGACGCTGAAGCGTGCGTTCTCCATGGAGTTCAGCGCGTAGTGCTTGGCGCAGGCCATCACATGACGCTGGCTGCCGCGCACAAGCGCCGCCCCCATCTCGCCCAACAGGATTGGATCCTCGCCGTAGGTCTCCTGCGCCCGGCCCCACGCCGGGTGACGGGGCACGTTCATGCACACACCCCCGAAGAAGTTGGCGCCCTGGGCGCGCGCCTCGGCCCCAATGGCCTCGCCGATCCGCTCCTCAAGCTCCACGTCCCAGGTGGCACCGCGCGCCATGGAGACCGGGAACGCGGTCGACTTACCCATCACCACCCCGCGCGGGCCGTCGCTGAAGCGCAGGCCGGGAATGCCCAGGCGCTGCACGGCGCCGTGGACAATCGGCTTCAGGTTGTAACCCTCCTCGATCATCTCCTGGAAGCCGGGCCAGAAGTCCTCATCGCCATCGAGCAGACCCAGTCGCTCCGCGCCGGTGAGCTGCCCGTACAGCGCCTCAGCCACCGTCTCAGCCTCCGCGCCCGAACGGACCTCGGCCACCGACGCCTCGAACGCCGATCTCGTCACGCCGAGCTCCCTCTCATCGCCTTTGCGGTGCCGGCGTTCTCGAGGATGGCAGCCCAGCTGCCGAGCAGCTTCAGCCCATCGCCCGACGGAGCGCCTCGTGTTGATCGTCGAACTCGTGCATCTGCAGAGGGCAGTCGATCCATTTCGTGAGGAGGCCAGCGCCTCACGACGCCGGCCCGCGTCAGAGCCGGACGGGCCGGTTTCCGAGCATCCGGCTCAAGCAAGACCTGCTGGCTGGCGGGGATTCGACGGTCGGGCGCTGTTGGTCTGAACGTAAGACGACGCTCGACGGACGGCGCCGGCCCAGGTCCGGCGACGAGAGGTTCTCGCCGCTGCCCGCTCGAATTGAGGCTGCCAGTATTCGTCCGCACCAATTCCGTGCAGAAGCTATGTACCACGCGATCGTCAAACGCATCGCCCCCCGAAACTTCGAGCGCGTCAACGACCACGACTACGAGGCTTTACTGAAGAACTGCACGCCGGACGTGCATCACCGCTTCGGCGGCCATCATGCCCTGGGCGGCGAACGCCATGACAAGGAGGCGCTCCGCCGCTGGTTTGGCTCGGTCGGCTGGGGCCGACTCTCAAGCTCACGGTGCAGGACGGCTGGGTCAAAGCCTCCCCAATGACACCACCGTAATCATCCGCTGGAACGCCACCCAGACACTGCCCGACGGCTCTCCCTACGCCAACCACGGCGTGCATATCGTCCAAATGCGCTGCGGACGCATCATCGCTATCGACGCTAACGAACACTCCCAAGTCGTCGCGGAGTCGATGCCCGTCTTCGCCGCCGCTGGCGTAGAGGACGCCCTGGCCGAGCCCATCACCAGCTGACCAAGCCGTCACCGGGCTGCTCCGCGGGCTCGACGACCCACCACCGCACGATCCCTATGGCGGCAACGAGGGAGTTCACCACGTCCGCAACAGCGGGCGAAGCCGGACGTGAGCGTGGTGCTCAGCTGTCTCGGTGATCGCTCGTTCGGCTTGGCGCAGCGCCCGATCCGAAGCGTCGGGCACGTCGGCGAGCGAGCGGCCCAGCGCGTCAAGCAGGAACCGGTAGGACTCCTCATCGAGGGCAAACGACGCCGCCTCGCACGAGTTGCAGACGACACCCCCAGCCGCGGCCGAGAAGCCTTGAAGATGCTCGCCCTCCCCGCAGGCGGCGCAGGCGGCGAGCTGCGGGACGATCCCGGCAGCCAGCAAGAGCTTCATCCGAAACGCCAGCCCGTTCGCCGCCCGAGCCTGGCGTGCGTCAGCGCTGAGGAGCACCAGCTCGTTGGCGAGCAGGCGAAACACCTCCGGATGTGGCTCGGTGGTCTCGAACAAGCGGCTGACCGCATCGCACGCCCGTGCCGCGGCGTCGAGCGTGCTCGCGTGGTCGCGCAGCGATGCATGTGGCGCAAGCGTGTCGACGCTGGTCACGGTCATCAGCTCCCCGCGGCCCTCGTGGAGCAGGGTCTTGATGTGGAAGAAGGGCTCGAGACGGGCCCCGAAGCGGCTGCGGGATCGGCGCGCCCCCTTCGCGATCGCGGGCACACGGCCGTAGTGCGGGGTATAGAGGTGAAGGATGCGATCGGCTTCGCCATACCGGATGGAGCGCAGCACGATCGCTTCCGTCTTGAGTGGCCCCGGCATGCTGTTCTCAGCGAGGTCGGAGTCCGACCGCCGCCACGTACCCAAGCTTTACCACTATACTTTCTGAAGCAATGGCACCCGTAACCATTTACACCACCGATCATTGCGCGCGTTGCGTCACCGCCAAGGCGCTTCTTGGCCGCCGCGGGATCGCTTACGAAGAGATCAATCTGGCAAAGGACCCGGACGGCCGCGCGGCCCTCGCGAGCAGGACCGGAATGACCACGTTCCCCCAGATCGTGATCGGCGGCGAGAACCTCGGCGGACTCGACGATCTCGTGGCCGCCGATCGCCTAGGCCGGCTCAAGGGTCTGCGCGCGGCCTAGCTGCGACCGCCCTCGCGCTCCAGGGCGGCGGTCTGGTGGCGACCTGGCTGCGAGCCGACGTAGAGCGATCGCCGGTCACCGGCTCCGGACGTCCGCCGCACTCACCGCGCGAGCGACCCGACGGCGCCGCGGCCGGGGTTGGCAACGCTCGCAGACGTAGGTCCCGCGCCCCCCAACGACGATCTTCTGCACTGTGCCTCCGCACACCACGCACGGCTCGCCGGCACGGAGATGGATGAGGAAACGGTCCTGAAACGAGCCGCGTTCACCGTCGAGATGGCGGAAGTCGTCGATTGAGGCGCCTTTGGCGTCGATGCCCTCGTTCAGCGCCGCCTCGATCGCATCGCGCAGCCGCACCCACTGCGGGCTGGTGAGCCGCCCAACGGGGCGCAGAGGATGGATGCCGGCGCGGAACAGCGCCTCGTCGGCGTAGATGTTCCCGACGCCAGCGACGCGGCGCTGGTCGAGCAGGAAGGCCTTCACCGGAGCGACGCGCCCGCGGGCAAGTCGCTGGAGATACGTGGCGGTGAACTCGGGCGTGAAAGGCTCGGCACCGAGCCGCGCCTGCAGGTAGGCGTCGCGCCCGTCGCGCCCGATCAGCAGATGGCCAGTGCCGAAGCGGCGAGGATCAACGTAGACCAAGCGGTGGGCGCCGGTGAGCGTGAAGCGCGCTCGGACGTGCGGCGGCTCTTCGGGCGGGTCGAACAGCAGCGCTCCCGTCATGCGCAGATGCATGAGCAGATAGCGCTCGTCCGAGAGCTCCCAGATCAGGTACTTGCCCGCGCGCGAGATCCGCCTCACGTGCGAACCGGCCAGTCCCGCCCGCACAGTCTCCGCTGCCAGCGGCCGCGTCCAGCGCCAATCGAGAATCTCGACCGTCTCGATCGTGCGTCCCTCCAGCTCGGGCGCGAGCTGGCGGCGGATGGTTTCGACCTCAGGTAGCTCGGGCACGTTGCGCGCGCGGCGGCAGGCTATCCGACCAACGATCGGTCTCGGGTGAATGGCTGGCCCGGCAGCGCGCTGGTCTCCCGTCCGGTCAGCCAGTTCAACACGCTGGCGCCGACATCGGACAGCGGCCCGTCGTGTCGAGCCGAACTGTGACCGTCGAAGACGGCCAGCAGCGGCGCGTGCTCGCGAGTGTGGTCGGTGTGCGGCATAGTCACATCGCAGCCGTGATCAGCGGTGAGCACGAGCAGGTCGCGAGGCTCGAGCAGCTCGAGCCAGCGGCCGACGAACGCGTCGATCTCGCGCAACGCGCGATGGAATCCGTCGACGTCATGCCGATGACCGTACACCTGGTCGGTCTCAATGAGGTTGGTGAACACGAAGCCCCGCTCGAGGGTCTGAAGGAGCGCAGTCGTCGCGTGCAGCGCGGTCGCATTCGTCGGGCCGGGATGCTGGACATCAACGCCCGAGCCGGCGAACAGCTGGCCGACCTTGCCCACCGTGTGAACCGGCACGCCATTGTCCTGGAGCTCGTTCAGGTAGCTGCGCCGCGGCGGCGCGGTCGCGTAATCGCGCCGTCCGTCGGTACGCGCGAACGAACCGGGCGCGCCGGCGAACGGGCGTGCGATCACCCGCCCGACGGCGTGGGCGGTGGGCAGGCTCGCGCGGACGGTCTCGCACACCGAGTACAGCTCACCCGGCTCGACCAGCTGCTCATGCGCGGCGATCTGCAGGACGGAGTCCTGGCTCGTATAGACGATCAGCGCGCCCGTCTCGAGATGCCGAGCCCCGAAATCGTCGATCGCCGCGATCCCGTTATACGGGAGGTTGCAGATCACCTCGCGGCCGCTGACGCCGACGACCAGGTCGACCACCTCGGGGGGAAAGCCGCGCGGATAGGTCGGAAACGGCCGCTCCTGAACGACACCCATCAGCTCCCAGTGCCCGGCGGTCGAGTCCTTGCCCGGGCCGAGCGCGTGGAGGCGACCATGAAGCACCGGCGCGCCGGCTGGCGGAACACCTTCGAGGGGGAGGATCGAACCGAGGCCGAGCCGCTGGAGCGTCGGGAGCCTCAGCCCCCGGGCGGCGCGAGCAAGATGGGCCAGGGTGTTCGCGCCGGTGTCGCCGTACTCGCGCGCGTCAGGCAGCTCACCCGCGCCGCAGGCGTCGAGCACGACGACGCAGGCACGGCTCACGTCGTCGCGGCGGTCTGGGAGCTCACCACGCGGCGTCCGAGCCCGGGGTGAGTTGTCGAGCACTCCGGAGGCCTCCGCGGCACGGCAGGATTCTCGCAGGCGGCGCCCACCGAATCCGCAGCGCTGCGAGGGCCGCGGCCGGACCTACCACCCGCCGCGGCCGAATGCTCAGTCCTCCCCGTCCCAGTAATCGAGCCGCTCGAGCCGGGCCATCACCCCGACCCCGCGAAACGCGATTTTGTTCGAGCGAGGGTAGTAGCAGAGGTCACCGGGCTCGCGGGTGCCGTAGGCGAGAAACGTCATGCCGTCCCCGCGGGCCCTGAGCACGTGCGCCACGCCAGTCCCCGCCGGCCGCGCGATCACCGTCCCCGGCCTCGCCGTGAGCTCGTCTTCGCCGAGCACGAACACGCCTTCGCCGTCGAGCACGTAGAAGATCTCTTCCTCGAGGGAGTGACAGTGCATCGCGGTCGACTCCTTGCCCGGCGCGAGCTCGACGTGTTTGAGCCCCGTTTTGATCGACCCGATCGCTCGCCCGAGATCGCGACGCGTTCGCGCCACTCTCGCGCGCTCCAGAAACTCGCCTTCGAGGTCACCGACGTTGACTATCGTGCGCGGCCGCGGCTGCGCCGGCTCGGGCAAGACCGGCGGGCCAAGCTCGGACTCGCGCAGCCACTGGATCGGGATGCCGTGACGGCTGCCGGGCTCGCTCTGGACTGCGCGGTCGCCGAGTAGCGAGAGCCCGAGGCGTGGGAAGCGCACCGCCTCGTCCGCGTTGCGCGTGCCGAAGGCGAGCACGTCGAGGCCGTCGACGCCGCGGACCGTGTGCGCGCCGCGCCCGCCTGAATAGAGGATGCAGTCACCGGCGCGAACCTCGGCCGCGGTATCTCCGTGCAGCGAGACCCCGCTGCCGGCGAGGACGTAGAAGATCTCCTCATCGCGTCCGTGCTCGTGGAACGGGGTCGCCCATGCCCCGTCGGCGATCTGGATGCGGTTGACGCCGACCGTGAGCGATCCAGCCTCGTCGCCGAGGTAGGTCCACGTGCTGCGAAGGTGACCGATCTCGGCCTGCTCGCGCTCGGCCTCGTCTATATGGGTTACGCCCACCCCGAGACTCTATGGGTCTCGCGCCAGCTGTGCACGCGGATGCGCCTCGAAGTACACATCGCGGAGCCGCTCCGTCGAGAGGTGCGTGTAGATCTGCGTCGTCCCGATGTCGGCGTGCCCGAGCATCTCCTGGAGCGAGCGCAGGTCGCAGCCCCCGGCGAGCAGGTGCGTGGCGAACGTGTGGCGGAGCGTGTGCGGACTCATCCGATGCTCGAGCCCCGCACGCCGCGCGTGACGCTGAACGATCTTGTACAGCCCCTGGCGCGATAACCCGCCCCCGCGGAGGTTTACGAACAGGCGCGTCTCCTCACGCTGGCCCACCAGGTGCGGACGTGCGAGCACCAGGTACGCCTGAAGCGCCTCGATCGCCTTGCTGCCGATCGGGACGATGCGCTCCTTCGAGCCCTTTCCATGCGTGCGCAGGATGCCGGCCTGGAGGTCCACGGCGGAGACCTCTAGCCGGATCGCCTCCGAGGCGCGCAGGCCGCAGGCATACATCGTCTCGAGCATCGCCCGGTCCCGCAGGGCCGACGAGGAGGAGCCGCGCGGCTGGGCCAGCAGGCGATTGATCTCGTCGCGCGAGAGAACCTTTGGCAGCCGCTCAGGCGCGCGAGGAGCTCGCAGCTCGGAGGTCGGATCGCGATCGAGGATCTGCTCGCGTCGCAGGTGCCGGTAGAACGACCGCAGGCAGGCGATCTTGCGGGAGACCGTCCTCGGCGCCACCGGCCGGCGGCCATCACGTCCGGTGGCGAGCTCGGTGGCGAACGCTGCCAGGTCGCCGGGCGTCACGTCCAGCGGGTCGACGCCGCGAGCGTCCAGGAACTGTCCGTACTGCTGCAGATCCGAGCGGTATGCCTCGAGTGTGTTGCGCGAAAGGCCGCGCTCGAGCTCGAGGTAGGCAAGGAACTCGAGCGCCAACTCGGTCAGATGTCGTGCCGGTGCCTGCCGGGCGATCGTGGCCATGACAGCGTTATTCGTGCTGATGCTGGCCGCTCCTGCGGCCGTCAGCGAGCCCTGGCTAGGCCGGACCTGTGGCCCGGCGCTGGGCCAGCCAAAGCAGCGCAATCAGCGACTTCGAGTCCTCGCACTGCGCGATCGCGTCCCCGAGTCGTTCGAGCGGCCAGGTCACGATCTCGATCTGCTCGTGCTCGTCGACCTCCGTCTCAGGTGCGTCCGACAGGCCGGTCGCGAGGTACAGCCAGACCCGCTCGTCGCTGAAGCCCGGGCTCGTGTAGAAGGCGAAGATCTCCTCCCACTGTGCCGCCTGCTTGCCGATTTCCTCCGCCAGCTCTCGCTTGCCCGTGGCCAGCGGCTCCTCGCCGGGAACGTCGAGCTTGCCGGCCGGGATCTCGAGCGACGCCTCGGCCGAGACGACCTCGCGCGGCTGGCGCGTGAGCCAGATCTGCTCGTCATCAACGGCGACGATCCCCACCGCCCCCGGATGCCAGACCTTCTCACGCGTGACCTCGTCCCCGTCCTCCCGGCGGAAGCGCTCGCGCCCGACTGTGACGATCTTGCCCTCCCACAGGCGTTCCGAGTCGATCCGCTCAAGCGGCATCGGCGGCCTCCTCGACGAGCGCGATCGCGACTTCGAGCATGCCTTCGAGCGCGTCGGTGCTGACGCGCTCGTCCGGCTGGTGATTACGCTCGGTCCCGTTGGCGAGGTTCGTGCACGCGAACCCGGCGGCGATGAAGGCGTTCGCGTCTGATCCGCCTCCGGACGCGATCCGCCGAGGCGCATATCCGCAGGCTTCCAAGGCCCGCTCGGCCAGCGCCACCTGGGGTGCTCGCGGCGCCGTTCGGTAGCCGCTGAACATCCGCTCGGCGGTCACGTCGAGATCGCACTCGTCGGCGTCGGCGCCATCCTGAAGATGATCGATCATCTCGGTCAGCAGCGCCTCTACCCGCTGCTCGGACAGGCTGCGCACCTCCGCCTCGACGTGGCAGCGCTCGGGGACGACGTTGGTCGCGGTGCCGCCCGTGATCAACCCGACATTAGCCGTCGTCTCCGCGTCGATGCGCCCGAGTCGCATCGCCGCGATGCCGCGGGCGGCGGCGGCGATTGCGCTGCGGCCGTCCTCCGGACGCAGGCCGGCGTGGGCTGCCGCGCCTTGGAGCTCGGCCACGATGCGCTGATAGGTCGGCGAGGCGACGACGACCTCCCCTATCGGCGAGGCGTGATCGAACACATAGCCAAACTGGCTCCGTAAGCGCATTACGTCGAACCCTTTAGCTCCGTGCAGGCCGGTTTCCTCGGCGACGGTGAATACGAGCTCGAGCCCCATCGTTCGCGCCGCCGGCGCACGGCGTAAGCGTCGCGCGAGTTCCAGCAGGACCGCGACTGCAGCCTTGTTGTCGGCGCCGAGAATCGCGTCGTTGGCGTTCTCCCAGCCGTCTCCGACCAGCACCGGCTCGATCTCCTGCGTCACCGGCACCGTGTCCATGTGCGCGCACAGCATGATCGAGCGCTCGCCGGTTCCTTCGATGCGGGCGAACAAATTCCCGGCGTTCGATCCGGCGGCCAGGCCGGCCTCATCCTCCGCCACCTCGATTCCCATCCTGGACAGCTCGGTGGCGACGTAATCCGCACACGAGCGCTCGTGGCCCGTGGGGCTGGCGATCCGGCACAGGGAGGCGAACGTCTCGTGGAGGCGCTCGCGCTCGGCCGGACTCGCGCGCCTCACTCCGCCGGCAGCTGCTGAGCGCGAAGAGCAGCCCGCGGACCTGCCGCCGCGTCGCGCGCAGGCACGTCGGCAGGCGGGGCCTCGGCCGCCCGCGCGCTCGCCCTCGCGACGTCATCCGCCGGCGCATCGGCCGTTGGCACACGTACCTCCCTCGCTCGGCTGTGCGCGAGCGCCGACCCCACGAACTCCCGGAACAGCGGCGCCGGCCGCTCAGGCCGCGACTTGAACTCGGGGTGGTACTGCGAAGCCACGAAGAAGGGGTGCGTCTCGCGTGCGAGCTCGATCACCTCGACCAGCCGCTCGTCGGGCGACGTGCCCGAGCAGATCAGGCCCACCGCCTCGAGCTTGCGGCGGAGGTGGTTGTTGACCTCATAGCGATGACGGTGGCGCTCGTAGATCACGGGCTCGTCGTAAAGCTCGCGTACGCGCGTCGCGTCGTGCAGCTTCACCGGATCGGCGCCGAGCCGCATCGTCCCGCCCATGTCGGCGATCTCCTTCTGCTCGGGCAGCAAGTCGATGACCGGGAACGGAGTCTCCGGGTCCATCTCGGTCGAGTTCGCCCCGTCCATTCCCGCCACGTGACGGGCGAACTCGCTCACCGCAACCTGCATGCCTAGGCAGATCCCCAGGTACGGGATCCCACGCTCGCGCGCGATCTGCGCGGCGGCGATCTTGCCCTCGAAGCCACGGCCGCCGAAGCCGCCCGGAATCAGGATGCCGTCGGCCTCGCTGAGGGCGCGGGCGGCCGCGGGATCGCCGAGCGACTCCGAATCGACCCACTCGATTTCCACGGTGCAGTCGTGATGAACACCGGCGTGCCGCAGCGCCTCGACCACGGACAGGTAGGCGTCCTCGAGCCGCACGTACTTGCCGACGAGCGCGATGTTGATGCTGCAGCTGGCCTGGCTCGCCCGGCGGGTGATGTCCTCCCAGGCGGAGAGCTCGGGCTCCCTCGCCACGTCGAGGCCGAAGTGCTCGCGCAGGATGTAGTCATCAACGCCTTCGTCGCGGAACACGAGCGGGACCCGGTAGATGTCCGGCACGTCGTAGGCCGAGACCACGGCCTGCGCGGGAAGGCTCGCGAACAGGGCGATCTTGCGCCGGATGTCATCCGAGAGGACGGACTCCGAGCGACATACGACCATGTCCGGAGCGATCCCGATGCGCCGCAGCTCGTTCACCGAGTGCTGGGTCGGCTTGGTTTTCAACTCGCCGGCGTGGCCGATATAGGGCACCAGCGTCAGGTGGATGAACATGCAGCGCCGACGCCCGACGTCGACCGGGAACTGGCGGATCGCCTCCAGGAACGGAAGCGACTCGATGTCGCCGACGGTGCCGCCGATCTCCGTGATCACGAAATCGACGTCCGTCGCCTCGGCCATCAGCCGCACCCGGTGCTTGATCTCGTCGGTGATGTGCGGGACGACCTGTACGGTCGCGCCGAGGTAGTCGCCCCGCCGCTCACGACGGATCACGGTGTTGTAGACGCCGCCGGCGGTGATGTTCGATGCACGGCTCGTGTTGGCGTCGGTGAAGCGCTCGTAGTGCCCCAGGTCGAGGTCGGTCTCGGCTCCGTCCTCGGTGACGAACACCTCGCCGTGCTGGTAGGGCGACATCGTGCCGGGATCGACATTGATGTAGGGGTCGAACTTCTGCAGCTGCACGCTGAGGCCACGCGCCACCAGCAGCCGCCCGATCGAGGCAGCCGCGATCCCCTTGCCCAGCGAGGAGACGACCCCGCCCGTGATGAAAATGAAGCGCGTATCTCCGGCGGAGATGGTCGCGGCGCGTCGCGGGTCGTTGGCCATCGATCGAACCTCGAGTCTAGTGGACCCCGGCACGGTAGCGCCCGAGGCGGACAGCGGCGCCCGAGTCTCAGGCCGCTCTGAGCAGGTGGCGAGCGTGCTGGCGCGCGGCACGGTCGCTCTTCCCGCCGCCCATCATCCGCACGAGCTCCCCTATCACTCGATTTCCTTCGAGCGCCTGCACATCGGTCCGGGCAGGCGTCACCGAGGTGTCCTTGACGATCGCGAAATGCCGCTCGGCCAGTGCCGCAATCTGAGGCAGGTGCGTGATGCACAGGATCTGACGGTGGCGAGACAGCTCGCGCAGGTGAGCCCCGATCGCGTGCGCGGTATGACCGCCCACGCCGGCGTCGATCTCGTCGAACACGAGCAGCGGCCGCAGCGCGGCCTCGGTGGCGCCGGCCCCGCTGGCCCCGGCCTCGGTGGCGCCGGCCTCACCTGCGCACGGCTCTCCGCGGGCGCTGAGCAGCGCGAGCATCACGCGCGAGAGCTCGCCGCCTGACGCAACCTCCCTCAGCGGCCCGATCGGCAGACCCGGGTTGGGCGCGATCAGCAGCTCCACCGTGTCGGCGCCGCGAGCCCCGATCCCGCCTTCACGCGGGCGCACCACGACCTCGAAGCGCGCCTCGCCCATGGCCAGCTCGGCCATGTGGGCGCGCACGTCAGCCGCCAGCTCGGGCGCTGCGGCCCGGCGCTGCACCGAAAGCTCCTCCGCCGTCCGCTCGAGCGTGTCTCGCGCGCCGGCGAGCTCGCTCTCGACTTGCTCGAGCGCGACTTCCGCGTGCTCGAGCTGCTCGCGCCGCGCGCGGCAGCGCTCCGCATGCGCCATCACCTCTGCAATCGATCCTCCGTGCTTGCGCTCGAGCCGCGCGAACGCTGCCAGCCGCTCCTCCACCTCCTCGAGCCGCCCCGGCGCCGGCTCGACGTCGAGCACGTATCGCCGCAGCTCACCCGCGAGATCCTGCGCCTCGAACCCGAGCGCTTGCAGACGCGCCGCGGTGCTCGTGAGCGCACCATCGATCGCGGCGGCCGACTCGAGCGCGCGGGCGGCCACGGAGAGTGCCTCGCCGACGCCCGCGCCGGCTTCCGGGGCGAGCGCTTCGGCGGCGCCAGCCACGGCAACACGCAGCGTCTCCAGGTGGCGCAGGCGCTCGCGCTCGCGCACGAGCTCCGCTTCCTCGGCCTCGCTGGGCGCCGCGGCCTCGATCTCCTCGAGCTCGAAGGCGAGCAGGTCGAGCTCGCGCTCGCGGGCCCCGGCGATCCCTTCCAGTTCCTG
>JAFAZV010000323.1 GCA_019239445.1 Solirubrobacterales bacterium
GCGCCGATCCGACCCGCACGCCGCCACCGCTCGCTCATCCCGGCGGGGACTATACGCCGATTTTCAGGGTGCCCGCACCGGTTCGACCGCCGCAGCGTCGGCGGTCGCCGCTTCGGCTTCGTCGGCCACCGAGCGCCGGTGGAGCGCACCCGAGAGCGCGCGCACGTAGGCGCGGCCCGCGGCCTCGAGGATGTCGGTCGAGACGCCCTGGCCCGATCCGGTCACGCCGCGCACCTCGAGCACCACCGAGGTCTCGCCGAGCGCGTCCTGACCGCCCGTGACCGCGTCGACGCGGAACTCGCGCAGCCGCGCGTCGGTGCCGGTGGCAGCGTTGATGGCACGGAAGATCGCGTCCACCGGACCGTCGCCGGTGAACGATCCGGTCAGCTCCTCGCCGTCGGGGGCACGCACGCCGACCCGCGCGTGCGGTGGGCGACGCGAGGAAGCCTCTACGTCGAACCACTCGAGCTGGTAGGTCGGGATCTCCTCGCGCAGCTCATCGGTGAGCAGCGCTTCGAGGTCCATCGCCGTGACGTGCTTCTTCTTGTCCGCGATCTCCTTGAAGCGCTTGAAGGCGGTGTTCAGCGCTTGGCCGGAGACCTCGAGCCCCAAGTCGGCGAGCGCCTGCTGCAGCGCGTGGCGACCCGAGTGCTTGCCGAGCACGATCGAGTTGGCATCGAGGCCGACCGTGGTCGCGTCCATGATCTCGTACGTCGTACGTTCCTTGAGCACGCCGTCCTGGTGGATGCCCGACTCGTGCGCGAACGCGTTTCGTCCCACCACCGCCTTGTTCGGCTGCACGGGGTAGCCGGTCAAGCGCGACACGAGGCGGGAGGTCCGGGCGATCTCCTTGGTGTTGGCGGCCGTGTAGAGCCCAACGTCTCCCCGGCGCGTGTGGAGCAGCATCACGATCTCTTCCAGCGACGCGTTGCCGGCGCGCTCGCCGATCCCGTTGACCGCGCATTCCACCTGGCGCGCGCCGGCGAGCAGACCGGCAAACGAGTTGGCAACCGCGAGCCCCAGGTCGTCGTGGCAGTGGACCGAGAGGATGATGTCGTGCAGGTCAGGGACGAAGGCGTAGAGCTGCTCCAGATAGGCGGTGAACTCGTGCGGCATCGTGTAGCCGACGGTGTCGGGGATGTTGATCGTCGTCGCGCCCTCGTCGAGTGCGATCTGGCACACCTCGGCGGTGAACTCGACATCGGCTCGGGTGGCATCCATAGGCGAGAACTCGACATCGTCCAGATACTGCTTGGCGTGTGCGACCGCCGCGCGCGCCTGACCCTGGACGTCCTCGCGAGTCGTCTGGAGCTGGTGGCGGATGTGGATGTCCGAGGTCGAGATGAACGTGTGGATGCGCGGGCGCTCGGCGTCCTTGACCGCGTTCCACGCAGCATCGATGTCGGCCACGTGCGTGCGCGCCAGACCGGCCACGATCGGACCTTCTACGCCCTGGGCGATTGCCTGCACGGCCTCGAAGTCGCCCGGCGAGGTGATCGGGAATCCGGCTTCGATCACGTCGACGCCCAAGCGCGCCAGCTGCTGGGCGATCTCCAGCTTCTCCTGCGTATTCAGCGAGATCCCGGGGGACTGCTCGCCGTCGCGCAGCGTGGTGTCGAAGATCAGTACCTGATTGGGATCGTCGGGTTTGGTCATGTCACTCCTCTGGTCTCTCGAAACTGGCTTCTTCTCGTGCTGGTTCGCGGCTACGTGC
Organism: Solirubrobacterales bacterium; assembly: GCA_019239445.1. Lineage (GTDB taxonomy): Bacteria > Actinomycetota > Thermoleophilia > Solirubrobacterales > Solirubrobacteraceae > Palsa-465. The sequence goes on from JAFAZV010000323.1 coordinate 1,715, forward strand.
GGCCGCCGGCGCGCTATTCCCCCCGAAGGGGGAGGAGAAGAAGTCGCAGGTCGAGGCGCATTGACATGCGCGGCGAAGACTAGCAGCGGCGCTCGCGGAGCCTGGTCGAGAAACTTGCGCTGGGCGGGAACTTCTCGACCAGCCCCGGAAGTGGCTACGCGTCTGCGTAGAGCGAGTCGATCGCCGCTGCGTACTTGTCGGCCACCACGCGGCGCCGGAGCTTCATCGTCGGCGTGAGCTCGTCGCCACCGGCCTGCCAGTCGCAGCCGAGGACCTTGAAGCGCTTGATCTGCTCAACCCGGCTGAGGTGCGCGTTGGCGCGCGCGACGCCATCGGCCACGGCCGAGATCACCGTCGGCTCGCTTGCCAGTGCCGGCGGCGATGCATCCGGCAGTCGGTGCTCGCGCGCGAACACGGCAGACGCGTCCGGATCGAGCACGATCAGCGCGACGTTGTACGGCCGTCGGTCGCC
>JAFAZV010000326.1 GCA_019239445.1 Solirubrobacterales bacterium
GTCCTGGGCGAGCTCGAGCTGGCCTGGCGCCTGCTGGAGAACGAGTTCATCGCGGTGACCGGAACCAACGGAAAGACGACGACGACGGAATGGATCGGGCACGTCCACCGCGAGGCCGCCGCGCCGGTCGCCGTCGCCGGCAACGTCGGCACGGCGGTGTCGTCGCTCGTGGGCGCCCTCCCGGCCCAGAGCACCGTGGTATGCGAAGCCTCGTCGTTCCAGCTCGAGGACTCGATTGACTTCGCGCCTGAAGCCGCGTTGCTGCTCAACCTCGCGCCCGACCACCTCGACCGCCACGGCACTTACGCCAACTACGTAGCGGCCAAGCTCCGGATCTTCGGCAACCAGGGCAACCACGACCTCGCTGTCGCGGCGACCGACGTGCCGGTCGAGGACCTGGGTGGCTGCGCGCGCCGCGTGCTGTTCGGCGAGGGCTTCGGCGCCGAGCTGAGCGCTCATGCCGGGCATCTGTGGTGGGAAGAGGAACCGCTGCTGCGGATCGACGAGATCTCCCTGCCGGGTGCCCACAACCGGCAGAACGCGATGGCGACGGCGGCGGTGTGCCTCGCCCGCGGTCTCGAGCGCGAGGCAGTGACGGCCGGGCTGCGCACGTTCGCCGGCGTCGCGCATCGGCTCGAGCTCGTGGCCACGCGCGACGGAGTCGCGTTCGTCAACGACTCTAAGGCGACCAACGTCGCCTCGACGCTCGTGGCGCTGAGCTCGTACGCCGGCGGCGTCCATCTGATCGCCGGCGGCCGCGGCAAGGGGCAGGACTTCAGCCCGTTGGCGGCACCTGTGGCCGAGCGCTGCCGCGCTGTCTACCTGATCGGGGAAGCGGCAGGGGAGCTTTCGGACGCCCTGGCCGGCACCAGTGTGCCAGTGCATTCTGAGGGCGACCTCGATCGTGCCGTGGCCGCAGCGCGTGCCGCCGCGCTGCCGGGCGAGGTCGTGCTCCTATCGCCGGCCTGCGCAAGCTACGACCAGTACCGCGATTTCGAGGCTCGCGGCGAGCACTTCCGTCAGCTCGTGGGAGGTGGATGATGGCGCGCGCTGCGACGGCCGCTCGCGCCGAGCCCCTCGGCACCGGATCCTCCTCGTCGCAGGGCGGACGCCAGCGCCGGCGGGCGCGATCCGGGCGTCTCGCGCCGGCGCTCGAGCACCGGATCCTGATCACGGCGACCCTGTGCCTACTCGCCTTCGGGGCCGTGATGGTGTACAGCGCCTCGGCTCCGATCGGCGTCCTGGCCGGGCACGGGAACGGCACGGGAGAGTTCGTCCGCTACCTCGTCTTCGCTGCCCTTGGCCTCGCCGCGATGTACGGGCTCGAGCGCCGCGGGCTCGCGCTGCTTGATCGCCGGCTCGTGAACATGATGCTGCTGGGCTCGTTCGCGCTCCTCGTGCTGGTCCTCGCACCGGGGTTCGGGGTGCGGGTGAACGGGGCGCGGCGATGGTTTGCCGCGGGACCGATCCAGTTCCAGCCCTCTGAGCTGATGAAGCTCGCGCTCGTCCTGTACGTCGCGCGCTACCTCGCCGAGCACCCGAAGCGGATGCGCGGCTTCCGCCAGGCGATCGCGCCGGTTGTGGTCGTGACGGGGCCGGCTTGTCTGCTGATCGTGGCCCAGCCGGATCTCGGGACGACGCTGGTCGTCGCGTTCTCGATCGCGGCGCTGCTGATCGCGGCCGGGATGCCGCTGCGCTACCTGGCCGCCGTGGCCGCGATCGCCGCCGGGCTCGTGATGGTGCTCGTCCTCGCCCAGCCCTACCAGCAGGCGCGGCTGCTGTCGTTCCTGCACCCCTGGTCGGCGGGCCGCGGCGCCGGCTACCAGGCCGTGCAGGGACAGATTGCCCTCGGCTCGGGCGGCCTGCTCGGTGTCGGCCTCGGCCGCTCGGTGCAAAAGGTGTTCTACCTGCCCGAGGCGCAGACCGATTTCATTCTCGCGGTGATCGGCGAGGAGCTCGGGGTCCTCGGGATCTTCGGCGTGATCTTCCTCTACGGGATGATCGCCTATGCCGGCCTGCGCGCCGCCCGGCGCGCGGCCGACCGGTATGCGAAGCTGCTGGCGACGGGGCTCACGTCGCTGATCCTGTGCCAGGGTACCCTGAACATCTTCGTCGTGCTCGGCCTCGCGCCGCTGACCGGCGTCCCCTTGCCGTTCATCTCCTACGCGCCGACCAATCTCTGCGTGCTGCTCGCCGCCGTGGGTCTCCTGCTGGGCATCTCGCGCCCGAATCCGCGCCGCCTCGAGCTGGTGCGCGAACCACGCCGCCGGCCGGATAGCCGCGATGAGCGCGAGGACGATCGTGATCGGCGCCGGCGGGACCGCCGGGCACGTCGTTCCGGCGCTCGCCGTCGCCGACGCGCTCCGAGCGCAGGGCGCTGAGGTCGTCTTCATCGGCGGCGAGCGCGCCGAGCTCGAGCTCGTGCCGGCCGCGGGTTACGAGCTGCGTCGCCTGCGCGTGCTGTCGCTGCCGCGTCGATCGCCACTCCGGGCGCTGCGCGCGGCTGCTCTCGACGCCCGCGCAGTCGGCGCCGCGACGCGGATGATCCGCCGGCTCGTGCCGGCCGCCGTGCTCGGCGCGGGCGGATACGTCGCCGGGCCGGTCGGACTGGCGGCGCTGAGCCGGCGCGTGCCGCTTGTCCTGATGGAGGCCGACAGCCACCTCGGCTTGACCAACCGCCTGCTGGCCCCGGCGGCGCAGCGTGTCTGCCTGGCTTTCCCGCTCCCTGACCGCGACTCGAACCGCTACCTGGTCACCGGCCGCCCGGTTCCGCCGCCGGCCAGCGACCGCGCCGCGGCGCGCGCCCGGTTCGGCATCGCAGAGCAGGAAACCTGTGTACTCGTCTTCGGTGGAAGCCTGGGCGCGCGCTCGATCAACCATGCTGCGGTCGAGGCGTTCGCGCACTCGCCCTTCCGTGTGCTCCACGCCGCCGGGGAGCGCGACCTTCCTGACCTGCGCTCCCCGGGCCCTCACTACGACCTGCGCGGCTACCTCGCGCACTTCGGCCAAGCGCTGCTGGCCAGCGACCTCGTCGTGTCCCGCGCGGGAGGTTCGGTGTTCGAGATCGCCGCTCACGGGCGCCCGACGGTGCTGATCCCTTATCCGCACGCCACCGCCGATCACCAGACCACCAACGCGCGCTACTTCGAGCGTGCCGGCGCAGCGGTGGTCATCCCGGATGCCGAGCTCACCGCGCCCCGCCTGCGCGATGAAGTGCAGCGGCTACTGTCCGACCCGGCACGGCTGGCGGCCATGGGCCGCGCCGCGAGCGAGCTGGCGCGGCCGGACGCGGCGCAGGCGGTGGCACGGGAGGTGCTCGCGGCCGCTGCGATGCGGCGTCAGTAACGGCGGCTGGCGTAGCGCGGACCGACCCGGTCGTTGGCGCGCGCGGCGAGGCTGATCGCCCGTGCGAGCCAGAACGTTCCCGATGGCGGCGCGCCGGGCCGGCAGCCGTTGCTGTAGCCCGGCGGGTGAGTCCACAGGAAGGCGTCGACGAGCGCGAACCCGGTGACGGTGGTCGTACGTGGACCGAGGGCCCGCCCGGGCGGGTCGCAGAGGTCCTCGTTGCCCTGGGTGGCCGGGTGCCGGTTACGTTTCGGCCCGTTGCCGTTCATCGCCGTGTTGACGACGTAGTGGGCACCGTTGGTCATGCGCGACACCCGGTTGGCCCACCGGATCTCGTTGATCGTCCAGTTGAAGTGAGTGTCGTTGGTGTAGAAGCCGCGGATCAACCCGATGTCCGAGTTGTTCAGCGCGCGGGCCGTGTACGTTGCCGAGTTCGAGTCCGAGTAGCCCGCTTCGAGGTACACGACCGCGTGCGGCAGCTGCGCCGCGCGATCGACCTCGTAGCGGATCAGGGCCTCGTACGACGCGAGGTCCCCGCGGTGCAGCATGCAGCTCGACGACCCGTAGGCGTCGACCTCGAGCAGGTAGACGACCGGATTGGTGCCGGTAGCGGCGACGAGCTCGTCCACGCGGCGCTTGAACTCCGGCGCGGCCCCGGCGAGCTCGGCCGGTGACGGACAGCTGTGCACGACCGGGTGCAGGAAGTACGTGCTGACGATCGGCACCGAGCCCGGATCCGCGCTCAGCTTGTAACAGAACATTTTCTGCACCTGGGCGTAGATCTTGCCCGGGCCGCCGCCGGCGGAGAAGACGCTGAAGCGCTGCGCCTCGGGCTGGTCGCCGATCTTCTCGAGCTGCCGCACCCGATAGCGCAGCGCCGGCCGCCTCGCGAGCAGACGGGCGAACCGGCCGTGGCCGAGGGAGCGCTTGAACCGCGCCCACGAATACCCGTCCGGATAGCGCGACGGATCAACCCCGAGCAGTTGCGCGATCGCTCCGGCGGCAACACCGTGCCGCGGACCGTCGACGAAGAAGTGGGCCCCGTACAGAGGATTCGGTCCCGGCGGCGCCGGCAGGTCGAGCGGGTTGGCCGGGTCTCGCACCGCAGAATGGCTGGATGTGCAGCCCGCATCGGCCTGACGCGCCAAGAGGCCGCCGCGGGAAGTCACCCGGGCCAGAGCGACGGCAGCGGCGCCGAGCGCGCCGGCGAGCACGATCGCCACGAGCGCCGGCAGCACTGCTCTACGTTCCCGCTGACGTGAGTCCGCTGATCGCAAAACGCCTTCCCCGCCGGTGATGGTAACCACCGCGGCGCCAACGCAACGCCACCACGATGCCCCGGCCGGGCGGGCCATCGCCGCGCGCTACGCTCGCGGCGTTCGATCCCATCACCGGTGAAGGAGGCAGTTCGAGGATGCTGTTCGGTCAGGAGCACGTCAAGCGGTATCTGGAGACCGATGGAGCCGAGGGGCACGACTGGCGGGGCACGAGCGTGCTCATCCTGACCACCACCGGCAGGCGCTCCGGGCAGCAGCGCAGCACGCCGCTGATCTACCGCCGCCACGGGGACGATTACGTGATCGTCGCCTCCAAGGGTGGGGCGCCGGATCACCCGGCCTGGTACCTCAACCTCGCCGAGCACTCCGAGGTGACCGCGCAGGTCAAGGGCGACCGCTTCGCCGCCAGAGCCCGCACCGCGAATGCCGAGGAGCGTCCCGAGCTCTGGCAGCTGATGAACGAGCAGTGGCCGGACTACGACTCCTATCAGCAGAAGACCGGCCGGGAGATCCCGGTCGTGGTGCTCGAGCGCCAGTAGTGCCGCCTGACCGCGCTCGCAGTGGCTGAGCCGTCGTCCGGTCCCGACACGCAGTCCGGCGTGGCCGAGGACTGGTCAGCCCGCCGGCTTCATTTCGTGGGCATCGGCGGCGCCGGCATGAGCGGCCTGGCGCTCGTCGCGCGAGCGCTTGGCGCCGAGGTGACGGGATCCGATCGGGCTGAGTCTGGGTATACCGAGCGTCTGCGCGAGCGCGGGATCGAACCCGTGATCGGCCACGCCGCAACGAACGTGCCGAATGGGGCAGAGGTCGTTTACTCGACCGCGGTCGCGCCGGATAACCCGGAGCGGCGTTCGGCGGCCGGCAGGGAGCTTCACCGGGCCGATCTGCTGGCCCAGATCAGCTCGTTGCGCCGCTGCATCGCGGTCACGGGCACGCACGGCAAGACCACCACGGCCGGGATGGTCGTGCAGGTGCTCCGCGGCGCCGGACTCGATCCCGCCTACGTCGTCGGCGCGGAGCTGCGCGACACGGGGGCGAATGCCGGCTGGGGGAGCGGGGAGTGGATCGTCATCGAGGCTGACGAGTCCGATCGTTCGCTGCTCAAGCTCGCGCCCGAGATCGCCGTCCTGACCAACGCTGAGCTCGACCATCACTCGACCTACAGCTCGAAGCTCGATCTCGAAGACACCTTCCGGCGGTTCATGGCGAGGGCGAGCCGGGCCTCAGTCGTTTGGGACCGCCCCGAACTCCGGGCGCTGTGCCCGGACGGCGCCGTGCCCTACGACGCTCCCGACCCGATGCTCGGGCCGGATGGAACGCGATTTCGCTGGCGCGGCATCGAGGTGGCCCTGCCCGTGCCGGGAGCGCATAATGCGATCAACGCGGCCGGAGCCTTGACCGCTGCCGCGCTCGCGGGCGCGAAGCCCGAGCTCGCGGTGGCGGCGATCGCCGGATTCCGCGGCGCGCGCCGCCGATTCGAGCTGCTCGGACGCAGCTCCGCCGGCGCCCCGATCTACGACGACTACGCCCACCATCCGACCGAGGTGGCCGCCGCCATCGCAGCCGCGCGCACGCTGGCGCCGCGGCGGCTGATCGCGGTCTTTCAACCCCATCTCTACTCCCGCACCCGGGCCCTGGCGCGGGAATTCGGCTCCGCCCTCGCGCGCGCTGACGTGAGCGTCGTACTGGCCGTCTATCCGGCGCGCGAGCGCGCCGAGGAGCACCCGGGCGTCGAGGGCCGGCTGATCGCCGAGACGGCCGCCGATGCCGCCGGCGGGCGGCCGGTGGCGTGGCTTCCGAGCTGCAACGATGCACGAGCGTTCCTCGATCACACGCTGCGCGAGGGCGACCTCTGCCTCGTGATGGGGGCCGGCAACGTCGACTTACTGGCGCGCTCGCTCGTCGGCTCTCGCTAGCGCGGCTCACCCCTAGCCGGCTGGATGAACAGCGGCGATGTGTCGGTGTACAGGCGGACCGAGCTGGCGCGTCCGGTCGCATCTCGATCGGTGAAGCCCCGCGCTGACGGTGCGACCGGCCGGCTGGCAGCCGGGACGGCATCTACCCTGCTCGCCATGCCCGAGCCGCCCTCAGGTGTGCAGCGGGATTACCCGCTCTCGCGGCTGACCACGATCCGCACCGGCGGGCCCGCCGAGCTGTTCGCGCGCGTGAGCAGCGTGGCTGAGCTCGAACGGCTCATGGCTTGGGCGGCTGCCGAGGCAGTTCAGGTAGGGGTCGTCGGATCGGGGTCGAACCTGCTTGTTGCTGATGCCGGCGTTCGAGGACTCGTGGTCAAGCTGGACGGAGAGCTGAGCAAGATCGAGCTCGACGGAACCCGGATTCGCTGCGGCGGAGGGGCGCGGCTGCCCGCCGTGGCGGCACGAGCGGCGCAGGCCGGTCTGAGCGGCATCGAGTTCGGGGTCAACATCCCGGGCTCGGTCGGGGGTGCCGTGCGGATGAACGCCAATGCGTACGGGGGCGAGCTCGGACGCGTCCTCGAGTGGGTCGACATCGTCAGCGCCGACGGGACCCAGCGGCGGCATCCGCACGAGCTCGGGTTCGCCTACCGCCGGTCGAATCTCGGCTGGGGCGAGATCGTCGCGCGCGCTTCGTTCGCACTCGAGCCCGCTGCGAGCGCAGACGTGAAGGCAACCCTGGCGCAGATGCGTTCGCAGCGTAAGGCGGCGCAGCCGTCGGGGATCAAGACGTTCGGCTCGACGTTCAAGAACCCTGCCGATCCTCGTGCCGAGGGTCGGACGGCTGGGCAGCTGCTCGAGGCTGCGGGCTGCAAGGGGCTGCGGATCGGCGGCGCGGGGTTCTCTCTCAAGCACGCGAACTTCGTCGAGAACCATGGCCACGCGAGCACCACCGAGGTCGTGGCGGTGATGACCGAAGGCCGGCGGCGAGTCAAGGAGCGCTTCGGCGTCGAGTTGGAGCCCGAGGTTCAGGTGCTGGGCCCGGTCGAGCTACCGGATGATTGGCGATGATCGCCCAGGAGCTGCGCGGCAGGCTTCGACGCCCGGTCGCCTCTGCGCCTCAGGCTGAGCCCCGGGCGCGGGGGCGCTTCCGGCTCCCTCGGCCGCGCCCGCGGCTGCTGCTCGCGCTGGTCGCGGCGCTTGTGATCCTCGCTGGGGCGTGGCTGTGGTTTCGCGACTCCTCGCTCGTGGGCGTCAAGCGCGTCACCGTCAGCGGCCTGAGCGGTCCGGATGCCGGCCGGATCCGTGATGCGCTCACGACCGCGGCACGCAACATGACGACTCTGCACGTCCACATGGACCAGCTGCACACCGCGGTCACGCCTTACCCGGCCGTCAAACGCCTCCAGGTGTCCACGCACTTCCCCCACGGAATGACGATCCGGGTGGTCGAGCAGGTTCCGGTGGCTGCGCTGACGTTCGACGGCCGGCGCGTGGCCGTGGCCAGCGACGGAACGTTGCTCCACGACCTGGTCACGGTGGCCTCGCTCCCCGTCATCCCAGTCAGCGCCCTACCCGGCGGCTCACAGGTGAGCGATCCCAACGCGCTGGACGCGGTGCGGCTGCTCGCCAGCGCGCCGTACCCGATGCTCGCGCGCGTCAGCCTGGTGAGCACCGCAGCCGCGCACGGACTGGTCGCGCAGCTTCGCGCGGGCCCGAGCATCTTCTTCGGCGACACGCGCGACCTCGTCCTGAAGTGGACAGCGGCCGCCGCTGTCCTCGCCGATCCGGGCTCCGCCGGCGCGGCCTACATCGACGTCACCGACCCGAGGAGACCGGCCGCTGGAGCGGGTTCGGCCGCGCCCGGTGCGGGCTCGCCGGCGTCGGCCCAAACCCCCGCGGCTGCGTCGTCCGGCGCCAGCGGTGCGTCCGGCTCCACTACGGCGCCTACGGGAGGCTGACCCTCGCGCCTGCCCAACAGCCTCAACCGGCCCTCTAACTCTCAACTTGAGCTTTACCCCCTCTCTGGGCCAAGTCTCGCGGGCCGATTGAGAGTTCCTCGATCTGCAAGGGCGGTTGCGAATGCGCCGGATCGTTGACTTCCTGCATCTATAGGCCCTAACGTGCAAAACTGCCGCTATAGAGCGGCGAGTGGAAAACGCTCAACGCTACCTCGAGGGTCGGACGGTCATCATGGAAAGCGGGAGTTACCTGGCAGTGATCAAGGTCGTCGGCGTTGGCGGCGGCGGAACGAACGCGGTCAACCGAATGGTCGACGCCGGCCTTCGCGGCGTCGAATTCATCGCCTGCAACACCGATGCCCAGGCCCTCGCCATGTGCGACGCTGACATCAAGCTCAACATCGGGCACGAGCTGACCAAGGGTCTCGGCGCGGGCGCGAACCCCGACGTCGGCCACGGAGCCGCGGCGGAGTCCCGCGATGAGATCAAAGAAGCGCTCAAGGGCGCGGACATGGTGTTCGTGACCGCCGGCGAGGGCGGTGGCACGGGCACCGGCGCCGCGCCGGTGATCGCCGAGATCGCGAAGAACGAGATCGGTGCGCTGACGGTTGGCGTGGTCACGCGGCCGTTCTCGTTCGAGGGCAGCCAACGAGCCCGTCAGGCTCAGGAGGGGATCCAGAAGCTCCGAGAGCACGTCGACACCCTGATCGTGATCCCCAACGAGAAGCTGCTGGCGATCGTGGAGCGGCGCACGACGATCCTCGATGCCTTCCGCGAGGCCGATAACGTCCTGCGGCAGGGCGTCCAGGGCATCACCGACCTGATCACGATCCCCGGACTGATCAACCTCGACTTCGCCGACGTCAGGACGATCATGCGCGACGCGGGCAGCGCGCTCATGGGTATCGGCAATGCCGGCGGAGAGAATCGCGCCTCCGAGGCCGCCAAGATCGCCATCTCCTCGCCGCTGCTCGAGGAGTCGGTCGAGGGGGCCACGGGGATCCTGCTCAACATCACCGGCGGGCACGATCTCGGCCTCTTCGAGGTGAACGAAGCCGCCGAGATCGTCCAGAGCGCCGCTGACTCGAACTCCAACATCATCTTCGGCGCCGTCATCGACGACTCGATGGGCGAGGACGTGCGCGTCACCGTCATCGCCACCGGGTTCGATCACGGCCATGCCCGGCCGAGCTCGGCCAGGGAGACCACCCGCCGCGCCCGGCGGGACCGCGATGTGACGTTCGATGAGCAGAGCCGCTCGTCGCTGGAGATCCGCGACGAGGAGATCGATATCCCGTCGTTCCTGCGCGAGCGCTGAGCGCGTACCGCTGCATCCCCGGCCCCGGCCGTACCGGCTCGGGCTCAGGACCGTGCGTCGCCAGCAGGGCGTAAGGACGCGAGTACGGCCGTAGCCGGGTCCGCAGCGTCCGCTGGAGACCCTCGACCGAGACGAACGCGCTGCTGGTCCTCGTGGGCCCCTCCGGGCTCCTCGCCACAGATGGCGGGAGCGCGACCAGAACGTAGGGAAGCGCGGGCGTACCCGGGCGCTTGCATGCGTTGTGGCGAGGATTTCGCCAAAGCGCATGCAAGCGGGCCCAACCGCCGTCGAATGCATGCGTTGGTTTGAAAATCACGCTGGGGTTGGGGCAGCGTCTGGTGTCGTTGACGTTTGTAGCGTGACGGTGTGGCCGAGTCGTTCGAGTTGGGCGACGAGCCGCTTTTTGATCCGCTCGGGGTCGGCGCGTCGGGCGAGGTAGTCGCCGCCGAGGTCGTGGTAGGGGACGTCGTCTTTGAGGATGTGGTAGGCGGCGATGAGGATTGAGTGGGCGACGGCGACGATC
>JAFAZV010000420.1 GCA_019239445.1 Solirubrobacterales bacterium
CAGGAACGGACCGAAGAAGATCGCGAAGTTGACGAAGAACAGCAGCGGCAGCTGGATGAAGATCAGCCCGAGCTGGGGCAGCGTGTCCGGCGGGAAGATCTGGCGCAGGCCCTGGAACGGATTGAAGAACGGCGCGCTGATGCCGGCAAACGCGAACAACAGCTGGCAGAACGCCAGCAGCAGCAGGATGATCAGGAGGTAGACAGGGATGCGGCGGAACTTCGTACGCCAGTACCAGTAGCGCCGGCGCGCGACGATGTCCTCGCCCTTGAGGCTCTCTTCTGCGCCGTAGAGGCTCGGCGAGGGGATCAGCTTTCGCGCCAGCACCTCGACCAGGCCGCGGAAGAACAGCACCGCCAGCACGGTCACGATCAGCGCCACGATCACGCTGAGGTGGTTGGTGTCGTAGAGGACGAGGAAGAACGCCGGCGCGGTGATCAGCGCCACCGCGGTCGCGGCGCGACCGAGCCGCCGCCACTCGTGCGCGAGGGCGGAGGAATGCTCATTGATGGGCCCCCTCATCCGGGCCGGGCTCTGCTCGGCGTAGGCCATACGCTGCTCAGGAGGGTACAGGGGCGGCGAAGTCGAGGTGGCCGCTTGACAGGCGCCGGCGCCGCGGGCCATGCTGAGCCCTGCGCGATCGCCGCAGCGTTCGCGAGCGACCGGCGTTTCGCGCGCTCACGCACGTTACGGCGATTTCTTCGACGTGGCGTTCGGTGGCGGCGGATTTGACCGACGCTGACGAACGGTACGGCGATGTCGCCACCCTTGAGTGCACCTCGCGACGACACAGCCAGGCCGCGGATGACCATTTCGCATGCATTCACGCTCCGAGTTCGCGGCTTGCATGCGAACGGGCGAAATATTGACCAGAACGCATGCACGCGGCTCGATCGGCGGGCGCAACCTTACGTTTTGGCGGCCGGCGGGCGGCACCGAACGAGCTCGGCTGGCGCAGACGCGCTGGCCGGCGTCCGTGCGGCTCGTCGCCGGTCGACGCCGCGCAAACCCCCCGCCGCCGCGTTGCCCATAGGCTACGGCGCGTGAGCCGCCGGTTCCTCGTGCTCCAGCACATCGCCTGCGAGCCGCCCGGCGTGTTCGAGGACGAGCTGCGGGAGTGGGGTGGCGAGCTCGAGCGCGTCGAGGTCGACGAGGGCGACCCGCTGCCGGACTGGCGCGAGTTCGACGCGATCATCGCCATGGGCGGACCGATGGGCGCCTACGAGGATGACCGCTTCCCGTGGCTGGCGCCAGAGAAGCGGCTGATCGCGGAGGCCGTCCACGCCGGCCTCCCGTACTGGGGCGTCTGCCTCGGAGCGCAGCTGCTGGCGGCGAGCCTCGGCGCGCCGGTCGCGCCCGGCCCAGCGGCCGAGGTGGGCGTTCTCTCGATCGAGCTCACCACTGCCGCGGCCGAGGATCCGGTGTTCGCCGCCGCGCCGGCGCAGTTTCCGGCCCTGCAGTGGCACGGTGACACCTGGAGGCCTCTCGCCGGGGCGACGCAGCTCGCGCGCTCCGACGCTTACGAGCAGCAAGCGTTCGTCTTCGGGCGCGCGTACGCGCTCCAGTTCCACCTCGAGGTCTCGGTCGCCCTCGCCGAGCAGTGGGGTGACGTGCCGGCCTACGCGCGCAGCCTGGAGGCGATTCTCGGCGCCGGCGCGCTGCCGCGGCTCCTGGCCGAGATCGCCGCTCGCGAGGCCGAGATGCTAGGCGTCGCCCGCAAGCTGTTCCGGGCTTGGCTCGAGCGCGTGGGCGAGCCGGCGCCGCTCGCCGGCTCGTCCCGCGCCGCGCCGGCTACAGGTTGACCGCCACGTATTTCGTCTCGAGGTACTCCTCGATCCCCTCGGCGCCACCCTCGCGACCGAACCCGGACTGCTTGATGCCGCCGAACGGCGCGGCGGGGTTGGAGACCAAGCCCTGGTTGAGGCCGACCATTCCGGTCTCCAGGCGCTCGGCCACGCGCAGGGCGCGCTTGACGTCGCGCGTGTACAGGTAGGCGACGAGGCCGTACTCGGTGTCGTTGGCGGCGGCCACGGCCTCGTCTTCGTCGCTGAAGCCGCGTACCGGCGCCACCGGGCCGAAGATCTCCTCCTTGAGGAGCGAGGCGTCTTCGGGGACGTCGGTGAGTACCGTGGGGTCGTAGAAGTAGCCGGCGCCGTCCCGCGCGTGCCCGCCGACCAGCGCGTGCGCGCCTTTGTGGACCGCGTCCTCGACGAGCTCGGCGACCTTCCCGCGCTGGGTGTCATCAATCAGCGGACCGACCTCGACGTCGTCCTCGGTGCCTCGGCCCACCTTCATCGCGCCCATCTGCTCGGCCAGCTTCTCCGCGAACTGCTCCGCCACCGGAGCCGCGACGTGGAAGCGGTTGGCGGCCGTGCACGCCTCGCCGATGTTGCGCATCTTCGCGATCAGCGCGCCCTGGACCGCGTCGTCGATGTCAGCATCGTCGAAGACGATGAACGGCGCGTTGCCGCCGAGCTCCATCGACAGGCGGAGCAGGTTCTGCGACGCCTGCTCCATCAGCTTGCGCCCGACCTCGGTGGAACCGGTGAAAGACAGCTTGCGCAGGCGCGGGTCCGCGATCAGCGGCCCCATCGTCTCGCTCGAGGAGGAGGCGGTGATCAGGTTGAGCACGCCGCCCGGCAGCCCGGCCTCTTCGAGGATCTTCACCAGCATCAGCATCGACAGCGGTGTCTGCTGCGCCGGCTTGACGACCATCGTGCAGCCGGCGGCAATCGCCGGCCCCACCTTGCGGGTGCCCATCGCGAGCGGGAAGTTCCACGGCGTGATCAGCAGGCACGGCCCGACCGGCTGCTTCATCGTCAGCAGCCGACCCTGGCCGTTCGGGGCCACCCCGTAGCGGCCTTCGATGCGAACCGCCTGCTCGGAGAACCAGCGCAGGAATTCGGCTCCGTAGGCGATCTCGGCCTTCGATTCCTTGAGCGGTTTCCCCATCTCGAGCGTCATCAGCAGCGCCAAGTCGTCGCTGCGCGCCACGATCGCCTCGAAGGCGCGACGGAGGATCTCGCCGCGCTCGCGCGGCGGGTGCTGGAACCATTCCGGGCCGGCGGCGGCCGCTGCATCGAGCGCGGCCTTGGCGTCGGCCTCGGAGGCGTCGGCGACCTCGCACAGCGGCTCGCCGGTGGAGGGATCCTCGACGGCAAGCGTGCCTTTAGCGCCGTCACGCCACCGGCCGTCGACGTAAAGCTGCTTGGGGACTTCATCGAGTAGGCGTTGCTCTTCGGGAGCGCTGATCGTGGTCATGACTGGAACCTACCCGACGCCCGCGGAGCGTCAACCAGACGCGGCTGTGTCAGCGGCCGGACCCTATGGCTTGTGCCGCCTGGTGGCCGGGTAATCGCCGGGCGTCAAATCAACGCCGCGCCGGCGACCGGCCAGGCTGCGGCGCGGCTCGGAACAGGAGGAGGCTGAACATGCCGAGGAGCCTCATCGCGATCGGTTGTGCGTGCCTGGTGGCGTCCGCGGTGTTCGCGGGCGGGGCAAGCGCGCAGCGAGGAGTGTCGGGACTCGACAAGGAGTACCTGAAGACCTCGATGCAAGGCGACATCTTCGAGATCACCGGCGGCAAGCTGGCGAGAGTCAAGACCCACAACCGTGCCGTGCTGACGATGGCCAACCGGCTGGTCAGCGACCACACGAAGTCGCTCCGAGACGCCGCTCGGCTCGCCCGCCGGCTTGGTGTCGAGGTGCCGAAGTCGCCGACGCCGTCGGAGACTTGGGAGCTCCAGGTCGTGCGATCGCTCAGCGGTCGGAGCTTCGACCACTGGTGCTCGCGCCTCGAGGTCTACGACCACCTGCAGGACATCGACGAGACGACGAGCGAAATCCAGGATGGGTCCAACGGCGCTGTTCGTGCTGAGGCCAAGACCGACCTCCCGATGCTGCGAACGCACCTGAAGCTCGCCCGGATCGCGGCTGCGGCGAGCCCGTAGGAACAACCCGGGATCCCCGGCGGGCGCGCCCACGCCCGCCGGGCCCGGAAGTACTCAGGCCGCCTGGCGTAGCGGCGCCGGTTCGAGCGCGACGCCGAGCACCTCGTCGATCGTCATCGCGAAGTGGAACTTCATCGCGTCGCGCACCTCGGCCGGGACATCGTCGAGATCGCCTCGGTTGCGCTCGGGCAGCACCACGTCGCTGAGCCCGGCGGCATGCGCGGCCAGCACCTTCTGCTTGACCCCGCCGATCGGCAGCACCCGGCCCTGGAGTGTCACCTCGCCGGTCATGCCGACGGTGTGCCGGACGGGCCTGCCGCTGAGCAGCGAGGCCAGCGCCGTGACCATCGTCACGCCCGCGCTCGGGCCGTCCTTGGGGATCGCGCCCGCGGGCACATGAACGTGGAACGAGCGCTCGTCGAACGTGCTCGGCTCGATCGCCAGCTCATCCGCGTGGCCCCGGACGTAGGAGAGGGCGATCTGCGCCGACTCCTTCATCACGTCGCCGAGCTGCCCGGTCAGGGTGAGGCCGGGCTTGCCCTGCATCGCGGTGGCCTCGACGAACAGCACGTCGCCGCCGGCTCCGGTCACCGCGAGCCCAGTGGCCACGCCAGGCACGGCCGTCCTGATGGCCGACTCCTGGAAATGCCGCTGGCGCCCGAGAGCGTCGCGGACGGCGTCCAGGTCGATCGTCACCGGCGCGCTCGCCGTACCGGCTGCGATCCGCGTCGCGATCTTGCGCAGCAGCGTCCCGAGATCCCGCTCGAGCTGGCGGACGCCTGCCTCGCGGGTGTACTCGGTGGTGACCGTCGTCAGCAGTTCGTCAGAGATCTCGACCTCCTCGGGGCGCAGCCCATTGCGTTCGAGCTGCCGCGGCCATAGGTAGCCACGCGCGATCGCGACCTTCTCCGAGGTCGTGTAGCCGTCGAAGCGGATGACCTCCATCCGGTCCAGCAGCGGACCCGGGATCGTGTCGGCCACGTTCGCCGTAGCGATGAACAGGACACCGCTCAGGTCGAGCTCGACGTCGAGGTAGTGGTCGCGGAAGCTGTGGTTCTGCGCCGGGTCCAGCACCTCGAGCAGGGCCGAGCTTGGGTCGCCGCGCCAATCGGCGCCGACCTTGTCGACCTCGTCGAGCATGATCACAGGGTTCATCGTCCCGGCGTCGCGCAGCGCCCGCACGAGGCGGCCGGGCAGCGCGCCGATGTACGTCCGGCGGTGCCCGCGAATCTCGGCCTCGTCACGCACGCCGCCGAGCGACATGCGGACGAACTCGCGACCCGTGGCCCGCGCGATCGACTCGCCGATCGAGGTCTTGCCGGTGCCGGGCGGCCCGATCAGCGTCAGGATCGCTCCTGAACGCTTGTCTTCGGTGATCCCCCGCTCGACGCGCAGCTTCTTGACCGCGATGTACTCGACGATCCGGTCCTTGACGTCTTCCAGGCCCGCGTGGTCGGCATCGAGCACCTCGCGCGCGTGTACCGGATCGAGGCGCTCATCGGAGCGCTGACTCCACGGCACCGCGATCAGCCAATCCAGGTAGGTCCGGATGACGCTCGACTCGGGGCTCTGCTCACCGACCCGCTCGAGCCGGCCCAGCTCCTTCTCGGCCTGCTCGCGCACATCGTCGGGCATGCCCGCCTCTTCGATACTGGTCCGGTACTCCTCGACCACGGACGCGTCGTCTTCGCCGAGCTCCTTGCGGATCGACTCCATCTGCTTGCGCAGGAAGTAGTCGCGTTGCTGCTTCTCCGCCCCGGACTCGACGTCGTCACGGATCCGCTTGCGGACCTGCAGCTCCGCGAGACGCTCGCGCTGGTAGCTCAGTGCCAGCTCGAGCCGCTCGGTCACGTCGAGCGTCTGCAGGAGCTTGACCTTCTGCTCGTAGCCGAGGTCCGGCGAGTAGCCGCTGGTGTCAGCCAGAGCTCCCGGCTCGGTGATGCTCCGTACGAACGCGGACACGCGGCCATCGTCGCCGCGCAACTCGAGGATCTCCTCGACCAGCGCGCGGTACTCGCGCTCCAGGTTCCGGGTGCGGCCGTCGACCGGGACGGCGTCAGGACGCTCGTCGACCTCGACGTAGAGCCGGCCGTCCGGCATCGTGTGCGCGGCTCCCGCAACGCCGCGATGCAGGCCCTGCAGAGCCACGGCGCGCGCCCCGCCCGGCAGGCGGACGCGGTCACCGATCTCAGCGACCGTGCCGATGTTGGCGAATTCCTGCTCGTGCCGGGGGACGAGGAAGACGCGGTCCTCCTCGCCGGCGTCCACGGCGAGCGTGAGCGACATACCCGGGAAGACGACGGCGTCGTCCAGCGGGATGATCAGAAGGCGACTCATGAACGTGTCTTCACTTTCAGTAGAAACTTACGTTGGATAAGCGG
>JAFAZV010000024.1 GCA_019239445.1 Solirubrobacterales bacterium
CGGGGCCGAGATCGTCTACTCCGAGGGGTCGAAGGGCTCCAACGGAGCGGTTGAGATGGCGCTCGACCTGGCCGAGCACGACGCGTCGTACTACATGCCCTACCAGTACGGCAACCTCGCCAACCCGCTGGCCCACTACAACGGGACCGCGCTCGAGATCCTCGAGGAGTTGGACGAGGTGTCGGCGTTCGTGGCCGGCCTCGGTACCGGCGGAACGCTGATGGGCAACGCGCGGCGGCTCAAGGAGGAGCTCGGCGACGAGGTGAAGATCGTCGCTGCCGAGCCGATGCAGGGCGAGCCGGTGCAGGGTTTGCGCTCACTCGAGGACGGCTTCATCCCGCCGATCCTCGACCTCTCGGTGCTCGACCGCAAGATCTTCGTGACCAACACCGACGCGATCGTCTTCACCCGCAGGTTGCTCGACGAGGAGCGGCTGTTCGCGGGCGTGTCCTCCGGCGCGATCGCGCGCGTGGCGGTGAGGATCGCGAACGAGCTCGAGGAGGGCAACGTCGTCTTCATCGTCGCCGACGATGGCTGGAAGTACCTGTCCTCGGGGATCTACACCCGTCCGGTGGAGGAGATCGAGAATCTGGACGCCACCGTCTGGTGGTGACCCCGTCCCTCGGCGCCGCCGCGACACGGCGCGCGCTCTTCAAGCGCTCCGGCGGCAGCCTCGCGGCCGGCGCCGTCCTCGGTCTGGCCGCCTGCGGCGGAGGCTCGCATCCGGCCGATGTGCGCACGATCCCCAAGTCTGTGCGCGAAGCCGACGTAACGATCATCAACGGCCTGCTCGATCAGGCTGAGCGCACGATCGCCGCATACACAGCTTCGGTGCCGCTCCTGACCGGCCACGTCCGCGCCGCCGCCAAGCAGTTCCTCGGGCAGGACCTCGAGCACGCCGGAGTGCTCTACCGGCTGATCAAGCAGGCCAAGGGCAAGGCGGACAAGCCCGCCCCGAGCTACGACCTGGGCCGGCCCCGCAGCCGCACCGACCTGGTGCGCCTGCTGCACGAGCTCGAGCGGCAGATGGTGGCGAGCTATCTGCACGCGATCCCCAGCCTGGCGCCTGGATCGACACGGGCCACGGTGGCTTCGATCATGGCCAGCGATGCCCAGCACGTCTCGGTGCTGCGGCTGAGCCTGCACCTCGACCCGATTCCCGGCGCGCTGATCACAGGCGCGGAGTAGCCGGCGGCAGCGTGGACGCGACCCGGCGCCAGTGGATCGGCGGCACCGCCCTCGCCGGCGCCGGGCTCGCCGGCGCCGCGCTCTCCGGCGCGGGGCTCGGCTACGCCGGGCTCGGCTACGCCGGGCTGGCGAGCGCGCCGGTGGCGGCGGCGTCCACGGCGACGGCGCCCGAGACCAAGAGCGACCCTCAGCTGCTGAGCGGGCTGTACGCCACCGAAGAGCTGCTGATCGCGCTCCTCGGCCAGGTGATCGCCACCGGGCTGCTCTCAGGCCGCGTCCGCACTGTCGCGCAGCAAGTGCTCGCTCAGGAGGTCGTCCACCGGCAGGAGCTTCAGCGTCAGCTGCGCGGCCTCGGCGCGGGAACGCCACCGCCGCTCACCGGTACGGATGCGATCGACCGAGCGCTCCGAGCGGCCAAGGTCAGCGGCAACGTGGACGACCTCCACAGCGAGCACGACGCCGTGCGCCTGCTGCTCGAGGTCGAGATGGCCGCGCAGAGCGCCTACTTCAAGGCCATCTCGCAGCTGCACACGGGCGCCCTGGCGCAGCTCGCGGCGCAGATCCTGGCCAGCGAGGCGCAGCACCAAACGGCGATCAGCGAGGCTCGGCGGCCCGGCAACTCGGCTCAAGCGGCGCCCTATTCGTTCATCGGAGGCTAGGCAGGCCCCAGCGGCCCCTGGCGGGAAGCCTCAGCGGGGGCGGCTGAGCCGGCTCAGCTACGCTCGCAGACGATGCGAATCACGCGCGCGCAGCTCGACGACATGGTCGCCCACGCCTGCGCCGAAGCCCCGAACGAGTGTTGCGGGATGGTGGCGACGCGGGACGATGAGGTGGTCACCGTCTACCCCACGACGAACGTCGAAGCGAGCCCGTTCCGGTTTGTGATCGATGGCGCCGAGCAGCTGCGGATCTACAACGAGATCGAGGCCGCGCAACTCGAGCTGGGCGCGATCTACCACTCCCACACCAGAACCGAGCCGCGACCTTCGCAGACCGACATCAACTTCAGCCATGCCTGGCCCGGGGTCCTGTGGATCATCGTCGGCGTGGCCCAAGAGCAGGTCGAAGTGAAGACGTGGCGGATCGACGACGGGGACGTCCGTGAGGCGGAGCTGATCGTGCAATGACGGCCCGGGCGCGACCGTCGGCGGACGCGCTGGTTTGCCCGCGCTGCGAGAAGCGCTATCCGGAAGGAGCCAGGTTCTGCTCGCAGTGCGGTATGCCGCTCGTCCGCGAGGCGGCGCTCAGCACGGTGGAGCCCACGACCGAGGCGCACCGGCGAGCTCGCAAGATCAAGCCGCAGCTGGCCGAAGGTCCGCTGGTCCGCGTAGCCGGCGCCCGCAACCAGCCGGAAGCAGAGTTCATCCAAGGGCTGCTGCTCGAGGAGGGCGTGCCGAGCGTGCTGCGGCGGACGGCCGGTTTCGACGTGCCGGACTTCCTCGCCGCCGGCCCCCGAGACGTGCTGGTCGCACAGTCAGGCTTGGCGACCGCGCGCGAGGTGCTGCTGGAGGCGGAGCTGATCGACCCCGATACGTCCCGGGCCCGGCCGATCGACCCCCGCCGGCTGCTGATCGGTCTTCTCGCGGCGCTGGTCGTGGGCGTGCTCCTGGTGTGGGGAGCGGCGTCGCTGCTGGCTCACTGAGCCGGGCGCGCGAGCCGGCGCAGGTGCGAGCGCCAGTCGCTCTCGATGTGCGCCAGCGGCCGACTTGCGAACGCCTCCGAGAGCGCGGGCCGTGCGCCCCGCGGGTGAAGCCGAGTCACAAAACGCAGGACAGCGGACTCGCCCTCCTGACGCGCCAGCAAGTCGATCACGGTGGCGCCGAGCAGGGTGGCGTCGCGCACACCGGGCGGAAAGCTCGGTCTTGCTCCTTCGTGCAGGCGCCGCGCGATCGCCGGCCGCGCGTAGTCGATCTGCCGTGCGAACCACCGCGCCGCGCCTTCGAACAGCCACGCCCAGCGCAGCTCCGCGGACCAGCGTGCCGGGGTCAGCGTCCGTGGCAGGTCACGGTTGTTCTCGGCGATGACGCGGCGCGCGTAGAGCGCCTGAGCGGACAGCGCCAGCATCTCACGGGAGCCCGGCACGTTCGAGGCGCGGACGGCGAGAGCGGACGGGGCGAGAACATGCAGCTCCCGGGTGCCGACCCAGCCGGCGACGTAGCGACGAGCGGCCGGAGCCGTAGCCAGTCGGCGTACGGTCAGCGCCGGGTTGGACAGCGTGAGCGACAGGGGGCTGCGGTGCAGCACGACCGTCATCTCGCTCACCGTTTGCGGCAGCGCCTCCGCGAGCTGCTGGCGTAAGTCCTCGAGCGCGAGCAGGATCCGTCCGGCGTCGCGCTCGTCAGCGGAATCGTGACGGGCGCGGAACGTCTCCGAGCTCGAGTCGACCCACGGCATCGGAACGAGTGAAGGAGTGACGGGCGGACTCCGCACGCGGCGGAGCCGCCCACCAATTCAGACCAAGACGGGCTGGCGATCAGAGGCGATCGCGGCGATCTCCTCCGAAGCCCGTTCGAACTCTTCGTCGGAGAGCACAGGCGTGCCCTCGAACGGGAGCTCGCGCGTCAGCTCGAGCCACGAGCGGCAGCCTCCGTACTCGTCGCGCACCTTGACCGTCACCGGGCGCGGAATGCGGTAGGTGCGCAGCAGGATCACGTGCAGCGGATGGCGACGCTTCCAAGCCAGCCGCTTCTCGGCGTAGTCGGTTGTCCACACGTAGAAGGGCGACAGTGCGTCCACAGCGCGACGATCGGTGATCGTGTAGTGCGCGGCCGCTTCGGCCCAGGCCCGGATCCGGACACGGTCGGGCTGGGGGATGTGGCCTTCGCGAAGCACCGCGTGCGGCGGCGGCTCGCCGTCGCTCCAGACGCCCTCTTCGAGCGCTCGCGCCAGCTCGGGGCGATGTGATTCGCGGACCAGGTCAGGGGCTTGATGATCGAACGTCGGGTAAAGGAAGAAGCGGTTGTACTCGAGTTTGAAGTGCTTATCGGGCTCGCGGATACCGCCCTTTCGCAAGGTGACGAGCTGCTCGCCTTCGGCGAGCGCCCGCACGGTCACGGCCCATTCTTTGAAAGCAATCGGCATGTGTTAGGTGGGGGAACAGGTGGGGGCTTACGTATCAATCCCCGCGCGCGCATCTTGACCGGCGGCGTCAGCGGGGAGCCTGGATTCTAAGCAAGATTTATGAAATCCCCAAATGTTCCTGCAAGGAGCCGGGTTTTCCGTGGCTACATCGCTATAGCTTTGCGCGCGCCGCGCGGATCAGCCATCTCCATACCCGCCGCCGCCGGGCGTCTCGATACGCAGCCGCTGCCCCGGCTCGAGGTGCCCGATGGCCTTCGCCGGCAGCTCCTCGCCGTCGAGCAGGTTGCGCCCGCAAGCGCCGGGCTCGCCGCCCGCGGCGCCCGGCGGTGGGTGGCGGCGGCGCTCGGTGATCAGCGAGTAGTGCAGTGACGCCAGCGCCTCCAGCTCGCGGATCACGCCGTCACCGCCGCGGTGGGCGCCACCGCCGCCCGAGCCACGTCTGAGCGCATACTGCACCATCCGCAGCGGGAACTCGAGCTCGAGTGCCTCGACGGGCGTGTTCAGCGTGTTGCTCATCGCCACATGCACCGCGCTCGGTCCATCGGCATCCGAACACGCTCCCTGGCCGCCGCCGATCGTCTCGTAGTAGACGAGGTCCTCGGTCCCCAGCGTCACGTTGTTCATCGTCCCCTGGCCGAGCGCGCGGCCGAAGGCGCGCAGCACCGCGTCCGCCACGCGGGACGAGGTCTCGACGTTGCCGCCGACGACAGCGGCCGGGGCGCGCGCGTTCAGCAGCGTCCCGGCGGGAGCCACGATCTCGATCGGGCGGTAGGCGCCGGCGCTGGGCGGGATATCGGGATCTGTGAGCACGCGTACCGCGAAGTAGCAGGCCGAGTAGGTGACTGCCAACGGGCAGTTGAGGTTGCCCTCGTGCTGGGCGGCGGTGCCGGAGAAGTCGAGCTTCAGTCGATCGCCCTCGACCGTGGCCTCGAGCACAATCTCGAGGTCGCCCTCCTGCGCCTCGAGGACATCGCGGGCGCTCCGGGTGCCATCCGGCAGCTCGGCCAGACAAGATCGTGTTCGTCGCTCCGCGTAGTCGAGCACGGACGCGAACGCCTCGAGCAGGGCTTCCGCGCCAACCCGTGCCTGCAGCTCTTCCAGCCGCCGCACGCCGACCCGGCCGGCCGCGAGCTGTGCCCGCAGGTCGGCTCGTCGCTGCTCGGGCTGGCGCATCTGCTCGCTCAACTCGGCCAGCGCCGGCTCGTCGAGCACTCGCGGCTCGATCACGACCCCCTCGTCGGACAGCTCGCGGCTGTCGGCCGGCATCGAGCCCGGAGTCGGGCCGCCGACGTCGGCGTGATGAGCGCGACTGGCGGCGAACGCGATCAGCTCACCCGCGGCGAAGACCGGGGTGATCACGGTGATATCGGGCAGATGCGTGCCGCCGCGATAGGGATCGTTGAGGATCCAGGCGCGCCCTGGCTCGTGCGCTTCGTCGAGCACCGCCTGCACCGCGGCCGGCATTGCCCCGAGGTGCACGGGGATGTGCTCGGCCTGCATCACCATCTCGCCGCGACGGTCGAACAGCGCGGTCGAGGCATCTCGGCGCTCCTTGATGTTGGCCGAATGAGCCGAGCGGATCAGCACGGCCCCCATCTCCTCGCAGATCGCCCGCAACGCCCCGGTCAGTACCTGCAGCTCGATCGGGTCGATCATCGCCCCCGCTCCAGACGGACGGTTCCGGTCTCGCCGACCTCACCTGACCAGGCTTCCGGAACCAGCAACGTCGCCTCGGGCAGCTCGAGCACCGCCGGTCCCTGCACCTCGAGACCCGGCGGCGGCGCACCGCGCAGCACCTCGAGCTCGACCTCCGTCCCGCCGAGCACCGCGCGGCGGCGCTGGCGCTCGAGCTCATCAGGGCCGGCTCCGTCGGCCAGCGTCACGTCGATTGCCGGCGTCCTAGCCGTAACGCGGATCGTCACCAGCTCGAGCGTCTGCTCGGGGTCGCTGTAGCCGTAGCGGTCCTCGTGCTCGGCCTCGAACGCCTCGCGCAGGTTGGCCGGATCGGCCGCGACGGGCCCGGCGATCGGCAGCTCGAAGGCCTGCCCGCGGTAGCGGAGCTCGTAGGTCGCGGTAAGCTCGGCCTCGGGCTCGTGCAGCGCCCGCCGCGCTTGCTCCCCGAGCTCTGCGGCGACGTGCTCGATCGCCTCGCCGCTCAGCGCGTCGCCTGCGAGCAGGACGCTGCGCTGGACATCGCGCCGCCGCGGCGAGACCACGAGGCCAAGCGCGGCCAGCACTCCCGATGCCCGGGGACACAGGATCGTCGCGATGCCGAGCTCGTCGGCGATCGCCGCCGCGTGCAGCGGCCCGGCGCCCCCGAAGGCGAGCAGCGCGTAGCGCCGCGGGTCGATTCCGCGCTGCACAGTGACCACCCGCAGCGCGCGCACCATCTCCGCGTTGGCGACGCGGATGATGCCCTCGGCGCAGTCGGGAGCGTCGAGGCCGAGCTCGTGCGCGAGCTCCGCCACCGCGCGCTCGGCGGCTTCGCGGTCGAGCTCGACCCCGCCCGCCAGAGGCGCCTCGGGGCTGAGGTAGCCGAGCAGCAGGTTCGCGTCGGTTACCGTCGGCTCGGTGCCCCCGCGGCCATAACAGGCTGGTCCGGGATCCGCGCCGGCCGAACGCGGCCCGACGCGCAGCGCGCCGCCGGGGTCGCGCCAGGCGATCGATCCGCCGCCGGCGCCGACCGTGTGCACGGCGAGCATCGGCAGCGCCAGCGGGCGCCCGGCGATCTCCCCCCCGCTTCGCTCCTGCACGGCGCCCTCGTCTACGACGCAGACGTCGCACGAAGTGCCGCCCATGTCGAAGCAGAGCACGTTCGGGGCGTCGGCCAAGCGGGCGACGAACGCCGCGCCGGCGGCGCCTCCCGCGGGCCCTGACAGCACCGTCCAGGCAGCGTGATCGGCGGCCGCGCTGAGGTCGATGAGGCCGCCGTTGGACTGCATGATCGCCGGCTCGGGCAGCGACTCGGCTTGCGCTCGCTCGGCGAGCCGTCGGAGGTAGCGCGCGAGCAGGGGCGAGAGCGAGGCGTCGATCTCGGTCGTGGCCGCGCGCTCGTACTCGCGGAACGTGCCGACAACCTCGTGCGAGAGCGATACATGGGCGCGTGGGAGACCCGCACGAACCGCGCTCGCGAGCGCCTGCTCGTGCTCGGGATGCCGATAGGAATGAAGCAGCACGACCGCCACGGCCTCGACTTCGGCCGCGGCCAGGCGCTCGACGAGTTCGTCCAGTGTCGAATCGTCGAGGCCTCGCTCGGGCCCGTCGGGCGTCATCCGCTCGAGCGCTCCAAACCGCAGATCGGCTGGCACGAGCGGATCGGGACGGGCCGCGCACAGGCGGTAGAGCTCGGCTCGGTCCTGGCGGCCGAGGGCGATGAGGTCGGTGAAGCCGGCGGTGGCGATCAGGGCGGTGCGGGCGCCGCGGCCTTCCAGCAGCGCGTTGGTGGCCACCGTCATGCCGTGGGAGAAGTCGCTGACCTCGCTCGCATCGCGCCCGGCACGCTCGAGCGCGGACGCGACGGCCGCCATCACTCCCTCGGATTGGTCTCGGGGAGTGGTCGGCGCCTTTGCCGTCACAACCCGGTCCTCGAAGGCCAGCACGGCGTCGGTGAAGGTCCCGCCCACGTCGACGCCGAGCAGCATCGGCGAACCTTACTCACGCCGGCGGGAGAGGTTGGGCGACGACTACGGTGAAAAACAAGGCCCCGCGAAAGCGGGGCCCCTAAACATGCCTCACGCGGCCAGCGGCGCTGAGAACTCCTCCGTCTCCGCGAGGTGCTGGTGCGAGGGGCAGTAGCCGTTGTGCGCCAGCGGCATCCGCTGGCACGGGGTTCCCTTGCGTGTGCTCGCGCGGCACTGCAGCGGATTGCCGTAGACGTCGAATCCGGTGCGCGGCTGCGCGGCGAGAAATTCGTCGGCGAACTGCAGGTAGCGCTCGATCACCTTCAGCACCCGAGGCTGGGAGCTCAGCGGGAAGTAGGCGCGGATGTCGCAGAACAGCGTCCGCGCCGGCCGGGCGAAATAGTGCCGGTCGGTAGCCAGACGCTCGATGGCAGCTTCGCAAGCCCGCAGCACCCGCTCGTGGTTCGCGTAGCGGCACTCGGCGTGCGGATTCTCGACGATCTCGCCCGCCAACTCCCGGTAGATGGCTCGACTGAACCGGTACATGCTGACTCCTGTTTGCTCTTGGGGCCCCCCCGCCGGAGCCTGCGTTGCTGCGGGCGAGTATTCCGCGGGTGTGTGAAGCCCGGGAGGTCCTCCGTGTTAACCCCGCCTTAAGTTTTGCGGGCAGCGTCAGGACCAGATCTGAGGGGCAGCCGGATGCTCGCGCCCAAGCATCACGTGCCGCCCGTTAAAGCTCGGGTCCACCGAGGGGAAGTCGCGGCGCTGATGTGCGCCGCGGCTCTCGGTTCGCGCTAGCGCGGAAGTGGCGATCAGTCCCGCGAGCGGGTAGGGGTCGCTCAGCAGCTCGCTCAAGCCGGCCAGGTCGCGCTCGAGACCGGCGTGGCGCCAGAGCGCCTCTCGGGTAGCAGAGGCCAGCGGCGGGGGCTTGGTGCTCTGCCGTCTCAGCTCGAGTCCGGCCGCCGGCGCTGGCTCGTCCTGCCCGGCGCGCGCGGCTCGAGCGCCGAACACGAAGCACTCGGTCAGCGAGTTCGACGCGAGCCGGTTGGCGCCGTGCAACCCGGTGCACGAGCACTCGCCGACCGCGTAGAGCCCGGGCACAGTCGTACGGGCATCGAGGTCGGTGGCGATGCCGCCCATCATGTAATGCGCCGCCGGCGCGACGGGCACGAGCTCGCGCTCAGGATCGATGCCGGCGCTCCGAAGCGCGCTCACGACGTTGGGGAACAGCGACGGATCGATCTCGCGCATGTCCAGGTCGACCGAGGGGGCGCCGGTCAAAGCCATTTGGCGCTGCACCGCGCGCGCAACCTCATCGCGCGGCAGCAGCTCGTCGACGAAGCGAGCACCGCTCGGGTCGCGCAGCGTCGCCCCCTCGCCGCGCACGGCTTCGGTGACGAGGAACCCATCGGCACCGTTCGGGGCGGCGACGGCTGTGGGGTGGAACTGCATCAGCTCGAGGTCGGCAAGCGCGGCGCCGGCGTTGTAGGCGAGCAGCAGGCCCCCGCCGGTGGCTCCGAGCGGGTTCGTCGTGCGCGCCCACAGCGCCGCGGCGCCCCCGGTGGCAAGGACGGTGGCGGCGCTGAAGATCTGCTCGCCGTCGAGGAGCTGAACTCCGACAGCACGCTCGGGGGTGGTGAGGACGGCAATCGCCCGGCGGTTTTCGAGCACCTCGATCCGCTCGTGCTCGGCCACCAGTGCGCTCAGCTGCCGGATCAGCCGCCGCCCCGTGGCGGCGCCGCCGGCGTGGACGATTCTCCGCGCGCTGTGCCCGCCCTCGAGCCCGAGCGCGAGCCGTCCGTGGCGGTCGGCGTCGAAGCGCACGCCGAGCTGCTGCAGGTCCTCGACCGCGCGCGGGGCCTCGAGGCACAGCGTTCGCGCCGCTGAGGTGCGCGTGGCGCCCCGCCCCGCCTTGACGGTGTCAGCGAGATGCAGCTCCGGGCTGTCCTGGTCTGACATGGCCGCCGCCAGGCCGCCCTGCGCCCAATAGCTCGAGCTCCCGGCGAGCGGCGTGGCCGAGATCAGGGCAACGCGCGCGCCGACGCAGGCGGCGCTGAGCGCCGTGTACAGACCGGCCGCGCCGGCGCCTACGACCGCAAGCTGCGCGGGCGCGGTGGCACGTCGGGAGCCCGCCATCGCCAAGTACGGTACTGCGATGCCCGAGCGTCCGGTCTTCCTTTCCCACCCGTCCTCGCTCGAGCACGACACTGGTCCGCATCCCGAGCAGCCGGCGCGAATCGCGGCGATCGAGCGCGAGCTGGCGGCGCAGGACTGGCTCGGCTACGCGCGGATCAACTCGCCTGCGGTGCCGCTGGCAACGCTGACCGCAGTTCATCCGGAGCGCTACGTGGCGGCGATCGAGGCGGTGTCGGCGCGCGGCGGCGGCTATCTCGACCTCGACACGGTGATGAGCGCGGGTTCCTACGGAGCCGCGCTCCACGGCGCCGGTGGGGCGGTCAGGCTGGTAGAGATGCTTCTCGCCGGCGAGGCGCCGACCGGCTTCAGCGCCCATCGCCCGCCCGGCCACCACGCCTGCGCCGCACGGGCCATGGGTTTCTGCCTGTTCAACCACGTCGCCGTGGCGGCGCAACACGCGCTCGATGCCCTTGGCCTGGCGCGCGTGATGATCCTCGACTGGGACGTGCACCACGGCAACGGCACGAGCGACATCTTCCTCTCGAGCGACCGGGTTCTGTTTGTCTCGATCCACCAGTCGCCGCTGTACCCGGGGACCGGCGCGGTGGGCGAGACGGGCACCGGGCAGGGGCGCGGCTACACGGTCAACCTGCCGGTGGCGCCGGGCAGCGGCGACGAGCTCTACCTATCGCTGGTCTCGCATGTGGTGCTGCCGCTGGCCGTGGGCTATCAGCCGGAGCTGGTCCTGATCTCGGCCGGCTACGACGCGCACGCCGAGGATCCACTCGCCGGCTGCCGCGTGACCGACGCC
Source organism: Solirubrobacterales bacterium (assembly GCA_019239445.1). Lineage (GTDB taxonomy): Bacteria > Actinomycetota > Thermoleophilia > Solirubrobacterales > Solirubrobacteraceae > Palsa-465. The sequence goes on from JAFAZV010000024.1 coordinate 10,837, forward strand.
GGGTTCGGCGCAATGGCGGCGATGATGCGGGCTGGATGCAGCGCGCTCGGCGTGCCGCTGGGCGCGGTGCTCGAAGGAGGGTATGCCCTCGGTGCATTGGCGCGTTCGGTGGCCGTAACGCTGGCGGCGCTGGCGGGCGACTACGGGGCCGACGCCGGTGCGCCCGCGCCGGAAGTCGGCCGCGCGCCCGAAGTGCATCTAGCGCGGGCCCGGCTGGCCGATTGGTGGCCCGCGCTGCGCTCATGAGCGCTGCGCTCACGTGTGCTTCGCCGCGAGCAGCGCGCGCCAGGCGTCGAAGACGCGCGCCGCGGTTCGCGTCGCCGACAGCGGCTCCGCGCGATCCCGGCCGTCGATGCGCGGATCCTCCGCCTCGAGATGCGGGGCGAGCGCCGCGCGCCAGCCGCTGAGCTCGAACGGGCTGCAGAGGGCGCCGGGGAGGTCTCTGAGGACCTCGGGTGCGACGCCAGTTGGGGTCGCCAGGACGGGCACGTTGCAGGCCAGCGCCTCGAGCACAGCCAAGCCGAGGCTCTCCCATTCTGAAGGCACAAGCACGGCGTTGGCGGCATTTACCCACAGCGGCACCTGCTCGGGCGCGACCTGGCCCAAGGTCAGCAGCGGCGTCTCACCGGCGATCGCCCGGGCCTGGTCGTAGCGCTTGACCGGCCGGCTCGGGTTGTGGGGGAACAGGAGGTAGCGCCCGTGCGGATCGAGGCCCAGGGCGCGACGGGACTCATCGCGGGGCAGCGGCCGGAAGCGCTCGAGATCGACGCCGCACGGCAGTACCGCCGGCTGCCGGCGGACCGCCCATCCGGGCACCCGGTCGGCGAACTGGGTCGAGACGACCGCGGGGAGGTCGACGAACCGCAGCGCGGCCAACGTGATCGCTCGCGAGCGCGGGTGGACGAGGTCGTTGCCGTGCAGGGTCACCGCATGAGAGTGGGCGGGGACCGCGAACGCGGGCCAGGCAGTCAGCCCGAAGTGCGAATGAACGACGTCGAAGCCCTCGCGGCGGTAGCGCCGGCGCAGGTTCGCGGTCGCGTTGACGTACGGGCGTGCGCCGCCCGGCTCGAACGTGAACAGCTCGAGCTCGAGTCCCTCGATCTGGCGCAAAGCGCGAACCTGGTCGCGGACGAAGCTGCCGCGGGCGGGGTGCGCCCGCGAGGGATACATGTTGGTGACGATCAGGGCGCGCACGTCGGCCGGCGGCGAGCGTACTCACCGCCGGACGCGCCCGTCCGCGAAGCGGACTTTGGAGATTTGCGCCCACCTGTCGATCGGGATTCGCCAGTCTCTCGCGCCTGAGCGCCACCCGCTCTGCCACCATCCCGCGCATGCCTCTGTCAGCTGAGCAGCCCGTCGCCGTTTTCGACTCGGGCGTCGGCGGCCTCACTGTGCTGCACGAGCTGCTCGTCTCGCTGCCCACGGAGGACTACCTGTACCTCGGTGACACGGCGCGCTTTCCATACGGCGTGCGCACCCAGGAGGAGCTCCAGGGCTTCGCCATCGAGATTGCCGAGCATCTGCTCGAGGCGGGCGCCAAGCTGATCGTGGTGGCCTGCAACGCCGCCAGCGCGGCCGCACTGGGCGTGCTCGAGCAGCATCTAGAGGCCGGCGGGCACGATGTCGACGTGATCGGGGTCATCGCTCCGGCGACGCAGCTCGCGGTCGCCGGCAGCCGCAGCGGACGCGTCGGCCTGCTCGCCACGCCGGCCACGGTCGCGAGCGGCGCCTACGAGCGCGCGGTGAGGGCAGCTGACCCGCACGTTCACCTCGAGAGCGTGGCCTGTTCGGACCTGGCGCCGATCATCCAGGCCGGCTTCCCGTTCGACGGTGAGGTGGTCGACACCGTGCGCGGATACTGCGCTCCGCTACGAGCCGCCGAGGTCGACACGGTGATCCTCGGCTGCACGCACTATCCGCTGGTGGCGCCGATGCTGCAGCGCACGCTCGGGCGCGGCGTGACGCTCGTGAGCTCGGGCGCTGGCGTGGCCCGGAGCGTCGAGCGGGCGTTGGCGGCGCGGGACCTGCTCAACCCGCGCGCCGATGAAGGCAGCTACCGCTTCCGTTGCACGGCCGACGTCGAGTCGTTCAAGCTGCTCGGGAGCCGCTTCCTACAGATGCCGCTCGGGCAGGTGGTGCACGTGGAGCTGGCGGAGAGGATGGCGGCGTGACCGTGACGGCGCCGCAGCGCAGCTACAGCCGCTCGCCCGACGAGCTGCGGCCCGTGATGATCGAGCCCGGCTTCGTCCGCACCGCGACGGGTTCGGCGCTGATCTCGATGGGGGAAACGCGAGTCATCTGCACGGCCTCGGTGCAGGAGAGCGTTCCGCGCTGGCTGGCCGGGTCGGGCCGCGGCTGGGTCACGGCCGAGTACGGCATGCTCCCGGCCTCGACCGGCGAGCGCAAGCAGCGCGACATCTCCAAAGGCCGCGCCGATGGCCGCTCAATCGAAATCCAGCGCTTGATCGGACGCTCGCTGCGCGGCGTAATCGACTTCGCCACGCTCGGCGAGCGAACCGTCTACATCGACTGCGACGTGCTGCAAGCCGACGGCGGGACGCGCTGCGCCTCGATCACCGGCGGGCTGGTCGCGCTGCGGCTGGCATGCCAACGCCTCATCGCCGAAGGCGCGCTCGAGCGCTCGCCGCTGAACGGGACCGTGGCGGCGGTCTCGTGCGGCATCGTCGGCGGGGTTCCGCTGCTCGACCTCGATTACTCCGAGGACTCAGGCGCCGAGGTCGACGCGAACGTGGTCATGACCGGCGACGGTGGCCTGGTCGAGGTTCAGGCCACGGCCGAGCGCACGCCGCTTTCGCGCGCGCATCTCGACGATCTGCTCGTGCTGGCCGCGCTCGGGATCGAGCGGCTACGGACGTTCCAGGACGAGGCCGTCGCCGCGGCTTCGAGCTGAAAGCGCCGTCGTGAGCCGGCGCCCGCCGGATGGTCGACCGCTGGTGCTGGCGACCCGCAACGCGCACAAGGTGATCGAGATGCGGCGGCTGCTGGAGGCGAGCGGCGTCGCGCTCGAGCCGCTGCCGGAAGGGGTCGAGCTCCCGCCCGAGGTGGGGGACACGTTCGCCGAGAACGCGCTCCCCAAGGCGCGCACGGCGGCACGGTCGCTCGGCCGGCCCGCGATTGCCGACGACTCCGGCATCGAGGCCGAGGCGCTCGGCGGAGCTCCGGGGGTGCGTTCGGCCCGCTACGCCGGCGAGGGCGCGACGGATGCCGCGAACCTCGCCAAGCTGAGGCGCCAGGCGTCCGCGGGCAGCGCGCTTCGCTATGTGTGCGCACTTGCTTACGTCGACCCTGGCTCGGGTGAGGAACACGTCGCCTTTGGCGAGTGCCGGGGCCGGCTGGCACCCGAAGCGCGCGGGACCCGCGGCTTCGGCTACGACCCGGTATTCCTGCCCGAGGAGTACGGGCAAACTCGTACCATGGCGGAGCTGAGCGATGCTGAGAAGGATGCGATCAGCCATCGCGGCACGGCCGCGAGGGCGCTGGTGCAGTGGCTACGCGGCTAGAGAACTCAACCGCCTCGCTGGCTGACGGCGGGCGTGACGAGCATGACGGCGGGGACACGCCGCGCGTCAAGCAGCGCACCGCGGCGCTCTCGGTCGTCTCCAACTCGGCGCTGATCTTGCTCAAGGTGATCGCCGGCACAGTCACGGGCTCGGTGGCGATCCTGACCGAGGCGGTCCACTCGAGCATCGACCTCGTCGCCTCGATCGTGGCCTTCATCTCGGTGCGCAAGGCCGGCGAGCCCGCGGACGAAAGCCACCGCTACGGCCACGAGAAGATCGAGAACCTCTCGGCCGCGATCGAAGGCATGCTGATCCTCGTCGGCTCGGCGGCGATCGCGTTCGCCGCCATCCGGCGGCTGATCCAAGGCGGCGAGGTGCACACGGTGGGATTCGGAATCGCCGTCGTGGCGTTCTCGATCGTGGTCAACGTCGCCGTGTCGGCCGTACTGGGGCGCAATGCCAAACGGACCGACTCGCCGGCGCTCGAAGGCGACGCCGCGCATCTGCGCACGGATGCGCTCACCTCCGCCGGCGTGCTTGTCGCGCTGGCGCTGGTCAAGCTGACCGGGGCGCAGTGGCTCGATCCCGTGGTCGCGCTGCTCGTCTCAGCAACGATCGTGTTCACCGGCGTCCGTTTGGTGACGCGCTCCTCGCGCGTGCTCGTCGACGCAAGCCTCCCGGACGAGGAGGTCGAGTCGATCCGCGGCGCGGTCGAGGCGTTCGGCCCGCGCGGCGTCGTCGGCTACCACGAGCTACGCACGCGGCGCGCCGGCTCGCGCCGTTACGTCGACCTCCACGTCCAGTTCCGCGCCGGCACCTCGCTCGAGAACGCGCACCGGACCGCGCACGACCTCCAGGACCTGATCGCCTCGAAGTTGGCGGGCGCCGACGTGCTCATCCACCTCGAGCCGGAGGATCGGGTCAGGCCGGGGGAGGTGGTGGCGCCGGCCAGCTCGCGCTATCGGGTCGCCTCGTCTCCGACGCCGGGCCGTCGGCACAGCGACCGGAGGTCATAGCGCCGGCGGCCCGTTGAGGCTGCGAAGGGAGCGTGCGCTGCGGCGGGCACAGTCAGTCTCGCTGGCCCGCGGCCGTTCCACCTAACGGATTGAAGCTATCCGTTCGCGGGTAAGGAACCGGTGTGCCCCACGTCCCGCAGACCCGTGCCCGCGGCGTCGACAACCGTCGTGATGTGATCGGCAACCGCGCGAAGTTGCTGGCGGCGGCTGACGACTACCTGGCAGAGCGCGGCCTGCCGATCGCGTTCAACGAGCTGGCCGCGTTCGCCGGGGCCGGCGTGGGCACGGTCTACCGGCACTTCGAATCGCCCGAGGCGCTGTTGGATGAGCTGATCGACCGACGCGTCGACGCCGTCGTACGTGTGCTCCAGCAGGCAGCCACAATCGAGGACCCGATCGCTGGTCTGCGCGAGGCGGTCTTGGGAGTTTGCGAGCTGCAGGCGGTTGACCGCAGCCTGGCGCAGGCGCTCGCCGGGCCGAGGTTCACGGACGTGCGCGAACGGCTGATGCCGCTGACGCGGCTGATCGTCGAGCGAGCGCAGGCGAGCGGTCGGATGCGCCCAGAGTTTGCGGGCACGGACTTCGGGATCCTGCTCTGGTTGGGTGACGCGCTGTATCGCCACGCCGGTCACGTCGATCCACGCCTGTGGCGCCGCTACGTCGAAGCGCTCCTCGACGGCTTGCTGTCGACCGGCGAGCCGCGCCGGCCGCTGACGGTGCCGGCGTTGGACTTCGAGCGCATGGACGTGGTCATCCGCCACGCCGACGACCCGCCGTCTCGTCGACCCACAACGAAGCCCAGGTGCACCTCATGATGAGCGATGTTCGAGCTCCAACGCCGCCGGATAGCGATGAGCGTCCCCCGATCGCTGTCGTCGGGGCAACAGGAGAACAAGGAGGCGCGGTAGCGCGCCAGCTGCTCGCGGCACGCCTGCCGGTTCGCGCGCTCGTGCGCGACCCAGATAGCGACCGCGCACGCGACCTGGCCGCGGCGGGCGCCATGTTGAGCCTCGCCAGCTTCGAGGACCAGGGATCGCTGCGGGCAGCGTTTGACGGAAGTTCCGCCGTCTTTGCCATGGCGTCGCCGACTCCAGATGGCGGAGTTCGAGCCGAAAGCGAGCACGGCAAGGCGATCGCTCGGGCAGCTTCGGACGCCGGGGTGCCGCACGTCGTCTATTCGTCTGTGGGAGGGGTCGAACGCCACACCGGCATCCCGCATTTCGAGAGCAAGCGCGAAGTCGAGACGACATTGCTGGAGCTGGGGGTGCCCAGCACATTTATCCGCCCCACGTTCTTCATGGACAACTTCACGCGATTCATGCCCCCAAGCCAGGAAGACGGGACCGTGGTAGTGCGCCTGCCGATGCCCGGCGACGTGCCGTTGCAGATGATCGCCGTCAACGATGTCGCAGCCGCTTCGGTCGCCGCCTTGACCGAGCCAACCCGCGTGCCTGACGGCGCGATCGAGATTGCCGGCGACGAGCTCACCGGCCAACAGATCGCCGCCGCCTTCGGAGATCATCGTGGCCAGCCGGCGAGGTTCGAGGCGGTCCCGACCACGAAGCTCGACGATGACACGAAAGCGATGTTCGAATGGCTCTCGACTCTGCCGGCGTATCAGGCGAACCTCACCGCCACGCGCCAGCTCGTCCCTCATGTGCTGACTTTCGCGCAGTGGATTCGCACTGCCGAATGACGCCGGTAAACCGCTGAGAGGAAGACGACGATCATGGCGCAACGCCCGCACCTGCCCCCGACTCTGACGTCCGCCGATCAAACCCCTGCGTTCTGGCGCGTGGGAATCCTCTGGAACATCTCGCTCTCGGCGCAGACCACGGCAGGGGAATTCACGATGATGGACCAGACGATGCCCCAGGCGTCAGGCGCCCCGCCGCACATCCACGAACGCTACGACGAAGGTTTTTTCATCATCCAGGGTGCCATCGAGTACACCGTTGGCGACGACGACCAGGTCCTGCTCGCCGAGGACGGCGCAGCCGTCTGGATACCGCGCGGCACCCGACACTCCTTCACGGTGAAATCTCCCACCGCGCGAGCGCTCAACTTCTACACCCCCGGCGGCTTTGACGAGAGCATCTCGATGCTCGCCACGCCGGCCCCAGCTCGAACACTCCCGCCGGCCGAAAGCGGGGAGGGCGACCCGCGCGGCTTCCAGACCGATCCCGACCGGCAGGCCAGTTACCTGCGGCGCGTCGCGGAGCTGCACTCGCAGTCAATGCCCTGAGCCCAGCGCTGAGCTCGTCCGGCATCGTCCTTCGAGTCAGGCTTTGTCTGTTGACGTGACGCACGGTCGAGATCCGGCCCCTACGTGCGGGCCCTCTCCGTACCTACTTCGCGAGGATTTCGGCCTTCTTGGTCTCGAACTCCGCTGCGGTCACGATCCCTGCGTCTCGTAGCTCGCCGAGCTGCTTGAGCAGCTCGAGCTGCTGGTGTGTGTCCGCTGTCCTCGGCGCTGCGGCGGGTGGTGGTGACGTCTGTGCTGGCGAGCCTGCGATGGCGTGCACCTGTGCTTCCTGCTGTGCCCAGCGGGCCTGCTGTCGCCGCTGCACCCGTCCGTGGACGGAGCTCGCCACGGCGGCGCGAGTGGCGGTTTTCAGTAATCCCATCGTGTCTCCTCATCCAGTTTCGGTTGCATCGAGCGCCGCGATGACCTCGCTCGCCGCTAAACCGCCGTCGGCGATCAGGCGCCCGCCCTCCCGGCGCCATGCCTCGATCAGTCCGAGTACCCAGCGATTTTCGAACACGACGACTGCCCCCACTTCTCCGGGCTGCAGCGCTTCTGCGAGCTGAGAGAAGTCAGAGGCATCAAGCAACCCCGACGATGCACCTTCCCAGGCAGTCAGGTCGGTTTGGGCTGAGGTCGACAGATCGCCGGGCGCGACGGACGTGACGCCGCCGTCGCTGTTCTTGGCCACGAACTCCAGATCGAGGATCTGGATTACGCCGCGGTCGGCGAGGTCGAGAAGGGCAGCGAACCCGTCGGAGCCGATGCGTCCTTCGGGGAATGCGACGGCAAGGAAATCGATGGGGCCGAGCTCGTCTTCGGTCTTACCTTGGCCACCTGCGGACATCATCGCCTCCGCGTTTGCGTGCACCCGCCGGCGCATCCTCGCATAGTTGCGGGCGCGGTCGAAGCAAAGGGCGCTGCGGCCGCGCGGGGAGGGGTACGGCGTCAGCGTCGGGGGCGGCCAATCGCCATATCGCAAGAAGTCAACCGCGTTTCGCGGCGCTGCCTAACGTTGTGGCGGAACTTTCGCCATTTCGTGAGGAAGCGGGCGAATCCGCCGGCGCTTTCGCACGTTTTGGTCGTTCGCGGGGCCGCGGACACGCTTACGCGGCTCGATCTGCCCCGGACGATTGACAACATGACCCACCTCCGGCGGCCGCCGCCCCAGTGCGCCCCCACGCCCAGTCGCCCCAACGTCCCGCCTACGTCAGATTGATCGCCGCCGAAATCGCCACCGCCAGAGTCACGCCGGCGTACCCGTAGTAACCCTGAAGCATCAGGACAAGGACGGCGATAAGGCACGCGACGACAGTCGCCAGCCAGCCGATCCGGGCGAGGTCCACGACCGTATTCTCGCCGCCCGGCGGGACGCCGGCGCTCACTCGCCGCTCCCTCGCCCGGGCACGGCCTCGGTCGCGTCTGGTGGCCACGCCATCAGCTCGACCAGGTTGCCCGCCGGGTCGTGGACGTACGCACGTGGCGAGCCCCAGTGCTCGCGCCGCGCCTCGACCTCGTGTCCGCCGGCGCGCAGACGCTCGAGAGTCTCCTCGTAACCGGGCGCGATCACGGCGACGTGTCCGCTCTGGGGCGCCGCCTCCGGCTTCGGCATCAGGTGGATCTGAGTGCCGCCGCTTTGCAGCCAGATCGCGCGGCGGGTTATCCCTCGCCGGCTCCTGGACGCGTCGAAACCCGAGCAGCTCATAGAACTCGACACACGCCTCGAGCTCGGGCGGCGGGACTTCTCGGGTCGCGTGGTGGATCGTCGAAGCGTGCAATTTGCGGTCAAGCGCCCTGGCTGCTCGCGTTGAGGAGCCCACGCGCTGGGGAAAGAATGGCGGTTTCGGCGCCCGTGCACGCGTTCCTCTGTCCGCTGCGCGTGTTAGCGTCGCCCACCGGAATCACGCATAGGAGGAAGGCAAGTGACGAAATCCGAGTTTGTCGATCAGGTCGCGGATCGCGCCGGATTGAGCAGAAAGGACGCCGGGGAGGCGGTGGAGGCCGTCCTGGAGACGATCGAGGAAGCGCTCAAGCGCGGCAGCGACGTCACCTTCTCGGGCTTCGGCAAGTTCAGCGTCTCGCAACGCAGCGCGCGCGAGGGACGCAATCCCGCTACCGGCGAGAAGATCGAGATCGCAGCCGGCAAGGTGCCGAAGTTCACTGCCGGCGCCGGGCTGAAGAAGGCGATCAAGTAGGCCGTTGTCATAGCGGAGTCGAGGGCAGCCAGGCCGCCGGCGGCGCCGGCAGTAGCGGCCGGGTTCGGAGGTCGGCTCGGCCGTCGGGTTTCCGAGCGCTCCTCCCAGATCGTTCTCGGGCTCGACCCCGACCCGTCGCAGCTCTGGCCGGCGGCGGTCGAGCGGCGACGGGTTGGCCATTCCGACAGCAAACGGGTGGGACATGCCGACACCCCCGCCGAGCGCGCGGCGGCCGCAGTGGCCATCCATTGCGCTCTCGTGATCGAAGCCGCCGGCGAGCACTGCGTCGCGGTCAAGCTTCAGCTCGCGTGCTTCGAGCGCCTCGGGGCGGCCGGGTGGGAAGCTGCGCGCAGGGTCGCTGAGACGGCGCGCGAGCACGGTCTGATCGTGATCGCGGATGCCAAGCGGGGCGACATCGACGTAACAGCGGCGGCCTATGGACAGGCGTTCTTCGGCCGGACCGAGACCCCGTTCGGCACCGTCGAGAGCTTGGGCGCCGACGCGCTAACGGTCAACCCGCTGCTCGGCCGGGACTCGCTGGCGCCGCTCATCGCGGCCGCGCGCGAACACGGCGGTGGCGTGTTCGTTCTCACGCGCACCTCGAACCCGGGCGCGCGCGACCTGCAGGAGCTCGAGCTGCAGGACGGAGGCTCGCTGAGTGAGCGGATCGCCCGGCTCGTGCACGAGCTCGGCGCCGGCACCCTCGCCGACGCCCCCGCAAACGCTCCCGCCGGCCAGCTCTCCGACGTGGGCGCGGTCGTCGGCGCCACCGTGCCCGCCCACCTCGCCCGTCTGCGCGAACTGATGCCGAAAGCGGTCTTTCTGCTCCCGGGCGTCGGAGCCCAGGGTGGGCGGGTGGAAGACTTGGCGCCGGCATTCGCGCCCGGCATCGCCGGCGGGCTGATCAGTGCCTCGCGGGGCATCGTCGCGGCGCACCAGCGCGCGGGCGGCGATCCGGCCGCCGCGGCCAAGGCCGAGGCCGAGCGGCTCCGGAACCTCGCGTGGACGCTCGTCGCGTGACCCGATGGACGCTCGTCGCGGGTCGCGTCTAGACGCTCGTCGCATGACCCGGATGGACGCTCGCGGCGTCACTGCGCCCCGGCGCTGCATGATGTCCGCCCGCGGCGGGTCGGATCCAGGATTGCGGCGACCGTAGACGGCACTTGTATGATCGCGCTGCGATGGTGCGTCGGAGTCCAGCGCGCTACCTGGCGCCGCTCGCTCTCGCCGCGGTGATAGCCGGCACCTATGTGATCGTCCACTCCGGCTTGAACAAGAAGCCCGACACCGCGCAACAGACCCCATCAAGGCACCAGAGCGCCCCCGGCAAGTACGCCACCGCGAGGTACTACGTCGTCCAGCCAGGTGACAGCCTCACGAGCATCGCCAGCAAGACAGGGATCCCGATCGCGACCCTCGAGTCCCTGAACCGCAACGTCGACCCCAACAGCCTGCAGACGGCGCAGCGGCTGAGGCTGCGGCGGTGAGACCTCGCGTCGCGGCGCTGGCGAGCCTGCTCCTCGCCGCCGCCGCTCTCGCCGGACATACGCTGCGCGCGGACCCGGCATCGGCGGCCACTCGCCCGGCACCGGCGGCTACGCACCCGCGCCTCACCGTCAGCGCCGCCGCCCTCGCCGAGCCCACCACCGGACGCCGGCTGTACGCGGTGAACGCGGACGCGCGCCTGCCGATCGCCAGCACGACCAAGCTGATGACGGCGCTGATCACGCTCGAGCACGTGCGCCACCTCAGCACCGTCTTCACCCAGAACGACTACTACCCGGCGGTGATCGACTCTCAGATCGGCCTCGTGCCGGGCGAGCGGATGAGCGTCCACGATCTGCTGCTGGCGCTTCTCCTGCCAAGCGCAGATGACGCGGCCGAGGATCTCGCCTACAACGTCGGGGACGGGTCGCTCGGCCGTTTCATCGCGATGATGAACGCGCGGGCGCGCGAGCTCGGCCTCCTCCACACCCACTACTCGACACCGAGCGGACTCGACACTCCCGGCAACTACTCGAGCGCGTCAGACCTGGTCAAGCTCGCGGGCTACCTCCTCGCGCACGAGCCATTCTTCGCCCGCGCCGTGGCGCAGCGCGCCGCGGTGCTGCGCACCGGGCATCACATGCGCTACGTAGCCAACCGCAACAACCTGGTCGGGCGCATCCGCTGGATCACCGGCGTCAAGACCGGCCACACGAGCAGCGCCGGCTACGTACTCGTCGGGTCGGGCCGGCGTGGCGGCATGACGCTGATCAGCGCCGTCCTCGGCACGACCAGTGAGTCGGCTCGCGATGCCAACACGCTGACGCTGCTCGAGTATGGATTCCGGAATTTCCGCTTGGTCGAGCCGATCCGGCGTGGCCAGGTGATCGCACGGCTCCCCGTGCGCGATCAGCCGGGGGAGCGTGTCGCCGTGTTCGCGGCCCAGAGCGTCAGGGATGTCGTCCCGCGCCGCGCGGTGCTGAGCTCGGCGGTCGTGCTGCCGCGCCAGCTCGCCGGGCCCCTGAACCGCGACGCCGAGGTCGGGCAGGTGGTGGTGCGCGCGAACGGGCGCCCGCTTGCGCGCGTATCGTTACGGCTGGCGCAGCGCGTTCCCGCCGTCAGCACGAGCACGCGAGCGGCGAGGTTCCTCACCCGACCGTCTACCCTTTTAGCGCTCGTCGCGCTGCTTCTTGCCGCCGTCGCGTCAGCCGCAGTTTGGCGGTGGCGAGCACGGGGCAAAGCAGCGGCCGGGCCCGAGGCAGCATGATCATCACCGTCACGCTCAACGCGGCGCTCGATAAGACGCTCGAGGTGCCGAACTTCACGCCGGGCCGCAGGCACCGAACCGTCGACCAGACGACGATGGCCGGCGGCAAGGGCGTCAACGTCGCCCGAGCGCTCAAGGCGCTTGAGCAGCCCGTGATCGCCACGGGGTTGGCCGGCGGCTCGACTGGCAACCGGATCGTCGACTCGCTCAACGACGAGGCGATCATCAATGGCTTCCTGCGCATTCGCGAGGAGTCACGCACGAACACCGCCGTGCTCGACCCGACGACCGGCCTGCACACCGAGATCAACGAGCGCGGGCCGGCGGTCTCCGCGCACGAGCTGCAGCTGTTCCACGAGAAGCTCCTGTATCTGGCCAAAGGGGCGAGCATCTGCGTGTTCGCTGGCAGCCTTCCGCGCGGAGTCGAGCCCGACGTCTACGCGGGGTTGATCCGTGACGTGCGAAAGCTCGGCGTGACCACGATGATCGACACCGAGGGCGAGCCGCTGCGGCTGGCGATGCGCTCCGAGCCGCGCGTGGTGTCTCCCAACGAGCTCGAGGCCGAGGAGCTGGTCGGGCATGAGTTCAACGACGTCGATGACCGCGCCCAGGCCGTGGCCGAGATAACGCGCCTGGGCGCCGCCGAGGCGATCATGACGGTCGAGGATGGGTGCTTTGCGCAGGTGCTCGAAGACGGGACGCCGGCTCTGTACCGCGTGCAGGT
>JAFAZV010000045.1 GCA_019239445.1 Solirubrobacterales bacterium
TAGCGACTCGGGAGCCGCTCGGCCCGGCGTGAGCTGGGCAGCTCGGCGTCCTTGCGGTAGCGGCCGGTCAGCCAGCCGCCGGCGAGCGGGCTCCACGGGATCACGCCCATGCCGTAGCGCTGCGCCGTCGGCAGCACGTCGACTTCGATTCCGCGTACCAGCAACGAGTACGGCGGCTGCTCGCACACGAACCGTTCGCGTCCGCGCTGCTGCGCGACCCACTGCGCCCCGACGATCTGACTGGCCGGGAACGTCGAGGAGCCGATGTAGCGGACCTTGCCCGCGCGCACGAGATCGGTGAGCGCACCTAACGTTTCGTCGATGTCGGTGTCAGCCTCGGGGCGGTGGATCTGGTAGAGGTCGATCCAATCGGTCTGGAGGCGCCGCAAGCTGTTCTCGACCTCCCGCACGATCCACCGGCGCGAGTTGCCGAACTCGTTCGGATCGTCGCCCATCGTTCCGTGCACCTTCGTCGCGAGGATGACGTTCTCGCGCCGGCCGCCGGACAGCGCTTTGCCGACGATCTCCTCCGATTCGCCGCGCGCATACACGTCCGCGGTATCGATGAAGTTGATTCCGGCGTCGAGCGCCCGGTGGATGATCCCCACGCTTTCTTCGTGGTCGGTGTTGCCCCAGCTGCCGAACATCATCGCGCCGAGGCACAGCGGGCTGACGCGTACTCCGGTGCGGCCCAGCCTTCTCATCTCCATGCGCGACATCGTGTCAGCTCCTATCGATCAACCACCTCCCGGGGCTTCTGGCTGCGCGCAGAGTCCGAAAGCACACACCTCACCGCCGATCACCGAGTGCGTGTTCTCGCACCCCATATGCGAACGCTGAGGCACACACGTATCCGAAACCGGCGAACTGCGTGCTCTGACTCCCCCATCCCGAGCCCCCCCGCCCCTTCCCCTGCCGAACGAACTGGTATAAGATCCGCTCCGGCCGTGTACCAATTTGTACACGCCGAGCACGCCATCGGCGGCTATTCTGACTCGTCCGGCACGGGGCAAACAGAGAGGAGATCACGGTGGCAAGCGAGATCACGAGCGACGCGCCGGTGGTGCGCGAGGCGATCTTCGGCGGAAACGTGCAGACCGTGCTCTCGAGCCCGAAGATCGAGCCGCCCCCGGCGACGCTCGAGGAGGCTCGCTCCGCGCCGGGCCGGGCCGAGAAGATCGAGGCGTTGACGCGGATGATCGAGGACCGCGGGATCAAGTACGTGTTCTTCCAGCAGGTGTCGATCACCGGCCGGGTGATGGGCAAGGGAGTCGTCTCGAGCTTCTTCCCCCAGGTGGCAGAGCGCGGCTACCAGCTCGTGTATGGCGCCACCGCGAACCTGTTCACCGACCGCAGCGGCAACTACATCGGCTTCGGTCCCGAGGAGTCCGAGCTCGCGGCAATCGCCGACCTCGACACCTTCGCGGTGCTGCCCTGGGACGAGCGGGTCGCGCGTGTCTTCTGTGACTGTTACGACACCGAGACGGGCGAGCTCCTCGACGCCGACCCGAGGCAGAACCTGAAGCGGATCGCCGATGCCTTCGAGCAGGAGCTCGGCTACCACTTCATGATCGGGATCGAGCCGGAGACGATGTGGCTGCGCAAGCCGCAGAACGGCGAGATCCCCGAGGGGGTGACGAAGCCCTACTGCTACCACATCCACCAGTTCGAGGAGCTTCGGCCGGTGCTGCTCGACGTCGTGAGCTATGGGCAGGCGCTCGGGCTCGACATGAGCTACGGGGATCACGAGGACGCGCCCGGCCAGCTCGAGCTGAACTTCCGCTTTGACCGCCCCCTCCGCACCGCGGACAACATCACGACCTACCGCCAGGTCTGTGCCGCGGTCGGGCGCAAGCACGACGTGCTTCCAACATGGATGCCGAAGCCGTTCACCGGGGTCTCGGCCAATGGGCATCACCATCACTTCACGCTTGTCGATGACGACGGACACAACGTCTTCCACGACCCTGACGGCCCGGCTCAGCTATCGGACCTGGCGCGGCACTTCCTCGGTGGGATGCTCGAGCACTTCGGCGCGCTGATGTGCGTCGGCAACCCGACCGTCAACTCCTACTGCCGCATGTGGGATACCGGCTTCTGGGCCCCGATCTATAAGAACTGGGGCTGGCAGAACCGAACCACGACGGTCCGCGTCGCCACCGGTGGACGCTTTGAATATCGCGGCGTCGACTCGTCGTGCAACCCCTACTTGACGACCGCCGCGTTGCTCGAAGCGGGCCTCGACGGCGTGCGCCGCCAGCTCGATCCGGGTCCGCCGCAGCAGGGCAACACGTATGACCTGCTGGCCCAGGGCGTGGAGATCGAGCGCGTGCCGGAGAGCCTCGGCGCCGCGTTGAACGCGCTCGCCAAGGACGAAGTGATCAAGAGCGCGATGCCGGGCCGCCTGTACAAGGTGTTCGACTGGTACAAGCGCGATGAGTGGGAGCGCTACCTGGCCGCGGTCACGGACTGGGAGCGCGACGAGTACCTCGAGGTGCTTCCGTGACCGCCGCGAGGAGGAGGACCGTCTGATGTGCGGAATCGCCGGCATCATCTACAAGAACGGCAACGGCGCGCACCGCATCGGCCGCGACATCACCGCGATGCTCCAGGCGATGAAGCATCGTGGCCCGGATTCGACGGGGTTTGCGCTCTATCACCAGCCGGGACACGAGCTGGTGATGCGCGTCAAGCTCGCCGACGCCAACACGCCTCGCGACCTCGACTTCGAGGACACGTTGCGGCGCCATCGCCGCGAGGTCAGCCAGCGCCTGGCCGCGGCCGGCGCGCAGGTCCGTGGCGTGGAGGAGATCAACCCGTACACGCTCAGCATCACGATGACCTACGACGGCGAGCTCAAGCAGCTCGCCGACTATGTCGAGTCGGTGCCGAGTGCCGAGGTGCTCTCCGCCGGTCACGCGCTGGAGATCGTCAAGGACCTCGGCGACGCAAAGACGGTGGCGGGCGGCTATCACCTCGACGACTACTTCGGCTCGCACGGCATCGGCCACGTGCGAATGGCGACTGAGTCCGACGTCGACATCTCGAACGCCCACCCCTACTGGGCGTACCCGTTCTCCGACGTGGCCGTGGTGCACAACGGGCAGCTGACGAATTACCACTACTGGCGCCGGCGCCTGGAGCGGGATGGCCACCGCTTCGCCTCGGAATGCGACTCCGAGATCGTGGCCGTGTACCTGGCGCAGAAGCTCCAGAACGGCTGGACGCTGGAGAATGCGATGCGCCAGAGCCTCGAGGATCTCGACGGCGTGTTCACCTACATCTGCGTCTCAGAGGACGCACTGGGGATGGCCAAGGACGAGCTCGCGGCCAAGCCGCTCGTGCTCTACGAGGGCGACGACATGGTCGCGCTGGCTTCCGAGGAGATGGCGATCCGCGCGGTGCTCGATCGCGAGATCGACACCTACGACCCCTACGAGGGAGAGGTGATGGTGTGGACTCGGTAGCGGCGAACGGCGACGCGCCGCGCTACGACGCGCGGGGACTGGTCGAACTCGATGAGGTCGTCCCGCGGATCTCGGAGATCGACGGCCGGCGCGCGAGCTTCGACGCTCGCAAGCTGACCACGCGGCGGATCAACCTCGAGCTGCGTTGGTTGCTCTACGAGCAGGGCATCAAGGACGTGACGGTGGCGAACCCGGGCGCGAAGCACTCGCTCGGAGCCGGGATCCTCACCCGCTGCCGGATCACCTTCGACGGCAGCCTCGGCTATTTCGCCTGCGGGATCATCGACGGCCCGGAAGTCCACATCAAGGGCCGCGTTGGCTGGTCGGCGTGCGAGAACATGATGTCCGGAGTCGTCGTCATCGACGGCAACGCGGGCAGCCTCATGGGCGCGGCGATCCGCGGCGGCGACGCGATCGTCAAAGGTCGCGTCGGCGCCCGCACCGGCATCGATCAGAAGGGCGGCACGATCGTCGTTCTCGGCGACGCCGGATCGATGACCGGCTTCATGATGCAGCGCGGCCGCCAGATCATCTGCGGCGATGTCGGGCCCGGCCTGGGCGACTCGATGTACGACGGCACGATCTACGTCGCCGGCAAGGTCAAGTCGCTCGGGATCGACTGCGTCGAGGGCGAGTGGACCGACGCCGACAGCGAGTTGGTCGAGCGCAAGTTCCGCATTCACGAGCTCGGTTCGCCGCCGCACTTCCAGAAGTTCGTGTGCGGCAAGAAGCTCTACAACTACGACACGCTGGAGCCTTCCGAGCGCAAGCTCGTGCTCTAGATAGGAGACCCACCCGCCTATGCCTGACGAGAACGCACCGGCGGCGCGCAATCAGCTCGGGTCAAGCCCGATCTTCACGCCGCAGGTCATCGACGACATCCACGTCAAGTCCGAGCTCGGGCGCTATCGCATGCGTGGGTTCTCGATGTTCAAGAAGATCCCGCACTGGGACGAGCTGATCTTCCTGCCCGGCACGCTGACCCGGTTCGTGATCGAGGGCTATCGCGAGAAGTGCGAGACGAAGACCGTGCTCGGTGCGCGCTTCGCGAAGAAGCCAATCGAGCTCGACATCCCGGTCTACATCACCGGCATGAGCTTCGGCGCGCTCTCGCTGGAGGCGAAGATGGCGCTAGCCAAGGGCGCGTCGATGGCCGGCACAGCCACCTGCTCGGGCGAGGGCGGGATGATCCCACCCGAGCGCGATCTTTCGACCAAGTGGTACTACCA
>JAFAZV010000208.1 GCA_019239445.1 Solirubrobacterales bacterium
GGGCTCGGCTCGGTACGCATCCGGATGCGCGAGTTCGACGGCCCGGACGAGTTCCTGCAGTCGCTGCGCGATGCCGACATCGTCCGCAACCCAGCCAGCTTGCTCTACGTGCAGGCCTTGAAGTTCCTGCAGACGAAGGCCCTGCCAGAGGCGGCGCGGCGTGCGTCACGGGATCGTCGCGTGCGCCGCGTTACCCGCAACTCCTGATGCACGCGCAAGGACAAGCCGATCAGCCGTCCAATCGGAGGGTGATGCCGGCCACTGACGACGAGATCCGGGAGAAGTATCTCGAGCGCGCGATCCGTGAGCTGAACGCTTTTTCCCGGGGACTCCAGGCCTGCCGGCAGTGCCCACGTGGACAGCTGTTGCCGGTGCTCGGCTCAGGGCATCCGCAGGCCGACATCTTCCTGCTCAAGTACTCCGCCCGTCCATCGGAGATCGAGGAGGGCGTCGCCTTCTACGGGCGGACCGGGAACGCGCTGATGAAGTCGCTCAAGCGTCTCTCGATCGATCCGCTGGCGGTGTACGGCACGCTCTGCGTGAAGTGTCCGGTCGCCGATCCGGCCATGGCCGACCCCGCCTGCGTCGCGCGCCTGATCGAGGAGATCGCGATCGTGCAACCCAAGATCGTCGTCGTGATGGGGCCCGAAGCGCTCGGCGTGCTGAACGAGCTCGACCTGCCGCTCCGCCACGATCTCGAAAGCGGCCCGGGCGTGCTCCAGCGCCTCACCCCGTCGATCGATGCGCTCTATGTCCCTAACATCGACGAGGCCCTCGACGAGGAGACCGCCAAGCGCGAGTTCTGGAGCGCCTTCCGCGTGCTCGGCCACTGGTGGGCCGACCTACCGCCGTACTAGTGCACCGTCCGGCACACTGCTGACCTGGTTAGACTCGCGCCGTGGACCTTGAAGAGAGGACGCTCGAAAAGATCGGTGACCGCTGCGAGGAGTGCGGCGCCAAGCTGACCGCGCAGGAGATCCAGGCGACGATGGAATCCGGCGGCCCGGCGCTGTGCTCGATCCATGCCGCCGAGGACGAGCCGGGCTTAGCGGCGGACGAGGCCGGGTTCCTCGAGGCCGATTAGCCGGCCATCTCGAGCACGATCTTGCCGAGCTTGCCGCCGGCGGAGAAGTGCTCGTATGCGGCCTCGGCTTCCGCCAGCGGATACCGCGCGGCGATCGGCACTTTCACCGCGCCTGAAGCGAGCAGCGGCAGGACGGAGCGCTCGACGGCGCGGGCCGCAAGCGCTTTCTCCTCGAGCGGGCGGGGTCGGAGCGTCGAGCCGAGGATGCGACCGCGCTTGCCCATCAGCAGCCCGAGGTTGAGCTCGCCCTTGGCGCCCGCGCCGATGCCGATCACCATGATCCGCCCGCCGGTGCGCAGCGCGCTTAGATTCCCGCCCAGGTTGGGCGCCCCCACGAGCTCGAGGATCACGTCGAAGGGCCCGTGCTCGGCGAAGTCCTCGGGGCCGATCACCTCGGCGCCCAGCTGCTGCACCTGTGGGCGCAGCTGCTCGCTGCGAACGGTGGCCGTGATCCGCGCGCCGCTCGCTCGCGCGAGCTGGCTCGCCGCCGTGCCGACGCCGCCGGCGCCACCGTGCACGAGCAGGTGCTCTCCGGGCTTCAGCTCGGACTGGGTGAAGATCGCATCGTGCGCGGTGGTGAACACCTCGGGAGTCCCCCCGGCCTCAGGCCAGCTCAAGTTCTCCGGCACCGGCATCGCGGCCCGTTGGTGGACGACCGCGAGCTCGGCCTGACCGCCGCCGCCGACCACGGCCATCACGCGGTCGCCCGGCTTGAAGCGCTCAGCTCCGGGGCCGCAGGCCGCGACCTCGCCGGCGAACTCGAGCCCGGGAATGTCCTGAGGCGAGCCTGGCGGCGCCGGATAGCGACCGAGGCGCTGATGCATGTCGGCGCCGTTCAACCCCGCCGCCCTCACCGCGACGAGGATCTCCCCGTGTCCGGGCTCGGGGTCCGGTCGCTCCTCCACATGGAGCTCGGTGTCACGGATGACGAGCGCGCGCATGGCGGCGAAACCTACTCGCCGGCGCCGCGCTCGAGCAGTGCTACGCACTCGATGTGTGGCGTCTGGGGGAACATGTCGACGGGTCGCACGCGCGTCAGCTTGTAGCCAGCTGCGACGAGCTGCGCCGCGTTCGGCGCCAGCGTGGTCGGATTGCAGGAGACGTAGACGATCCGCCGCGCCGAGGTCTCGATCAGCCGGCGCACGATCTTCTGAGACAGGCCCGCGCGGGGCGGGTCGACGATCACCACGTCGGGCCGCCCGGCGGTGCCAAGCAGCTCCCGCAGCGCGAGGCGGACGTCACCGGCGAAGAAGCGGGCGTTCTCGATCTCGTTCACGCGGGCGTTGGCGATCGCGTCGGCGATGGCCTCCGGCACGAGCTCGAGCCCCCAGACCCCGGCTGCGCGCGGCGCCACGAGTAGCGCGATCGTCCCGATCCCGCAGTACAGGTCATACACGCGTTCTGAGCCGTGCAGCTCGGCGAGCTCGATCGCGATGCCGTAGAGCCGCTCGGCCATCTCCGTGTTGGTCTGAAAGAACGCTTCAGGCGAAATGCGAAAGCGCATTCCCCCGAGCTCCTCTTCCAGCCGGTCCGAACCACGCAAGAGCTCGGTGATGCCGCCTTGGGTCACCTCAGCCGGCGAGTCGACCTGCGTCCACAGGACGGCGTCCGCGCTGCTCGCGCGGATCAGCGCTCCGCGGTCGAGCTCGGTCGGGCTCGTGATCAGCCGCACCTGGAGCTGTCCGGTCCGGCGGCCCTCCCTGACCACCAGGTTGCGCAGGATGCCTTCGCCGCTGCGGCGGTCATACGCGGACAGGCCGCTCGACCGGCACCAGGCGACAATCTCCTCCCGCGCCGCATTCCCGGCCTCGGAAGCGAGCAGGCAGTCCCGGACCCCGACGATCTCATCCCAGCGGCCCGGGACGTGAAATCCGCACACGAGCAGACCGGAGGCGTCGGCGCCGAACGAATACTCGAGCTTGTTGCGGTAGCGCCAGGTTTGCTCCCCGCCGACGATCGGGTCGATCGCATAGCCGGTGAGCTTGCCCAGCCGGCGCAGCGCATCGTCAACCTGAGCCTGCTTGATCTCGAGCTGGCGTTCGTAGGGCAGGACCTGCCAGGGCGCGCCGGGATGCTCCGCGCGCGCAGCGATTCGCTCGGGGCTCGGCTCGATGACCTCGACCGTCCGTGCTTCGGCATAGGCGCGCTTTGACTTGGAGACGATCGCGCGGACCCGGTCGCCGGGGACGGCGTCCCGCACGAACACGACGTAGCCGTCGCGCCGGGCCACGCCGGCGCCGCCGAAGGCAAGCGAGTCGATCTGCAGCTCGAGCTCGTCGCCACGTGCCGGACGGGCGCCTTGAGTGGTCTCGGAGAGCACGGGTCTAGGATGGCAGCCCGTGGACCTCGAGGCCTATCGCCACAGCGCGGAGAGCTTCCTCTCGGTGCTGACGCTCGAGTACTACGGGCACTACGCGGGCCTGAAGGACGGCTTCGAGATCGAGCCGATCTACGAGCGCCACGCCGAGCTGTTCACGGCGAGCGCCGTGGACGAGCTACAGGCGATCGAGGACCGGGCGCAGCCGGATTCGGAGGAGCGCCGGAGACTGACGATGTTGCTCGACTTCGCTGTCGAGGGTTACCTCGGTCAGGCGACCAAACGCGTCGAGGCCGAGCTGGCGGTGCGCGAGGCGGAGTTGATGCTCGAGCTCGACGGCGACTCGGTCGGGTTTCGCGAATCAGACGTCATCCAAGCCAACGAAGCCGACGCCGAGCGTCGTGCGCAGATCGAACGGGCGCGACTGGAGGCGATCGAGACCCAGCTGAACGGTCTCTACGCGGAGCTGATTGGGACTCATCACGAGCTCGCGCGCCAACTCGGGTTCACCAGCTACCGCGAGCTGTGCGCGCGGTGCAAGCGAATTGACCTCGGCGACCTTCAGGAGCAGACGAGCGCGTTCACTCGGCGGACGGGCCCGCGCTATCCCGAAGTCGTCGATCAGCCCCTGCGCGCGGCACTCGGCTTCGGGCTCGAGGCTCTGCGACGCTCGGACATCGGACGCTTCATGCGCGCGCCCGAACTCGACTCGGCGTTTCCGGCCGCGCAGCTGATCCCGAGCTTCGAGCAGACCCTGCGCGGCCTCGGCATCGACATCCACGCTCAGCCGGGCGTCGCGCTCGATCTCGAATCACGGCCGAAGAAGAGCCCGCGGGCGTTCTGCGCGCCGGTGCGCGTGCCGGGGGAGGTCTACCTGGTCCTCGCTCCGACCGGCGGCCACGATGACTACAGCGGGCTGTTTCACGAGGGGGGCCACACCGAGCATTACGCGAGCGTCGATCGCAACCTGCCGTTCGAGTTCCGGATGCTCGGCGACAACTCGGTCACGGAAGCCTTCGCCTTCCTGTTCATGCACCTGGTGGAGGATCCCGAATGGCTGGCCCGGCACCTCGGCGTGGCCGACCCCGAGCCGGTGGCCGCCCATGGCCGAGCCGTGCGGCTGATCTACCTGCGCCGCTACGCGGCCAAGCTGGCCTACGAACTCGAGCTGCACAACGCCGACGGCTCGCTCGCCGAGTTTGCGCCGCGCTACGGCGCGATCATGTCCGCCGCGCTCGAGATCGACTGGCCGGTGCAGAGTTACCTCGCCGACGTTGACCCTGGCTTCTACTGCGCGTGCTACCTACGAGCCTGGGCGCTCGAGACGCACCTGCGCCACCACCTGCGCTCGCGTTACGGCGAAGCTTGGTTCGAGCGCCGCGAGGCAGGCGATGAGCTGCGGGCCCTGTGGCGCGAAGGCCAGCGGCTGACCCCGGAGGAGCTGCTTGCCGGCCTGAGCGCCGAGCGACTGCGCTTCGAGGTGCTGGTCGACGATCTCGCTCTATAGGACTAACCGAGCGCCTTCTCCACCGCCGCGAGAACCGACTTGCGATTCGCGTGCCGGCGCTCGTACTCCCTCACCCGACGCAGCTGCGCCGGAGAGAGCTCGCCGAGACGACGCGTCACCTGGCCGGCGGTGAGCTCGTCGTAGTCATCGATCGGAAACGGCGAGGAGCTGAGACCGACTGTTCGCCGGGCCCGGCGCGTGGCGGATCCAAGCCCGCTGCGTCCGCGGCCGAGCACCTGCTCGATGTCCCGGTACAGCTCGTCGGTCTGCTGGCGCCCGTAGCGCACCAGCTCGGACACGAGCGCATTGGCGTCCGATCGCGTCACGCGGCCACGTTCGGCCGCCTCATCCAGCGTCTCCTGAATGCGCTCTCGAGTCAGGACGACGAGATCGAGCGGCTTGAAGATGCGGTTGATCAGTTGCTCGACGAGGCTCGCAACGCGGTCGCTGCCGTCTGGAATCTCCGCTGGCGCGCCGGCGGTATCCGAGCTCCCGCTCGCGCTGCGCTGCCGGGGCGAGGTCTCCGATCGGCTGGACGAACGCGCTGCGGACGACTTCGATGCTGGCATTTCCTTCTCCCGGCTGGCTGATGGCACGAGACTAATTGAAGCGGCCACCGACGAGGAACTCGAGCAGCGCCTTCTGGGCGTGGCGACGGTTCTCGGCCTGCTCCCAGATCCGCTGCCGCGGCCCGTAGAGAACTTCGGAGCTGATCTCCTCGCCAGGGTGGGCGGGTAGGCAGTGCAGAGCGATGGCATCGGGAGCGGCGAGTTCGAGCAGTGCGTCGTCGAGCCGGTACGGCGCCAGCGCCTCGCGCCGCCGCGCGGCGCTCGAAGGATCGTCGCTCATGCTCACCCAGACGTCCGTGTAGACCGCGTTGGCTCCAGACACCGCCCGCCGCGGATCCGTGCCCAGCACCGCGCCCGCGACGGGCTCGAGCTCGTAGCCGGATGGCGAGGCGATCCGCACCTCGACTCCTGCCAGGCCGCCCAGGATCGCCAGCGAGCGCGCGACGTTGTTCCCATCCCCGACGTAGGCCAGCACGAGTCCCTCGAGCCTCCCGAACGTCTCCTCGAGGGTCAGCAGGTCAGCCAGCGCTTGGCAGGGGTGGTGGCGCGCGGTCAGCATGTTGATCACCGGAACGCTCCCATGTGCGGCGAGCTCGCCGGCCAGCTCGTCGGGGCCAGTGCGGATGCCGATCGCCACCGCGTGGCGGGAGAGGACGTAGGCCGTGTCGCGCATCGACTCACCACGGGTGAGCTGGAGCTCATCGGTTCGCAGCACCATCGGGTGCCCGCCCAGCTCGGCGACCGCCGCCTCGAACGACACGCGCGTGCGGGTCGAGGGCCTCTGGAAGATCAACGCCACCGTGCGCCGGTGAAGTGCGTCTGAGCTCAACGGCTCGGCTTTGAGGACTCGCGCGCGCTCGAGCAGACGCATCAGCTCATCGCGGCTCAGCTCCGCCCCGGTGAGGAAGTGGCGCGGCAAGGCGGGGAGTGTACGTTGGACCCGATGCCGCTGAACGTGCTCACCTGGAACCTCAAGCACGGTCGCGCGGTGCCTTCCGCGGGGCGAGAGCTGTACGGCGAATTCGCCGCCGCGCTCGCCGGCTGGTCGTGGGACGTCGCGCTGTTACAGGAGGTGCCGCCGTGGTGGCCGGAGCGCTTCGGTTATGAGTCCGCGCGCGTGCTGACCTCTCGCAACCTCGGACTTTCGCTGCGGCGCGCGGTCGCGATTCGCTGGCCCGACGCGATCAAGTCCAACGGCGGCGGCAGCAACGCCACGTTGGTGCGCCGCGGCAGGATCCTCGCGCGGCGGACGCTGCGCCTGGCCCTGCTGCCCGAGCGCCGATGGCTGCTCGGAGTTGCTCTCGAGGGCGGCCTGTGGGTGGGGAACCTCCACGCCTCAGGACGCGGCAGCGACGAAGCCCGGCGGGCCGCGGCGGCGATCGACGCCTGGTCAGGCACGGGACCGGCACTGCTCGGCGGCGATTTCAACCTGCGCTCGCTCGAGCTCGCGGGCTTCACCCCGGCCGGCGGCCACGGTGTCGACTTCGTCTTCGTTCGCGGGCTGGAGGTCGTCGCGCCGGCGCAGGTGCTCGAGCGTGGCCACTTGTCCGATCACGCTCCGGTGTTGGTCAGCGTCAGCGAGGCGGGTGAGCGCGCCTGACATGGTTGTCGAGCCCGAACCCCGGGTAGGGGCCCCGAGCGATCACCCGACTCTGCGAGGCCCTACCAAGATGAAAGCTGTCGTATTCCACGGCGTCGGCGATATTCGCGTCGACGAAGTCCCCGAGCCCCAGATCCAGGATCCGACCGACGCGATCGTGCGGCTGACCTCGAGCGCGATCTGCGGCACCGACCTGCACTTCGTGCGCGGCACGATGAGCGGCACCAAGCCCGGCACGATCCTCGGCCACGAAGGCGTCGGCGTCGTCGAGCAGCTCGGCGAGGACATCCGCAACCTTCAGGTCGGAGATCGCGTCGTCATCCCGTCGACGATCGCCTGTGGATCGTGTTCTTACTGCCGGGCGGGCTACTACGCGCAGTGCACGAACGCCAACCCCAACGGCCCGGACGCCGGGACGGCCTTCTTCGGCGGCCCGGAGCAGACGGGGCCGTTCGACGGGCTGCAAGCCGAGAAGGCGCGCATCCCCTACGCGAACGTCGGTCTGGTGAAACTGCCGGACGAGGTCTCCGACGAGGACGCAATCCTCATCTCGGACATCTTTCCGACGGGCTACTTCGGGGCTGATATCGCCGGGATCGGCGACGGCGACACGGTCGCGGTGTTCGGCTGCGGGCCAGTCGGGCAGTTCGCGATCCTCAGCGCCAAGCTCCTCGGCGCCGGGCGCGTGCTCGCGATCGACGGCCACGACGATCGCCTCGCCACCGCGCGCGATCAAGGTGCCGAGATCATCAACTTCAACCGCGAAGACCCGACTGAGACGATCAAGCGGCTCACGGGCGGCATCGGAGTCGACCGGGCGATCGACGCCGTCGGCGTAGACGCCGAGCGACCCAAGCGCGGTCCGGCCGCGAGCGAGTCCGAGCAGCTCGCCGGCTCGTTCGAGGCCGAGCTGGAGGGCAACGCTCCGGAGACCGGCCAGCAAGACGAGACCTGGAAGCCCGGGGACGCGCCCTCGCGGGCGCTGCGCTGGGCGGTCGAAGGGCTGGCCAAGGCCGGGACCCTCTCGATCATCGGCGTCTATCCACCGACGATGGAGTCGTTCCCGATCGGGATGGCCATGAACAAGAACCTCACGCTCAACATGGGCAACTGCAACCACCGCAAGTACCTGCCGCGCCTGGTTGAGCTCGTTCGCACTGGCGCCGTCGTCCCGTCGCAGCTGATCACGCAGGTCGAGGACATCGAAGACGCCGTGGAGGCCTATCGCGCCTTCGATGAGCGTCAGCCGGGCTGGCTCAAGGTCGATCTGGCTCCCGCGTGAGCCGCTTCGAACAACGGGACAGGGGGACATGACTTCGACTGCCGCACGTGACGGACCCGTGCAGCCGACGAGCACGGTTGCGCGCGTGATGCTGCGCCCGATTGGCTCCTCGCTGCCCTTAGGGGCGTTCGCGCTCGTTCCCTCGGGACTGCTCCTGGCCGGAACGCAGCTCGAGTGGTTCTCGATCACCGATCAGAAGATGATTCCGTTCCTGCTCCTGGGGCTCGCGGTGCCGATCATGCTGGTAGCCAGGCGTGTTCTTCCTCGCCGTCAGTGCCATCTTCGTGATGCTGACCGGCGGGGGGCTCGCCGGCGGCAAGGCCGCGGCCGGGGCGGTGATCCTCGTCGCCTCGGCGCGCTTCATCCTCTCCGGCCTCTACGAGCTGACGAGCTCGAAGGGACTCGAGCACGCCGCCGGGGTCGTCGGGCTCGTGTTCGTCGCCGTCGCGGCCTACGTCGGGCTCGCCAGCCTGCTCGAGGACAGCGCCCGGCGGACCGTGCTCCCGATCGGCAGGCGCGGGCCGGCCAGAGCCGCGTTCGAGGGCGGGCTCGACGCTCAGCTGGGCGGACTCGAGCACGAAGCCGGCGTGCGTGAGCAGCTTTGAACGAGTGATCTAGCTGCGCCCTGCGCGCAGGCCGAAGCCGCGCAGCAAGAGCAGCGCCTTCTCGCCCATCGTCCCGTGCCCCGGCAGGACCCCGAGCTGGGTGGCGGCGTCGTAGAGGTCGAAGAACGCGCGCACGCGGAGCAGCTTCTGGCGGCGCAGCTCGCAGTAGAAGACGCAGTGCACGACGATGAAGCGGTTGCTGGTCGGCAGGCTCTCGAGCGGCGCCTTCTGGGTCGCTAGCAGCTTGCTGGGCGCGGCCACGAAGCGCCCGTTGCTGAGCCGCTCGCCGGTGCGCTCGAGTCGGGCGTCGGGGAAGCCGGCCCACAGCCGCTCGGCGTGCCGAGCGAGCTCGTCCACGCCTTCCAGTGGCTCGTCAGTCAGCGGATCCTCGTAGTGGACCTCGCGCACGCAGACGCGGGCGAAGCTGTCCGGATCCTTGCTCGACCACGCGGCCTCCCAACGATCGATCAGCCGATCGACGTCCATGGCTAGACGGAGAGGAGGCTCCGGCCGATCATCTACGCCGGCGGAGCGTCGAACACCGGCACGCCCTCTTCGGGCGTGGACGCCTCGGCGTAGCGCCGGCGGGGAATCCGGCCGGCGGCGCGGGCGAGCTCGCCCGCCTGCACGGCCAGCTTGATCGCCGTGGCCATCGCCACCGGATCGTGGGAGCGAGAGATCGCGCTCGCGCAGAGCACGGCGTCGCAGCCCAGCTCCATGGCGACCGCGGCATCGGAAGCCGTGCCTACGCCGGCGTCGAGGATCACCGGCACCCCAGCTCGCTCGATCATGATCGAGATGTTGTAGGGGTTGCGGATCCCCATGCCGCTGCCGATCGGAGAGCCGAGCGGCATCACCGCCGCGCAACCGACGTCCTCGAGCCGGCGGGCCAGGATCGGGTCATCGGTCGTGTAAGGCAGCACGACGAAGCCATCCGCGACGAGCTCCTCAGCGGCGGCGACGAGCTCCACCGCGTCGGGCAGCAATGTCCGGTCGTCGCCGATCACTTCGAGCTTGATCCAGTCGGTGGCGAACGCCTCGCGCGCCAGCTGCGCGGTGATCACTGCGTCGCGGGCGGTGTAGCAGCCGGCGGTGTTCGGCAGCACAGCCACGCCGGCGGCCCCGAGGACGTCGAGGATCGAGCCGCGCGCGCTCGGCTCGAGCCGGCGCAGAGCCACCGTGCACAGCTCGGTCTCCGACGCCTCGAGCGCCTGCGCCAGTACCTCGTGGTTGTCGAACCCGCCCGTTCCCAGGATCAGCCGCGAAGCCAGCTGTCGGTCGGCGATGTCAAACGCGCTCACCCGTTCATCCTCCCTGAATCGCCGCCACGACCTCGACCCGAGCGCCGTCGGGGACCTGCGTGTCGCCCCAGTCGCCTCGAGCCACGACCTCGCCGTTGAGCGCCACCGCGACGCCCCGAGCCTGGGGCGCCACGTCGAGCAGCTCGATCACGCTGGCGAGCGTCGCCCCAGCCGCGAGCTGACGGTCCTCGCCATTGACGTTGATCAGCATGACACTGCCACGCTGGCAAATCGTGCCGGCGATAAGGCCGGCGGGGGTTCCTCACCGAGCAGGCATCGGACCGCGAGCTCGGCCGTGGCCGGCGCCAGCAAAATCCCGTGCCGGTAGTGCCCCGTCGCCCACTGCAGCCCTGCCAGCGCTCCCGGACCGATCATCGGTGCATTGTCGGGAGTGGTCGGGCGCAGGCCTGCGATGAGCTCGTCCAGCACCAGCTCGGAGAGCCCCGGCAGCAGCTCGATCGCGTCGCGCAAGAGCTCGAACAGCGGACCGGCGGTCACCGTGGTGTCAAAGCCGCGCTCCTCGACGGTCGCGCCGAGCACGTAGCGCCCGTCCCCGCGCGGGACGATGTAGGCGCCCGGGATGCGGAGCGCCCGAGTGAGCAGACCCGCGCCCGCGGGGTCGTGTAAACGCATGATCTGTCCCTTGACTGGCCGCAGCGGCACTTGCGCCTCCTCGGGAACGCCCCGCAGCTGACCCGACCAAACTCCGGCGGCGATGAGCACCTGCTCGGCCGCCACCCGCTCGCCGCCTGCGAGCACGACGCCATCGACGCGACGGCCGGTGACGCTGAGCGCCTGGGCCGCGGCCCCCACGCGAAGCTCGACCCCGGCTCGCTCTGCGGCCGCGGCCAACGCCGGGACGAGCATCCTCGGATCGATCGCATGATCGTCTGAGATCTCGAGCGCCAGCCGCAGCGCCGGCGCCAATCCGGGCTCGAGCGTCCGGGCCTCGCTGGCCAGCCGCCGCCTCACCGGCAGGCCGAGGCTCTGGCGCATCGCCAGCTCCCGCTCGAGTGCCTCGGCCTCATCGCGATCCCGAGCCACGGCAAGCGTGCCGGTGGCGAGATACCCGGGGTCGCGCCCTGACGCCTCGGCCACCTCGGCGACGAACTCGGGGTAGGCTCGCGAGCTCGCGAGCGCGAAGCGGAGCAACGGCTGCTCGGTCGGCCGAGCTTCGCTGATCGGCGCGATCATCCCGGCCGCGACGCGCGAGGTGCCGGCGCCAAAGTCCTCGCGCTCGAGCAGCGTGACCTTCATTCCGCGCTGCGCGGCGCGCCAGGCGATGGCAAGGCCGATCACTCCGCCGCCGATGACGGCTACATCGAATGTTCGCGACGGTTTCGACAAGAACGCGCTCCCTACGCCGGCATGATCCGGGTCAGGTTCAAACGGTCGGCGGATCCCGCTCCGCCCTCTCAGCCCGCTGTCTCAGGGCTCCCGTGCCATCAATCCTAGCGCCCCCGGCATGCCAGACTTGACCGCATGTCCGATCGTCGTGAACGTCTCGCGCAAGCCCGCCTCTATCTCGTCTGCGATGCGCGTGAGGACGAGTTCCTGGCCGGTGCGCTGCGCGGCGGCGTCGACATCGTGCAGCTGCGGATGAAGCATGCCTCGGACGCCGACGTGCTCGCCGCCGCCGAGCGCGTGCGCCGTCACTGCACCGAGCACGACGCGCTGTTCATCGTCAACGATCGTCCAGATCTCGCCCTGCAGGCGGGCGCCGATGGAGTCCACGTGGGTCAGGACGACACGCCGGTCGCGCAGGCGCGCGCGCTCGTCGGTCCGGAACGGATCGTCGGGCTCTCGACGCACAGCGCCGAACAGGTCGATGCCGCCGGGACCGAGGAGGTTGATTACATCGGGGTGGGCCCGGTCCACGACACGCCTACCAAGCCGGGGCGTCCGGCGGTCGGCCTCGAGCTGGTCGGCTACGCCGCCGCGCACGCACGGATGCCGTTCTTCGCCATCGGTGGGATCGATCCCGGCAATGTCGCGGCGGTGGCGGGAGCGGGGGCTGAGCGGATCGTCGTCGTGCGGGCGCTGACCCTGGCCGCCGACCCGGAACGCATGGCCCGGCGGCTGCTCGCGGGCCTGACAGCACAGGAGGCGCCGGTTGGGTCAGCGTAGTCGCAAGCGCGGCCGGCGCCAGCCGCCGGCGCGACCGGTGGCAGCGGCGCCGGGGGCGCGTGCCGGCGCTACGGAACCGCCGGGGAGCGCGACCGAAGCACCTCGGCGCGCGACCGAAGCGCCCCGGCGCGCGACCGAACCGCCGGGGCGGCCAGCGGCAGCGCCACCGCGGCCACGGCGCAGCGCGGAGGAACGCAACGCCGAAGTGCGCTCGGCGCTCGCGCCGCTCACCCCCGGCGAGCGGCCGTGGCCGGTCAAGGTCAGCGTGGCGGTGGCGCTGGTGCTCGGGGTGACGAACCTGATCCTGTTTCTAGCCGGGGCCAGGCCGCGGGTCGGTGGCCAGCAGCCCCACCTCGCCGAGATCCTCGTCTTCTCGGGCCTGATGCTGATGTGCGCCGCCGGCATGTGGTCGATGCGCTACTGGGCTGTGCTCGGGTTCCAAACCCTGCTCGCCATCGGCCTGCTGGGCTTCTGCCTGGCGCTGGTGCGAGTCTCGAGCGTCGTCTGGGGCGCCGTCTGCGTGCTCGTGATCGCCGGCGGCGGATTTCTGTTCTACAAGCTGGTTCGCATACTCAGCCGCCTGCAGCTGCCCGCCCCGCCGGGTCGCTAGCCGAGCAACGTCACAAAGCTCGCGGGGCGAAACGAGCTTGGCGAGATACTCGGCCTGAGCTCGAGGATCGTCGTCAGACGGGGAGCGCGCCAGGAACTTGTGACCACACTCGGGCGATGCCCGCAACCACTGGCGCCGGTCGCCGTGTGTAGGCTCAGGTCATGGCGGACTCGAGCTATGACTGCGTCGTGATCGGCTCAGGGCCGGGCGGCTATGTCGCCGCAATACGTGCGGCGCAGCTCGGGATGAAGACGGCCGTGGTCGAGAAGGACCGAGTCGGCGGGCGGTGTCTTAACTACGCCTGTATCCCGGCCAAGGCCGTGCTGCGCGTAGCCGATGTTCTTTCCGAGGTGCGTGACGCCGACGACTACGGGATCAAGGTCCCCGAGCCTGAGATCGACTTCGGCGCAGTGGGCGAGCGGCGCCAGCGCGTGGTGAAGACGTTGACCGGCGGCGTATCGGGGCTGTTCAAGAAGAACAAGGTGGACGTCATCGAGAGCGAAGGGGCGCTGGCCGGGGCGAAAAAGATCGTGGCCGGCGGTGAGGAGATCGCGGCGAACACGATCGTGCTCGCGACCGGTTCGCTGAAGCGGCCGATCCCCGGGGTCGGGTTTGGAGGGCGCGTGATCGGCACCGAGGAGGCCTGGGCGCTGACCGAGCTGCCGCGGACGATGGCGATCGTCGGCGCGGGGGCTTCGGGGACCGAGATCGCCTCGGCTTTTGCCCGTCTGGGAACCGACGTGCTGCTGTTCGAGCTGCTCGACCGTGTGCTTCCGACCGAGGACGCTGACATCTCCAAAGCCGCCGAGCGCGGCCTGAAGCGTCAGAACATGAAGATCCACACGAACACCCCGGTGCAGGAGGTGCAGGCCAGGGAGGGGACCGTCAGGTTCTCCTACAACGGCGAGGCGGGAGAGGCGGAATGGCTGGTGATCGCGGCCGGGCGCGGTCCGGACATCGAAGCGCTGGGGCTCGAGGGCGCGGGCGTGCGGCTCGACGCGAGCGGCTTGGTCGAGGTCGACGGCGCGATGCGCACGAGCGCAGAAGGGATCTATGCCATCGGCGACCTCGTGCACGGCCCGGCGCTCGCTCACAAGGCCTCGGATGAAGGGATCATCGCGGTCGAGGACGCGGCCGGGCTCGACACGCACCCGCTCGAGTACGTCGATATCCCGAGGGCGACGTTCTGCACGCCGGCTGTGGCCAGCTTCGGCTTGACCGAGACCCAGGCGCGCGAGCACGGTCACGACGTGGTCGTCGGCAAGGTCCAGTACGGCGCCGTCGGCGCCGGTACGGTCTACGGCGACCGCACGGGTCTGATCAAGATCGTGGGCGAGAGCAAGTACGGTGAGCTCCTCGGCGCCCACATCGTCGGCTCGAAGGCGACCGAGCTGATCCAGGAGCTCGTCAACGTGCGGGTGCTCGAAGGCGGATATCCCGAGGTGGCGCGGATCGTGCATGGGCACCCGACGCTGTCCGAGGGCGTGATGGAAGCGGCACGCGCCGCCGACGGCTGGCTGATCCACGGCTGACGGGTTCGGCCGTGACGGCGATCGAGCCCGCGGTGTTCTACTACGACCTGGGCAATCCGGAGTGCTACCTCGTCGCCGAGCGGATCAACTCGGCGTTGCCGATGGTTCCCGAGTGGGAGCCGGTTGCGGGCCACCCCCCGGCCGAGGTCGACCGCGATCGCGTCGAGCGCCGCGCCTCCGAGCTGGGCCTGCAGCGGCTGCGCTGGCCGCGCCGCTGGCCGCCGGACACGCACGAGGCGATGCTCGTGGCCACATACGCAAAACGCGTGGGGCGTGCGGTTGCCTTTTCGCTTGCCGCTTTTCGCCAGGCGTTCGCCGCCGGCCGGGATCTTGGGCAGACCGACACGCTGCTGATCGCCGCTGCCGCGTGCGAGATGCATCCGGCGGCGGTGCTCAAGGGGATCGATCTGCGCTCCGTCAGCGACACGCTCGCGAGCGCGAACGAGCGCGCGCGGGCGGCGGGCATCACCACACTCCCGGCCGTCCAGATCGGCAGCCGCGTGTTCTCGGGCGAGGAGACGATCAACCGCGCGGCCCGTGCGCTCGAGGGGGTCGGTTGAAAGCCAAGCGAGCGTTCGACCTCATAATTTCACGCGGCGGACTCGAGCCGGCGTTCCTGGCCGACCCCGCACGGCTGGACCGGATCGAGGTGGTCTCGATCGACGACGGCGAGGTGATGCTCTACTGGGACCTTCCGGCCAGGACCGCTTCGCGGCTGGTGAAAGCGCTGCGCGCCGATCTCGCGACGCTCGAGAGCGAAGAATTCATCCGCAACTGGGAGGGCCGCGACGCCTAGCGGCAACAAAGGCGAGGTGCGTGTGGAGGCACCCGAGCGCTGGCAGCGGACGGTCGCGCGGCGTAGCGCCGAAGCGCGGGCGACGGTTCCCGACCTCGAGCTGAGCGCCGAGGTCGAGCTCGACGAGGACGCGGCGCCGCCGACGCTGGCGGTGCTGGTGCGCGCCTGCGCGCTCGCGTTGCGCGAGGTGCCGCGGGCTAACGGCGCCTATCGCGACGGGCAGTTCGAGCTCTACGCGCGCGTCAACGTCGGCGTCGTGGTCGCCGCGCCCGGCACCTACGCTATCCCAACCGTTCCGGATGCCGATCTGAAGTCGGTGGCCGAGCTCGAAACGGAGCTCGAGTCGCTGTGTGCACGAGCGCTCGCCGGCCGGCTGAGCGCCCCAGACCTGGCCGGCGCCACGTTCACCCTCTGGTACCCCGGCGCCGACGGCGTGGCCAGCGCGGTGCCGCTGATCGTCCCACCCCAGGCGGCGGCGCTCGCCGCCGGAACGCTGCGCCGGATTGGAGCCGTCCGCGGCGGGATTATCGTCCCCGGTAGCGCGATGACGATCACGCTGGCCTGCGACCACCGGATCCTGTACGGCGCACAGGCAAGCCGGTTCCTGGGCCGGATCAAGACGCTACTTCAGGAGGGGACGCCGTGACCGACACGCTCGAGCAGACCGCCCAGGGGATCGCCGACCGCGGACGGGAGGCGCTGGTGGACCACCTGCGCCCAGCTTTCGACCGAGCCGCGGAGCTGCACGGCAGCGTGATGACGCTGAACGCCGAGCAGCGCGAGCGGATGGTCCAGCACGCCGCCGAGCATGCCGATGGGGTGCAGTGGCGCCGCGCGCTGGCCGAGGTGGCATCGCAGGAGCTCGGGATCGACCTCGTCGAGGCGATGTCGCACCCCGCGGTGGCGCGCGCGCAGGCGATCGTCGGCGCCCCGTCCTACGAGCAGAGCCTGGCCGAACTCGCGGTTCCCGAGGATGAGGGCGAGGAGCCGGAGCTCGCCGACGAGGATGAGCGGTTCGAGCTTGCGGTCGAAGAAGCGCCCGCGAGCGAGGCCGAGCAGGCTACGCAGGAGCACCCGGCGGCGCCCCCGCAGCCGCATGGCGACGCGCTCGCGTGGGAGGCGCTGGAGTCGGCACCCGAGCCGGAGGAGCAAGTGGCGATGGAGCGGGTACCCGAGCCGGAGGAGCGAGAGGTGCCAGCGGCCGCGGACGAGCTCCGGATCGAGGCGATCCACCTCGGCGGCGTCGAAAACCTGACCGCCGGCGAGGCCGGCATCGAGCTGCGCCTCTCTGATGACGGCCTGGACATCATCCGCGAGCCCGCTGAGATGCTTGGGCGGCTGAGCTGGATCGACATCCGCGAGCTGGCGGTGCCGGCACCGGGCGGGTTGCGGCGGCTACGGCGCGAGACTCACGCCTACCTCGTCGTCCGTACCGACGATGGCGATGCCAGCTTCGAGGTTCGCTCGCAGGCTCCAGATGAGCTTCGGGCGATGCTGACGCCGCTGGCCCAGCGCCACGGGCACGCGGTGGAGGATCGCTAAGCGCCGAGGGACTTACGTGGCCTCGGCCTGGAGCACCCGGATGTCGTGGGCGAGGCCCTCGGGCGTGAGCTGATCGGCGGCGAAGCCGACGCGCTCGAAGCCGCGCTTGTCGATCAGCAGGACAAACGCCGAGTGGCCGTGAGGGCCGCTTCCGGGCTGAATCGCGTAACCACGCCAGATCGTGCGCATGACCGGCGTGGAACCGTTCACGAACGCGATCCGGTCGTTCATCCTGTGCTGGGCGAGGAATGCGCGCCGATGGGCAACGGAGTCCTCGGCCGGCGCCACGCTCACGCCGATCGTAGGAACGCCGTGCCCGGAGGTGGGAAGGTCGTTCAAAGCGCCCTTGATCTGCTCGACCATGAACGGGCAGTCGTCGTGACAGAGAGAGTGGATAAAGGTCAGTACGACGACGCGGCCACGATAGGCGCTCAGCGTGACGCGATGACCGCTCTGGTCGGTGAGCGAGAAGTCGTGCGCGCGCAGATCCGGTGGCATCGTCGGTCCGTCGAACTTCGACTTCGTCGTCACCGCGCTCTCGGTCTGGCCTGACCCGCGGTTGGTCACGAGCACGACGCCGATCGCCGCCAGCAGCAGCACGAGCGCGAGCAGGAGCAGGCGTTGCACGGGCGACGTAGCGAGCATCAGCCGATTGTGGCAAGCGGTTGCGGAAGGTTGCGTCAGTCGTGGAGGCGAACCAGCGGCACAATCGAGCGGAATGGGAATCGAGGCACGCGAACTGGCCGATCGGCTGCGCTCCGCGGTCGCTGATCCTCAGGTCCTGTCCGCAATCGCCGCCGTGCCCCGCGAACGCTTCGTCCCCGATTCCGAGCGCGAGCGCGCGTACGAGAACATCGCCCTGCCGATCAGCTGCGGCCAGACGATCTCACAGCCGCTCGTGGTCGCGAGGATGCTCGAGCTGCTGGCGCTCGACGCGCGCGATCGGGTTCTCGACATTGGGACCGGATCCGGCTACCACGCGGCCCTGCTGGCGAGGCTCGCCGGGCACGTCTGGACGATCGAGCGCCATGCCGCCCTGAGCGAGCAGGCCCGTACGGTGCTCGCGTCTCTGGGCGTCGAGAACGTCAGCTTCGTCGTCGGTGACGGCTACATCGGGCTACCCGAGCGCGCCCCGTTCGACGCCATCAACGTCGCCGCCGCTCCCGGAGAGGAGATCCCGCGCGCGCTTGAGCAGCAGCTGGCCGATGGAGGGCGGCTGGTCGTGCCCATCGGCGGCGCGAACCAGCACCTGATCCGGATTACGCGCCGCGGCGATCGCCTCGAGCGCAAGCGGCTCGAACCGGTCAGGTTCGTCCCGCTCGTGCGCGAGCCGGAGGACTGAGGGGCGGCGCGAGCCGGCCGCGCATCACCTCGAGCGCGACCGGGTTCTCGTCGACGAGCACGAAGCGCCGTCCGAGGCTGCGGCACACGGCCCCTAACGTGCCCGACCCGGCAAACGGATCGAGGCACCAACCTCCGCGCCTTGAAGAAGCCGCCACGATCCTGCGCAGCACGCCTTCCGGCTTCTGGGTCGGGTAGCCGGTCTTCTCGTGTCCGTTGGTGGGGACGATCGTGTGAAACCACACGTCGGTCGGTCGTTTGCCGCGCGCCGCCTTCTCGGCGCTCACCAGCCCGGGCGCCATGTAGGGCTCGCGTTCCACGGCGTCGGCGTCGAACAGGTGAGCGCCGGGGGTGCGCACGTAGACGAGGATCGTCTCGTGCTTGGCCGGCCAGCGGCGGCGTGGCTTGGCGCCGTAGTCATAGCTCCAGATCAGCTCGTTGAGGAACGCCTCGCGGCCGAAGATCTCGTCCAGCAGCAGCTTGCAGTAGTGCGCCTCGCGGTAGTCGATGTGGAAATAGAGCGTTCCATGCGCCGCCAGCAGCTCGCGCGCCCGGGTCAGCCGCGGGGCGAGGAAGGCGAGGTAGTCGCCGAATTCATCGTCGTAACGAAGCGTGCGCAGCAGCGTCGAGCTGTAGCGGCGGCCGCCGAAGCCGACGCGATCGCCAGCCGCATCGGCGACGACGGCAAGCGTGTGGCGGGCGCGGGCGCGGCCCGTGTTGAACGGCGGATCCATGTAGATCAAGTCGAACTTCCCGGCGGGCAGACGCTGCATCACCTCGGCGTTGTCGCCGGCGATCAGCAGGTCGTCATCGAGGACGGGCTCCTGCGCGGCGGGCTGGATGCGCATCGTCCAGGACCGTACTGCGCCCCTCGGACCACAGCCGGGGAAAGCTGATCCTCTACGATTGGGGAGATCGTGTTCTCTGAGCCCCTCCAGAGGATGCGCCGCCTTGTGCTGGAACGACGCGTGGCGCGCTTTGCGATCTCGTCGATGGTGGCTGCCGCGACGAGCGCTGTCGTGTT
Organism: Solirubrobacterales bacterium; assembly: GCA_019239445.1. Classification (GTDB taxonomy): domain Bacteria; phylum Actinomycetota; class Thermoleophilia; order Solirubrobacterales; family Solirubrobacteraceae; genus Palsa-465. The sequence goes on from JAFAZV010000208.1 coordinate 19,238, forward strand.
CCCGATCCTGTACGTGCTCGGCGCTTCGACAACCGCATGCTCGATCACCGCGTTCGTGGCCGGAGCGATCCCGAACTGGACGCTCAACCGTCGCTGGACGTGGATGGTCAAAGGCCGCGTGGCCTTCGGTCGCGAGGTCGTCGCCTACGTCGTGATTTCGGCTACGACGTTGGTGATCCTGTCAATGGTCACCGAGTGGACGCACGATCACGTCCAGAGCATCCAGTCGGGGCACGGGATCCGCGTTGCGCTGGTCACCGCCTCGTACTTCGCGGTGCTGGGCGCGCTCTACAGCGTTCGGTACTTCCTGTATCACCACTGGATCTTCTCTGGACGCAGCCGCATCCGCGCCGCGTTGCGATCGCGCCACCAGGTGTGGACGGCGGCGCGCGCGAACCGCAGCCCGTAAGCGAGGTTGCCGCCCTTCTTCGTGCCGGTCGCGTGACGGCCTCGGTCACGCATCGTCGTCGGCACCTCGGCCAAGCGATAGCCGTGGAGCGCTGCGCTGATCATGAGCTCTGAGGCCTGGTATTGCGGCTGCTCGAGCCTGACCGCCGCGGTGAGATCGGCGCGCATGGCGCGGATCCCGCAGGCCGGGTCGCTGACCCGGTGGCGCACGAGCACGCTGATCAGCGCGCCGAACACGAGCACGCCGAGATGACGCACCCGATCGGTCGTGAGCTCGGCGCCGAGACGACGAGATCCCGACACGAAGTCCGCGCGCCCGTCGAGGATGGGCGCGACGACGCGCGAGAGCTCGTCCGGCTCGTACTGCCCGTCGGCGTCGATCGTCGCGATCACCCGCGCGCCGCGTGCCCGCGCCAGCCAATAGCCGAGCCGAAGCGCCGCTCCTTGGCCGCGGTTGACCGAGACTTCGCAGACGAGCGCGCCGGCGCTACGTGCGAGCGCTGCGGTGGCGTCGCGCGCGCCGTCGACGACGACGATCACCTCGCTCGGCAGTTCCGCTACTTGATCAGGAATCTCCCTCACCACGTCGGCGACCGTCGGCTCCTCGTTGTAGGCCGGGATCACGATCGCGATCGGTGCTCCCGTGCCGGTCGGGTGAGCTTCGAGGAACGCGGCGGCAGCGTCTCGTTCCGCGGGATCGAGCTCCGCGAGTGGGGCGCCAAGGCCGCTGCCGTTCTCGATGGCAAGGCTCACGCGTGACCTCCCGCGCTCACGGGTGCGACCGGAGCTCCAGCGGCAACGGTGGCGAGATCGGCACGCGACCATTCTTCCCAAACTCGCCGCAGCCCAACTTCGAAGCTCGTTTGCGGCGACCATCCCCTGCCTCGCGCCAAGCTCGGGTCGACGACCACGGCCGGCATTTCGCCCGGCTTCGGAGGGGCGTGGCGGACGTCGAACTCGGCTTGCGTGACCTCCCGCACGACGTCCAGCACGTCGAGCACGGAAAGCGAGCTGCCTGATCCGATCACGACCGGTCCCTGCCAGTCCTCGCGCGTGAGCGCCAGGCGCACCGCGGCCACCACGTCGGAGACGGCGACGTAGTCGCGCACCTGGGTCCCGTCGCCGTAGATCTCGAACGTCCCGCCGAGCCGGATGACGCGCATCAATCGCGCCACGATGCTGTCCTTCGCCTGCATGCCGAGGCCGTAGACATTGGTCAGGCGCAGGCAGGCGCAGCGCAGTCCGTACGACGCGGTGTAGGCGGACATCAGCATCTCGCCCGCCGCCTTGGTCGCGCCGTACGGCGTCAGCGGGTGCAGCTGCTCGTGCTCGGTGATCGCTCGCGAGCGCATCGGCCCGGCGACGGCGTTGGTGGAAGCGAAGGCGATGACTTCGACTCCGGACTTGCGCGCCGCTTCGAGCAGCGCCTGCGTGGCAGCGACGTTTGTGTTGTAAGTGAGTTCAGGGTGTTCGATTGAACGCAGGACCGAGGTCACGGCGGCGAGGTGAACGACAGCGTCAAACCCCCCGGCGAGCGCGGCCGTCAGCACGTCGGGATCCGCAAGGTCGCCGAGGACGATGTCGACGTCCGCCTCCGGATGGGGCAGGAGGTCGACGATGCGCACGTAGGCGCCTGCTTCGGCGAGCGCGGCAACCACGTGCCGGCCGATGAACCCCGAGCCGCCCGTGACGAGCACGCGCTGCTCATGTCGCGGCGCGGGATCTGCGCCAGGATCTACGAAGCTCACGTCGGCGCCAGCGCGGAGTCGGTCCGAGGCAGCGAGCTCTCGGTGTCGCTCCAGCGGACCGTCGGCAGGATCGCGGCCTGGTCGACCCGTTCGCGGTAGCGCTCCACGACGTCGAACAGATGATCGATCAGCGTTGCGGAGAGCAAGCTGGGCTTCAGCCCGAGATCCTCGAGCGCCGTGTGCACGACGTTGTAGTAGTGGTCATAGGCTTCGACGCGCGGGTTCTCGACGTGTTCGATCTTGCACGCTCCCGGATAGGCGTCGGCGATCGTCGCGGCGATGTCGTTGATCGACATCGTCTCGGTCAACTGGTTGAAGACCCGGAACTCGCCGCGCCCAGCCGGAGCCTCAGCTGCGAGGCGGATGCATTCGACCGTGTCGACGATGTTGATCAGCCCACGCGTCTGCGTCCCGCGGCCGTAGACCGTGAGCGGGTGACCCAGCACGGCTTGTATGACCATCCGGTTAAGCACGGTGCCGAACACACCGTCGTAGTCAAAGCGGGTGGCCAGACGCTCGTCGAGCTTGGTTTGAGGCGTGTCCGCGCCGTAGACGACGCCCTGGTTTAGGTCGGTGGCGCGCAACTGCCAGACGCGGCAGCCGAACTCGATGTTGTGGCTGTCGTGCACTTTCGAGCAGTGATAGAACGAGCCCGGGCTCTTCGGATAGATCAACCGGTCGCGGCGTCCCTTGTGCTCGATCTCGATCCAGCCCTCTTCGATGTCGATGTTCGGCTGACCGTACTCGCCCATCGTGCCCAGCTTGATCAGGTGGATGTCGCGATCGAAGTCGGCGATCGCGTACATGACATTGAGCGTGCTGACGATGTTGTTGGTTTGCGTGTAGAGGGCATGAGCCTGCGAGATCATCGAATACGGCGCAGCCCGCTGTTCGGCGTAGTGCACGATCGTCTGAGGCTGGAACTCGCGCACCATCTGGTGCACGAAAGTCGCCTCGCAGAGGTCGCCGACGTAGCTTTCGATCGTCTCACCGCTGCACTCCTGCCACGCTGCGATCCGCTGCTCGAGGCTCGAGATCGGGACCAGGCTCTCGACGCCCATCTCCTCGTCGTAGCCTCGTCGCGCGAGGTTGTCGGCCACCGCGACCTCATGACCGACTGCCGACAGGTGCAGCGCCGTCGGCCAGCCGAGGTAGCCGTCACCGCCTAGAACCAGGATTCGCATACTGCTCCAATACCTTCAGTGCGGGCCGAAGCTGAACTGTGCTTGGCCGGAAGCGGACGAGAATAGCGGGCGCATGCTTAAGGAGAACGAAGAATCGCCGGCGCTGGATCTCGCGTCTGCGGCGTCCTGATCGATGTCCGCGCGGGTCGTTGCGCGACGTCGACGATGGCTATTCGCCGCTGTCGCGGCGATCGTCGGGATCGCTGTCGCGATCGCCTTGCTGTCTGCCGGCAGCGGTGGCTCGCATGGAGCGCTCCCGCCGCCCGGGACTGCCCGCGTGGCGCGCTCGGGAGACCCATTCGCATGGGTCTCGGGCCGTGATTCCGCGTTCGTAGCTCGCGCCACCGCGGGCAGCTCGCACGTGCTCTACACCAAGAGCCCGGGAGGAGTGCTCGCCACCGCCGCCCGTGTTGCCGCGTTCCGGCCGCTGATCGACGCCGCCGTTCGAGGGTCCGGCGTCGATCCGAACGTGCTCGAGGGCATCGTGTTCGTCGAGAGCGCGGGGCGGCCGTACGTGCTCGCCGGCGCCGACGTCACTGCCGCCGCCGGGCTCACGCAGATCCTCGCCGACACGGGTAGGTCGCTGCTCGGCATGCACATCGACATCGCGCGCAGCCGGAAGCTGCTCGCGCAGGCGGGGAACGCATCGTCATCCGCCCAGCTCTCGGCAACGCTGCGCCGGCTGGCTCGCGTCGACACGCGGTTCGACCCACGTCGAGCGCTGGCGGCGACGGTTCGCTACCTGCAGCTGGCGGGCCAAAGGTTCGGACGCAGTGATCTGGCCGTCGTCTCCTACCACATGGGCATCGGCAACCTTGACCACGTCCTTACCGCCTACGACGGCGGCCGCGCCGTGCCCTACGCCCAGCTCTATTTCGACACCGCACCCGACCGTCACGCGACCGCCTATGCCCTCCTGTCCGGGTTCGGCGATCAGTCCTCGCTCTATCTGTGGCGAGTGCTGGGGGCAACTGGGGTCATGCAGCTCTACCGGCGCGATCCGGGCGCGCTCACGCGGCTCGCGCAGTTGCAGACGGCGCGCGATTCGACCGCCGCCGTACTGCACCCACCGGAGCAGACGAAGACATTCGCCGATTCCGCCGCGCTCGCCTCGGCCTACTCGAGGGGGTCGCTCGTTCCCCTGCCGCGCAATCCCGGGCAGGTCGGGCTGGGGTATTCGCGCGAGCTAGGCGCCGGCGCCCAGCGACTCGGCGTCGAGCCGGCTCTGTACCGGGGACTGCGACCAGCCGCGCTCGAGCTGCTGGTCGAGCTGGGTGCGCGCGTGCGAACGCTCACCAGCGACCCGCGCGCGGTCCTGATCCTCGCCGGAGCCGTGGCCGACGGCCGCTATCAGCGCTCGCTCGGCGTCGAAGACCCTGATGCCCGGACGGGCTACACGTTCTCGATCGAACGTCGCTATGCGAGCCGCCGCCAGGCGGTGGCGTTTCAGGCGACGCTCGACCGGCTGCAGGCGCTCAACCTGATCGCGTGGACGCGGAGTCCGACGAAGATCGAAGTCACGGTGGCGTCAGACGCCTCGCAGGTCATCCGCAACGGTCCCTGAACGCGCGTCTGCGGCGCGGTCGTATACGTTCTCGTCCATGGTCGAGGCGTTCCGGACACCCGACGAGCTGCTCGAGGGCCTGCCCGACTTCCCGTTTCCTTCCGAATACCGGACGCTCGACGGGCTCAGGCTCGCGCACCTCGATGTCGGCGAGGGACCGCCCGTCGTGTTCTTCCACGGCGAGCCGACGTGGTCGTTTCTGTGGCGGAAGGTGATCGTTCCCGTCCGAGACGCCGGCTTTCGCTGCATCGCGCCGGATCTGCCCGGGTTCGGACGCTCGGACAAGCCCGTCGAGCTCGACTGGTACAGCTACGATCGCCACGTCGCGTCGGTCGCGCCGCTGCTCGAGCAGCTCGATCTGCGCGACGCGACGCTGGTCGTCCACGACTGGGGCGGACCGATCGGACTGCGCCTAGCGGTCGAGCATCCGGAGCGGATCACGCGCATCGTCGTGCTCGACACCGGCCTGTTCACCGGCCACCAGACGATGAGCGAGACCTGGATGGCGTTCCGCGACTTCGTCGAGCGCACCGTCGACGTGCCCGTCGGTCTCCTCGTGCGGCGCGCGTGCCGGCGAGATCCGGGGGACGAGGTCATCGCCGGCTACGACGCCCCCTACCCGAACGCGGCCTCGAAGGCTGGAGCGCGGGCGTTTCCGCTGATGCTGCCGCTCTCACCGGAGATGCCCGGCGCGGAGTCCGGCCGCCGTGTGCTCGAAGCGCTCCGCGGCGACGAGCGGCCGAAGCTGATCCTCTGGGCCGATTCCGACCCGGTGCTCTCGCTCGAGACGGGGCGGAAGTTCGCCGCCGCGCTCGGGACCGACGTCGCCCACGTGATAGGCGACGCCGGACATTTTCTCCAGGAGGACGCCGGCGAGGAAATCGGGCGGCTGATCGCCGACTGGCTGAGGTAGGGGTCGCGCCGGCCGGCGCGTTTACGCGAATTACTTGCTCACCGGCCGGGTCGCTTACACCGGTTCCTTACTCGTCTCCTCGGCGGGGGCGGCGGCGGGAAGCTCGGGCCGCTCGGCGCGAGCCACGGTCTCGACCATGCGTGCCTCGTATGCGGCACGCGCCACGTGGTCGGGCTGAGTCAGGACCCGGTCGCTGTGCAAAGTCTGCGAGATCCGCTCGGAGGCGCGGCGCGGAAGCATCGCGGTGAACCGGGCCATGCCCATCATCGACTTCGGCACGTAGACGTCGAAGCGCCCGGTCCGCAGGGCCTCGATGATCGCGTCGGCCACGTCCTCAGGCTGAACCGGCTTCACGCCGCGAGTGCGCGGCAGACCGGAGCCGAGTTCGGTGTTGACGACCACCGGCATGACAACGCTGACATCGATGTTCGTGCCCCGGACCTCGGAGCGGATCGCCTCGCTGAGGCCGACGACGGCGTGCTTGGTGGCGCAGTAGGTGGCGCCACCGGGAAACCCGAACTTGCCAGCCACCGAGGCGAGCTGCACGAGATGGCCACGACCGCGGGGCAGGAAGCGCTCGAGCGCCAGTTTTGAGCCGAAGATGACGCCGTGCAGGTTGATGTCAACCATGCGACGCGCGGTAGCGTCAGTCTCATCGACAAACGGGCCGATGGGCATGATCCCGGCGTTGTTGATCAGCACGTCGAGGGGACCGAGCCGCCGCTCGACCTCGGTCAGGAAGGCGTCAAAGCTCGTCCGGTCGGTGACGTCGAGCGCCAGCCCGATCGTTCCGCCACCCAGCTCCTCCGCCGTCCGCTGCGCCAGCGGTGCCTCGATGTCGCCGATCGCGACTCGAGCGCCGTGCGCGATCAGCGCGCGAGCGGTGGCGCGCCCGATTCCGCGCCCGCCGCCGGTGATCGCGACGACCTGACCGGCAAGGGGTCGTAAGGCTTTGGCCATGAACAGTGTCCTCCTCGGAGAATGGCCCGTTCCCTGGGCCGTTGGATCTGCCGGGGACGGTATCGCGCCGGTGAATCCGGGGGACTAGCGGCGCTGCGCTACGACGTGGTGCCGGTGACTCCCGCGGCAACCGCGGGGCGGACGCTGCCGGAGACGTCGGATGCGCCAGACGTGCCGCGGCCCGAGCCAGAGCCCGAGCCGGAGCCCGCGCCGGATCCGCTCGGCGGCGCCTCGCTGCCTGCAAGTCCGCCGCCGCTGCCGGGGCCGCCGGCGGAGTGGCCGGTGCCCCCGCTCGATGCGCCGGAGTCGGTCGGGGCCTGTGACCCGCTCCCGCTCTCAGACGAGGAGGATCCGCCGTTGCCCCCCGGGGATCCCGAGCCGGAGCCCGAACCTCGACCGAGTCCACCGGCGGCCGAGCCCGAGCCGGTGCCGGGTGCCCCGATGCTGCTTGGGCCGGAGCCGCTGCCGTCGGAGCCGGCCCCGCCGCCTACGCCGGACCCGTTGCCGTTCGTGCCGAAGCCGTTGCCGCTCGCGCTGGAGCCGTTGCCGCCTGCGCCGTTGCCGCCCGCGCCAAAGCCATTGCCGCCCGGGCCGGAACCCCTCTCGCCCAGCCCCCCGCCCGCCCCGAAGCCGCGGCCGGGACCTGCGCCTCGTGTCGTGCCCCCGACCGCGCCGGGCCCGTAACCATGACTGCCACCGCCTCCGCCATCGAGGCCTTGGCCACGGTTGCTGGCGCCCGCGCCCTGGCCGCCATGGAAGCTGCTCGAGCCGGAATAGGGAGCCGCCGGGACCGGTGGCGTGGCGGGCGTCTGCCCATTGGCGGACGCGGGTGCCGGCACGCCGCCCAGCTGCTCCGATTCGCCGGGGGGTGGAGCGGCTCCGCCGGCCGGCGCGATCTCCGCCGGTGGCGCGGTGGCGAATGGCGCGCTGCCGACGATCGCTGGCGTCGAACGCTGCGATGATCCGACCAAGACGGTCGCGGTCGTGGTTATCGGTGCGAATGCTCGCAGCAGGCTGAGGGGGTCGATGGACACCGTGCTGGCTGGCGTCCCCGGCGCAGCCGACTCAGTTGTCGCGGCCGCCACCGACGGCGAACCGACCCAGGGCAGCGTCTTTGGAATCCGCTCGGGGGTCCCGATCGAGTCCAGCGCCGAGACGCCGGTGGTGGCTGGGGCGCCATCCGACCGACCGAGCGACTCCGCCTGCCTGGGCAACCGGGTGCCGGTGATGGTGGGCGGTGAGAGCAGGGTTTGCGTTGCCACCACTGTGCCGGCGGTGCCGACGCCCGCCAACAGCACGGTCGCCAGCCCCTTGAGAAGACCGCTCTTGAGCGCCGTGGACAGAGCCGCGCCACCAAGCCCGAGACTCGCGCTTGCGCCGCCGCCGAGAACGGCCTGCTTGAGCGCGAGTGTCGGTACCACGGGCAGCACCAGCGCCAGCTGATGACGCTGGCGCTCGACGTCGCGGCGGAAAGCGCGGCAGCCGGGGCACTCGCGCAGATGACGGCGCAGATTTCCGCGTCGAAGGGCGCCGCCGCGCTGCGTCGCAAGCTGCTCGCGGATCTCGGCGCAATCGGTCTCGCGCGCCGCGCGGCTGGCCAGTAGGGACTCGCGGGCCTGGAAGACCAGCGCCTTGACTTTCTCGCGCGGGACGCCGAGAGCGGCCGCGACCTCCTCGTGGCTGAGGGCATCGACCTCGGCCAGGACGAGCGCTGCGCGCTGATCCTCGGGCAGGCGCTGCACGTCACCCACCAGGTCGCGCAGGTCCTGGCGGCGCTGCACCTGCGTGGCGAGGCCTTCGGTGACCTGGTCGTCGAGATCGTTCGCGGGCTCCTCGCGCCGGCTGCGCAGCATCGAATAGCAGCGGTTGCGGGCGATCTTGAACAGCCACGCGCGGAGGTGGATCTGCTTCTTCGAGCCGACGAGGTCGTTGTAGGCCGCGAGGAAGGTGTGCTGGAGCGCATCCTCCGCCTCCTGAGCGTCGCCGAGCATGTGCCGGCAGAAGGACAAGATCGCGCGGTGGTGCCGGTTGTAGACGGCTTCGAAGGCCCCCGCGTTGCGTTCCCGGACCAGCGTGACCAGGCGGGCGTCGGAAGCCAATCGAAGCAAGTGCGGCGACTGGAATACCCCCGAGACCCCCGCCGGTGCCGCCCGCGGCACGGCGCTCGCTTCCATGCGGCGCATAATCTCATCTCGAAGCGGGAATTGCGAATTTCTCGTTGCGGGCAAGAGCGAGATTCGCTCCAGCGTGCGGGAACCCCGAGCGCCGCGTGCAGAGACTGGCGAATCGCGGCCGACAGGTGGTCGGAATTCGCCAATCCTCGTGTCTGACCTGGGGCGGCTGCGGCGTGGCGCGTGGCGCCGGGTTTCGGCGGGGCGGGCGGCTGCGGCGTGGCGCGTGGCGCCGGGTTTCGGATGGGCGGGCGGCTACGGCGCGGCGCGTGGCGCCGGCGGTCCGGGCGGCTCGACGATGTCGCGTCCAGTGGGGACGAGCCGATCGTCGAGTTCGAGCTGCCAGAAGTAGCGAGTGAAGGTGACGCCGGCGCGGAAATCGCCGACATGAGGCTCAACCCGTTCGCCCCGCGCCATCCGCACGATCAGCTCCGGGTAGGTGTGCCCGCGGCGGGCGGCGTACATCGGGGCCGGAAACGCCCCGCCGAAGCGCGTGTTGACATCGGTGATCCCGAGACCGATCTCGCGGTCGCGGAAGACCTGGACCGTGCACGGCCCACGTACGCCCAGCGCCTCTACCACCCGCCGGCCGAGCCCGATCAGCTCGGGATCGGCGATCACCGTCCCTTTGATCGACTCGCCGCCGCGGGACTCGATCATCGTGCGGGGAATCGCGTTCAAGCAGCCGCCGGCGAGGTCGGAGAGGCAGTCGATCGAGAACTCCGGGCCGTCCATGAAGCGCTGAACCATCGTTGGCTCCTCGACATAGCGAGCGAAGAACTCGGCGGCCTCGCTGTCGGCGGCTCGGTGGATCGACCGCGCGCCCGAGCCCCGCCGCGGCTTGACCATCACCGGATATGAGTCGACGGGCTGGCCCGGCAGCACTGTCGGCGGCGACGGCAGGCCATGGCGCTCGAGCAGCAGGTGCGCTTCGTACTTGTCGAACGTCTGGCGGGCGATGTCCGGATCGGGGACGAAGGCGGGAAGCTCGCCCGCAAGCCGCGCGTGCGCGAGCACTTCGAGGTCGAGGTCGGTGAGCGGTACGACGGCGCCAACCCGGTGGCGATGGCACAGCTCCTGCAGCGCCGGCACGTACTCGGCGTCGTCGATGCGCGGGACTCCGTAACGATGGTGCGCCGCGTACTGGGCCGGCGCGAGCGGATTCGGGTCGGCGGCCACAACGGTCGCGTGCTGCGCGAACGCCGACACGATGTCGTAGCGCTTGCCGACGCCGGTCAGCAGCACGCCTACGTTTAGGCCGCGGGAGGGTGCCATCCGCCTCGCTCGCCCTTGTAGAGACCGTGCCCCCTGAGCACGAGCTCCAGGGTTCTGGCCATGATCTTCAGGTCGAGCCTGAGTGACTGGTGCTCGACGTACCACAGGTCGAGCTCGATTCGCTCGCTCCAGGGCAGCGAAGCCCGGCCGTTGATCTGCGCCCAACCGGTGACTCCGGGCTTGACCTTCAAGCGCCCGCGCTGGCGCGCCGTGTACTGCTCGACCTGGATCGGGATCGTCGGCCGCGGGCCGATGATCGCCATCTCGCCGCGCAGCACGTTCCACAGATTCGGCAGCTCGTCCAGCGAATAACGGCGCAGGAACGTCCCGACCCGGGTGATCCGATCATCGCCCTCCTGAATCGAGAGACCGGCACCGGTGAACTCTGCGCCGCGCACCATCGTGCGCAGCTTGTAGATGAGGAACAGGCGGCCGTCCTTGCCCACTCGGGTCTGTCGGTAGATCGGATGACCGGGCGACTCGATCCTGATCGCCAGCGCGAACGCCCCGACCATCGGAGCGGTGAGTAGCGACCCGAGGAGCGCGATCGCGATGTCGAGCGCCCGCTTGGCGATCACCGCGTTCCCTCGGCCGGCTCCCATCCCGGCGAAGCCCCGTGGCGCAGCCAATCCCACAGCCCCGCCGCCAGCGCGGCGGTCGTGAGTACGTAGTAGCGCGCGACCAGGAGCGGGCGCAGGGGCAGCAGCGGAGCGAGCGCTGCGGCGAGCAGCAGCGCCAGGTGAATCGCCAGCGCGAGCGCGTAGATCCGGCTTCGCGCCGCAAGGACGATGCTGAGGCCGAGCGCGATCAGGTGCAGGAAGGGCGAGAGGTAGCGGAGGATCCGGTGGGAGAAGATCATCAGCCCGTACAGCGGGCCATAGCCACGGGGCGAGAGCATCCCGCCGCGCACGACGATCGGCCAGCCGTGGCTCATCATCCGGCGCTTGCGCGCGAA
>JAFAZV010000294.1 GCA_019239445.1 Solirubrobacterales bacterium
CACCGAGCTGGGAGGCGCCGACTTCGTCGGGGCCGACGTGAGCGGCGCGAGCTTTCAAAGCGCCGACGTTTCGGGGGCGGCGTTCAACGGGGTGCGCGCCGTAGGGACGGACTTCAACAGTGTCGTGGCCGAGAACACGGTGTTCAGCGACGCCCACGTCTATGGCGACGGCCGGGCGTTCGAAGCTGCCAATGACCTGCGCGGGGCGGACTTCAGCGGGGCCGTACTTGCGGCCAACGTCGGCGAGGCGGGGGGGTTTGACTTCACCGCGGCCGACCTGACGGGCGCCAAGTTCGATGGGACCCAGTGCATCAGCTGCAACTTCACTGGAGCGAAGCTGGCCCGGGTCAGCTTCTCCAAAGCGTATCTGCCCGGCACGGTGCTGGCCGGCGCCACTGTGACCGGGATCGTTCTGACCGACGCATGGCTGTACTGCGGGGACTTGAACGACTCGTTATGCAAAAAGGCTCCAAGCTCTCAGCCGTCGTGGCCGCTGGCCCTCGGCTCCCAGGAGGCCTACGGGCCTGTGCCCTTCACCTCCACCAATCTGACGGGCATCTCGCTTAGTGACGTCGCCGTCTGCCCGGACGGCAAGGCCGGGGCTACGTACCCTGCCGGCTGCGGCAACAGCCACCTGCTGCCGAACACAACGCTAACGCTACCCGCTCCCTGCTCGTCGACCGCACTGGACGCCTGTCCCACCCTGACCAAGACCCTGTTCGACGCTGCCTCGATCGGCTCGCCCCGGGCCGTGGAACCGGTCGCGCCGCCTACGTGGGCCACGACCGCCAGCGGGCGCGGATACTACGTCGGCCTTGACGACAGCACGATCCGACTGGCGGGCTACGACGGGCAGCCCAAGGACAACCAGGTGGTGGCTGGGACCCACGGCGAAACCTGCCCCGGCTCGACCGACCCCTGCGGAGACGACGGCCCTGCTATCCACGCGCTGCTCGGTACGCCCGCGGCGCTGGCCGTCGGGCTGGACGGGGCGTTGTATGTGGCCGACCCGCGGTTGCACCGCGTCCGGCGCATCGATGGGTTGACCCAGCACGCGCAGTGCCCCGCCCCGTCCTCGCGAGCATCCCGGCTTCGACGAACCTCAGCCCGCCACCGTCGAACGGCAGTCCGCCGCCGGCGACCTGCGACACGTCAGCAGGCAAGTAAACGATGTCGAGGCCGTCGCTGCGTCCGGAAACCTAAGACATCGTGCGGATCCCGATCGCCTCGATCGAGATCCGCTGTCACTGTGTCGCCAGGGCGAATCACCACGGTGGCGGGCACGGGCAAGGCGTGCGGTACGGCCGGTGCGGCGTGCGGTGACGGCGGGCCGGCCACGTCCGCCGCGCTCGCCGGACCCTATGGTATGTGGGTCGGCCCAAGCGGATTGGTGTTCATCGCGGACGGCCGACGCGGCATCCGGGAGGTACGGCCCGACGGCACGATCGTCACGATCGCCGACGCCGGCGGCACCTACGACATCCGAAGTGTGGCGGGAGGCTCTACCGGCAATCTCTACGCGACGACCCGTGACTATGTGCTGGAAGTGGACCCCGCAGGGGGAAAGATCACCCCGGTCGTTGGCACCGGCATCAGCGGATACAACGGCAACACGGACCCCAACTTCGGAACGCTCCTCCCTGGCGATCAGGTCCAGATAAACCATCCGCTGGGCGCGTCGATCGCGCTGAATGACAACGTGGTGTTCACCGACACTGACAACAGCCTGCTGCGCGCCTACGTGCCCAGCTCCGACCACGTGACCGATCCCCTCGCCGGCGTCGTCGCGAACGGGGTGCCGCAGGCCGGTTACAACGGAGACGGCCTGTTCGCCGGGCAGACGAAGGTCGACCACCCTGAAGCCGTTGCTGTGACTCGCGGACCGCTGTTCGTCCTGGCCGACACGCACAACCAGAGGGTCCGGCAATTCGGCCCAAGCCCTCTCCTTCAGCGACGTCCCTCGCGCCCGCGCCCGGGCCGCCGATCGCGTAGAGGCGCCGCTCAGTCGGCGCCCAAGTCAAGCCGAGGATGACTGGACCGCCGGGCTCACATGGACCTGATCGGCATCCGCCGCGTGATCCCGCGGCGGATGCGACGGTAGCGAGAGGTCGTCAAGTGATGGCGTGTGGAGTGGCGCAGGATTCGTAGTAGTCGTGGCTGCGCCTCGGGCCTCATGAAAGGGGATGCGGAAGATGAACATCTCGTCGGCCGGCTGGAATGCCGGCCCTCGGCTGATGCAGCGTCGTCCCGACCGGTTCGCCGTGGGGCGGCTTCAATGACGACGGCGAGCTCGTCAACCAGACGCAGCTCGGCCAACCAGAAGCCGTCATGGTGACCCGGGGCGCGCTGTTGGTGGTGGGCAATACCCACAACTGGAGAGTCCTGCAGTTCGATCCAAGCCGCTTGGGCAGCGGCGTCGCTCCTGCCCGCCTCTTCGAGCCCGGACGCCTAAACGAGCTCGGCGGCCGTCGAGGTTTGCGCCGAGATCACGCGATCGGTCGGCATCAACGTAGGACGATGGAGATCTGTCGAGAGATCCAGCGACGGCCGCGCCGGTGGCGTAGCACCAGCGTGTAGGTGCCAGGCTTCAATGCCCGGCGCTGCGCCAGGACCAGCAATGATCCGCCTCGCGCACTCGGATTGCTGACGCCTGCCGCGAGCACGACCCGGCCCCGGACGATCTCTGCGCGCGTGGACGTACCGTCGGCGGGAAACTCGACCTTGCCAGAGACGAGAGTCCGGGCGCACGTCACGGTGGGCGTGGCGCCTCGGTCTTCCGCGGCGCGTCTGAGACGGATCGGCTTGCAGCTGACCAGCGCCACGGTGGGTGGGCGATGCTGGGCTTCCGCGAGAACGGCAACACCGTCCCCGGACAGTTCGACGGTCTTCGCCGCGCCCGGGGCGTTTGTCACCAGGGTCAGCTTCGCCGTTCGCACTCCCTCCACCTGCGGGTTAAAACGCACGTCCACCTGACAGCTCGAGCCGACGGACACCGGCTGCTGGCAGCGATTGGTGACCAGGAAGTCGCCTGGATTAGAACCTCCGAGCAGGACACCTGAGACGACCAGCGGAGCCGACCCCTTGTTCGTCACGGTGACGGTCTTCTTCGGCCCGGATTTCTCCGGCGCCTGGCTCGCGAAGCCGATCCTCCTGGGGCTCTCGTCGACGGCCGGAGCGGGATACGTGATCGAGACAGCGGCGGGCGTAGTGGTCGGCGTAGGCCCAAGCACGACGCTGCCGGTTGCGACCACGAAGCTCGAGCCCCCGCCCCCACCACCGTCGGCGCAGCCGCCGCCACCACCGCCGTAATAGCCGCCGCCACCGCCGCCGCCGCCGCCATCCGGAGTTGAGCCGTGGTTGCAGTCGCCTCCGGCGCCGCCGAGACCGAACGCGCCCGACATCCCGTTGACGCCGTTCGCTCTAACCGCGCCAGCGCCGCCGCCACCGCCTGAGGTGGACGTTCCCGCCCCACCGCCGCCGACGCCGCCGAAGTTGTCTTTGCCGGCGGACCCGGCCGCACCGCCGTCGGCGAATTCGTCGTTGGCGCCTCCCCCGCCACCGGCGACGACCAGCAACCCGCCGAAGCCAGGCGACGGGACGGACGCAGCGACGACTGACGCGCCACCGCCGCCACCACCCCCAAACCCGCCGTTCGGACCACCGGCGCCGCCCACACCGCCTCCGCCGCTGCCGCCGGCCGCTCCGCTTTGGCCGCTGCACTGCACGCCGGGTGATCCGACTCCGACAAACAGCGTCTCGCCCGCTATGACCGGAACCCTCGCCGTGAGCGCGGCGCCTTCCCCGCCCGCGCCGAAACCGCCGTGATACGGATCCGGGCAGCTGCCGCCTGCCGCGCCGATCACGATTGCCGTGACGCTCGTCACCCCCGGCGGCACGATGAACGAATACGCGCCGCGGGAGTCGAACGTCGCCGTCGCCGACGCTGCGCGCGCTCTGCCAGCAGCCGGCCACGCGAGGACGACAAGCGCGCTTGCCGCGCCGAGTAGCCGGCACCACTTCCGCGTATCAACGCTTCGGACGCATCCGGTCAGCGCACGAATATCGGCACGCTCCGCGTCTGCCAGTGCCCGCCCCGCCGGTGGCGCAGGATCAATGTGTAGAAGCCGTGATGAAGCGGACGTCGATCGGTGAGCACGAGCATCATCTGTCCGCGCGCGTCGGCCACGCTCGCACCGGTAGCAAACACTGTCCGCCCGCGGACGATCGTCGCCCGCGTCGCGGAGCCTGTGGCCGTGAATCTCACGGTCCCGCGGACGAGCTTGCCCTTGCACATCTCGGGCTTGGCAGCGGCAGCACGACCGCCGTAGGCGGCGGCCGCGATGACCGGCTTGCAGGTAAGAAGCTCGACTTTGCCTGCCGGACCCGACGCACCGACGGCTACGCCTCCGGAGAGCGAGACCACCGCGGGCGCGCTCGGCGCGTTTGTCAACAAGGTGAGACTTGCCGACCGCCCTCCCGTGGCCTGCGGGTGGAAGCGCACTCCCACGTCACAGCTCGAGCCCACAGGCACCGGCTGCTGGCAGCGATCGCCGAGCAGAAAATCGGCGGGGTTGGCGCCGCCGAGCAGGATGCCGGATACGATCAGCGGCGCCGAGCCCCTGTTCGTCACCGTCAGCGTCTCCTCCGAACCTGCTGTACCCGGCGCCTGAGCGCCGAAGTGCATCGAACTAGTGCTTTCGGCCGCAGTCGGGGCGGCATACGTCAGCGACACTGTCGGTGCTGCAGCCGAAAGCCCGATCGAGGCGTTGGTGCCGCCGCTGCCGACGAAGCTCGAGCCCCCGCCGCCACCACCGGCGGCGCTCACGGCGCCACCGCCGCCGCCACCGAAGTACCCGCCTCCACCACCGCCGCCACCGATGCAGCCCGGGGCATAGGCTGCTGGGCAGGCGGCTCCGCTGCCACCAAGCCCGAACGCGCCCGCAGCGCCATCCACGCCGCCCTGCCCGGCTGTGACATGGCCGCCCGCCCCGCCAGAGGTCAAGGTTCCTGGCCCACCCTTTCCGCAGTCGAAGCAATTGAAGTTCGATCCGCCGGCAGCACCGGAGTCCCCGCCCTTCGCGTATCCGTTGCCGCCTCCGCCGCCACCTGCGACCACCATCAGTCCGGCGAAGCCGGGCGACGGCGAAGCCACGCCGACGAGCGAGGCCCCGCCGCCACCGCCACCCTGGTGCGCAGCGTTGTCTTGGCTACCGGTTGCGGGCACGTCGCCCCCTGCGGCGCCGCCGCCGATGCCGCCCGCCCCGCCTGTGCCTCCGCGACCGCAGGGCGAGATGTTTCCGCCCGGTCCGCCGACGCCCACGAACAGCCGCTCGCCAGGCGAGACCGCGAACGTCGCGGAGACCGCCGCTCCCGTACCGCCACCAAACGTGCCAAACAGGCAATCTCCGCCCCGCGCACCAATTGCGCTGAGGGCGATGCTCGTCACGCCGAGCGGCACCGTGAACGCGTAGCCACCGGGGGAGTTGAACGTGGCGGTGGCCGTCGTCGCAGCGCGGGCCGCTCCGCCTGGGACGGATGCCAGCAGGAACAGCGCGCACGCCATGACTCTCAGGCGGCGCCGGGCGGCGCGCGACGGGGCTCGACGAATGATGCCGGCCCCCATCCAGCAAACCATCAGAGTCACCATCCTAGCGATATCCCTGCACCGCCTCGGGCGCCACCGAAGCCAGCCACCAAACGAGCACCGCGATCGACCCCACCAGGTCCAGCGTGAGTTGGCCCCTGATCGCGGCCAACGGCGACGCCACCGCGCCCGAGGCGCACCGCAACGCCGCCGCTGAAAAGCTCAAAGCAACCCGGCGCACGCCTAGGGGGCAAACCGTCGGTCTCCGCTGTGGTCGAGATCGCCGACTGCGCCCGCGCCGACACGCGCGAGAGCGCCTGCAAGCCTCTCGCGTCCTCGGCGTTTGCGGCCGCCCCGGGCACCGCCGGCGCCGTCGGACGTCCCCCAGGGACCACGACTCCACGCCCCAACGCCCACCATCGCCTCAGCCTGCATACCAAGCCACCCAACAGGAGATTTCGCGCTCCGCTCTCGGCGCACGATAACCGGCCGCGACGACCGCTTGCAAGCGCGCCAGCCAGCCACACGTGCACGGCGCGCCGACGTCGAGCCACATCCCGGATCGGTGCGACGCTGCGCTCCAGGCGGCGCCGGGAGGCCGACTTCGCCGATCGCGTCGACGAGGCCCAGGCGCAGGGCGCTCGTTGCCGCGCGGCGCGTGTCCTGGACCGTGCAGAGCTGCTCAGGATCTAGCTACGCATCGGCCGATCGCTGCCGTGGCCGCCGTATAGGCATGCTAAAGATCCATCTGAACGACTCGATACCGTCGCCGATCACGCACGTCATCGATCGAGTGAGTGATCGCTGTGGATATCTACAACATCGGAACACTTGTGCTCGCGGCGAGGCGCGAGTGGATTGCCCACCGCGAGGAGCGCCGAGCCCGCCCCGTAGTCATTTGCTACGAGGACGAGAAGCGAGCGCTCGATCCCTTCGAAGGCTGGACGGCGGAGATCCACCTAGCGAACGACAGCACCGTGAGCGCGTACAAGGTCAGCTTTGGCGTACAGATCAGGGGTCGGTGCGTAGCGTGGACGCATGATCCGACCAGTGACTCAAAGGCCACCCGCGTGAGAGGCTTGCGCAGCGAAGCCCGGCATCCACCAGAGCCAAACACCAACACCCTCGTAGTCCCAGAAGATGTTCTTTGGGCAGCTGGGTTCCTCGACCACGACGTTGATGAGGGCAGGTTGTATTGGGCCGAGTATCAGGACGCTGGCGGCAGTTGGTGGCGTACCTAGAACCCGGTCGATGACGGCGCGCATGTCACCACGCACCGTCTCTGGTTCGGCGCCCAGTTGCGAAGGGAGCGAGAGAGACTGACCAGACGCTCAGAGAGGGTGGGAAGATTCGCAGCGCGGCGATGCGTAACCTTTACGAAGTTCTTGTGAAGGCGGAGCAAGCTGACGCGGTCGAAGACTCCGAGGGCGTCCGCGAAAAGCTACGAGACTAGGCCGCCGCTCGACCTAGCTCGCGGCTGCGTCGACGCGGAGATGCGCTCTCGAATCCTCGCCTGAACGGTGACACGCCAGCGATCGCCGCGGATTGATCACGCTCGTGAGCGGTCGGGGCTCTTCGGCCCGTTGTCGCGGCCAGCCCCCCGCAGCTCAAGCCGCGGCCGGGTGCCCAGCGGACCTCAGCCGCGATGTCGGAATGTCTCGCTGGTCCATTGCGCGGATTGTGGCCGCGCTGCTGACGAGGCGCGAAAGCGAAGAGGCGTTCCGAGGGCTGCTTCGACCCGCAGGTCGTCCTCGGGTCCGAGGAGGCAGAACGGGTCTGGGCCGCTTTCGCTTGCCGCATCGCTTTTCGGTAGCGCTCCAAGAACCGAAAAGCCCCGCCGCAGCGGGGCTTTTCACTTGTGCCGGAGGAGGGACTCGAACCCCCGACACGCGGATTATGATTCCGCTGCTCTAACCGACTGAGCTACTCCGGCGGGGGCCGCCAGTCTAGTCCGCGCCTGCCGTCGCGGTGGGGGCCATGGACTAGACCTCGGCGCTGCGGCAGTGCGTCCTCGGGCGCCGGCAGTACGTGTGCTACCTGTGACCACCCTCCTTGCCGTCCCCAATATCTCTGAAGGACGCGATCCAGCGACCGTCGCTGCCGTAGCAAGCGCGTTCGGCCTACCTGTCCTCGATGTCCACACCGATCCCGACCACCACCGCAGCGTGTTCACGCTTGCGGGACCGCCAGGCCACCTCGCACACGCGGTGGTCCGCGGCGCAGCCGAGGCAGTCCGGCGCATCGACCTCAAGACGCATCATGGCCTGCATCCGCGGGTGGGGGCGGTCGACGTCGCGCCGATCGTGTTCCTGGCGGACCGCGATCGCGGCGCCGCGTGCGCGGAGGCGCTCGTGCTCGGTGATGCGCTGGCGCAGGAGCTTGGGCTGCCGGTGTTCCTGTACGGCGCGCTGGCGGGCGGGCGGACGCGGGCTGAGCTTCGGCGCGGGGGACCAACAGGCCTAGCGGCTCGCATGGAGGCCGGCGAGCTGACGCCGGACTTCGGTCCGCCCAAACTGGATCCGGCCGCGGGAGCCGTGCTCGTCGGCGCGCGAGCGCCGCTCGTGGCGTTCAACGTTGAGCTCGAGGCGCCGGCGACGCTGGCCGACGCGAGGCGGATCGCTTCCGCCATTCGCGAGGGCGGACCGGAGGGCCTACTGGGCGTGCGCGCGATCGGGCTGTGGCTGGAGCACGCGAGCGTGGCCCAGGTCTCGACGAATGTTGAGGCTCACGAGCGGGTGCCGTTGGCTCGAGTCGTACAAGCCGTCGGGCGTCACTGCGCGGTGCGAGCGGCGGAGCTCGTAGGTCTGGCGCCGGCAGCGGCGTTCGAAGGCTTCCCGACCGACGTGCCGGTGAGAAACAAGCGACTGATCGAAGACACGCTAGCTAAGTGCTCCCCACCATAAATACCGTCGTATTCGAGCCGCGCCGGGCGGCGCCTGCCGTCGTCCTCGGAGGCTCGCGCAGCGCTGCTGCGCCACGCCTCCTGCGTCCTCGGCATGCATCCGCCCGTCACGCCTCTCGGTCCGACGGTATTTACGACGGGAAGCACTAAGCTCCAAGGCAGCGATGGCTCAGACGAAGCGTAAGCGCCGCTCGAAGCACCGGGGCACCGCGGCCGGCACGATCGAGTCGCGCGGGCGGACGGGACGGCCGCCGTCGCCGGAGGAGCGCAAGAAGCAGTCGCGCGTCGATGCCCGCCAGCGTCGGATGAACACGCCGCCGACGTGGAAGTCCTCGCTCACCCGGGCGTCGTTCGCCGCAGTGATCCTGTTCGCGTTCCTGCTGCTGACCACGCACGGCAAGAACCGGGTGGGCGCGGCGCTCATCTTCGCCGTGCTCGCGCTCGTGCTCTACGTGCCGGCCGGCTATTACCTCGAGCTGTTCCTGTACCGGCGGCGTCAGCGCAAGAAGGAACTCGAGAGATGATCGACGTGCGCATGTTCACCGTCGGTCCGGTGCAGGAGAACTGCTTCATCGTTCGTGCGAAGGGTTCGGAGGTCGGCCTGATCGTCGATCCGGGCGACGAGGCGGACAGGCTGGTCGGCTCGCTCGACGCGCTCGGGATCAAGCAGGTGCCGGCGATCCTCCTCACCCATACCCACTTCGATCACGTCGGCGCGGTGGCGCCGGTGGCGCGGGCGACCGGCGCACAGGTTCTTTGCCCGGCTCTCGAGACCCGCGTACTCGCGAACATAATGGACTTCGTGCCGTGGCCCGGCTTGGGCCCGTTCGAGAGCTACGACGCCGACCAGACCGTGGCGGGCGGCGAGACGCTCGAGCTGGCCGGCCTGACGCTGGACGTGGTCTTCACCCCCGGCCACAGCCCCGGGCACGTCACGTACGCCGTGCGTGGCGAGGCGGCGCTGTTCTCGGGCGATGTCTTGTTCCAGGGCTCGGTCGGGCGCGTAGACCTTCCCGGCGGCGACTGGCCTACGCTGCTCGCCTCGATCGGGACGCTGGTCGAGCGCTATCCGCCGGAGACGACCGTCTATCCCGGCCACATGGGGATCACCACGCTCGGGGCCGAGCGCGCGAGCAACCCCTTCCTGCGCGAGCTGGCTTCGCAACGGTGATCCAGGCTCCTCGCGGCACGTTCGACGTGCTCCCGGAGGAGGCTGCGCGGCGCGAGCACCTCGAGTCGCAGGCGCGCCGGGTCCTGAGCGCGGCGGGGTATCGGCGCATCGAGACGCCGGCGTTCGAGGCGACGGAGCTGTTCGCCCGCGGCGTTGGAGAGGCGACCGACATCGTGCAGAAGGAGATGTACACGTTCGACGATGGCGGCGGCCGGTCACAGACCTTGCGCCCGGAAGGCACCGCGCCGGTGTGTCGGGCTTACATCGAGCACGGAATGCACAAGCTGGCGCAGCCGGTCAAGCTGTGGTACCTGTCGAGCTTCTTCCGCAGCGAGGCGCCGCAGCGGGGGCGTTACCGGCAGTTCTGGCAGGTCGGCGCGGAAGCGATCGGTTCGGCGCATCCGGAGACCGATGCAGAGCTGATCGTCCTGCTCGCCGACCTGCTCGATGCGCTCACGGTCAAGGACGTGCACCTGCGCATCTCGAGTCTGGGGACGCCCGAGACTCGGGTCGCGTATCGCCGCGAGCTGACGGAGTACCTGCGGGCCAATCAGGATGCGCTGTCGGAGGACGTGCGCGCGCGCATCGAGGTGAACCCGATGCGCGCGTTCGACAGCACGGATCCGCGCACCCGGGAGGTCATGCGCGAGGCGCCGAAGCTGCTCGAGCGCCTGAGCGATGCCGACGCCGCGCACTTTGGCGCCGTCCGCTCGCTCCTCGACGATGCCGGCGTCGCCTACGAGCTCGATCCGACGCTGGTTCGTGGCCTCGACTACTACACCCGCACGGTGTTCGAGTTCACCAGCGATGCGCTCGGGGCGCAGTCCGGGGTAGGCGGCGGCGGGCGTTACGACCGGCTGATAGAGCAGCTGGACGGGGCGCCGACGCCCGCGTGCGGATTCGCGGCCGGCGTCGAGCGAATGCTGCTGGCCGCAGGCGAGTTGCCGGTCGCCGCCGATGTGGTCGATCTGTTTGTGGCCTGCGCGGGCGAGGACCCCGGCGCCAACAAGACCGCGTTCGAGCTCGCCCATGACGCTCGCCGTGCTGGGCTGACGGCACAGCTCGAGCTCGCCGGCCGATCGCTCAAGGGGCAGCTCAAGCACGCGGACCGCATCGGCGCGCGCTATGTGGCGATCGTCGAGGACGGCACGACCAGTCTCAGGGACATGCAGTCCGGCGAGCAGCGTGAGACGGCGGCGCGCAACGTGATCCCGACCATCCTGCGCGGGCACTGGCAGCTGTGAAGCACGCGCCTCGCCCGAACGGGTATCGCGACGCGTGGTGCGGGCAGCTGACGGCGGAGCGGTCCGGCACGGCCGCGCGCGTCTCAGGCTGGGTGCATCGCCGGCGCGACCACGGCGGCTTGATCTTCATCGACCTGCGCGACCGCTCGGGCATCGTGCAGCTCGTGTTTCATCCCGAGACCACGCCGGAGGCTCATGTCCAGGCGCACAAGCTGCGTTCGGAGGACGTGCTGAGCGCTGCGGGAACGGTGGCTCGGCGAGATCCAGAGAACGTCAACCCGAACCTCGCGACCGGCGAGGTGGAGCTGGCGGTCACCCAGCTCGAGATCCTCGCCGACGCCGACACCCCGCCGTTCCCCCTCGAGGACGCCAGCGGCGTGGACGAGAGCCTGCGCCTGCGGCACCGGGCGCTCGATCTCCGCCGGGCGCCGATGCAGGAGCGAATCGCCGCCCGCCACCGCGTGATCGCGACGATGCGCGAGGTCCTGAATGCGCGTGACTTCCTCGAGATCGAGACGCCATACCTCACGCGCTCGACGCCGGAAGGCGCGCGTGACTACCTCGTGCCAGCGCGCATCCAGCCGGGCTCGGTCTACGCGCTGCCGCAGTCGCCGCAGCTGTTCAAGCAGCTGCTGATGGTCGCCGGCTTCGAGCGCTACTACCAGATCGCCCGTTGCTTCCGCGACGAGGACACGCGCGCGGATCGCCAGCCTGAGTTCACGCAGCTCGACGTCGAGATGGCGTTCGTCGAAGAGGACGACGTGCTCGAGTGCATGGAGGCCGTCATGGAGGCAGTGTTCGCGCGCGAGGGGTTCGCGGTGCCGCCGCCGCCGTGGCCGCGGATGACGTTCGCCGAGGCGGTGTCACGCTTCGGAATCGACCGTCCCGATACGCGCTTCGGGCTCGAGCTCAAGGACCTGAGCGAGCCACTCGGGCAGTCTCGATTCCAGGTCTTCAGCGGGGCTCTGGCGGCGGGCGGAGTGATCCGGGGGATCAACGCCGGCGCGCGCGAGCTGCCGCGCTCGGAGCTCGACGCCCTGACCGAGCTCGCCAAGCAGCACGGCGCGAAGGGCCTCGTTTGGGCCTTCGTGCAGGAGGACCGCGCGCTGCGCTCGCCAATCGCGAAGTTCCTGAGCGAGCCGGAGGTCGCAGCGGTGATCGAGCGACTCGAGGCGAGTCCCGGGGACCTGCTGCTGATCGTCGCCGACGAGCTGACCACGGTGGGGCAGACGCTGAGCGCGCTGCGCATGGAGCTCGGGCGCCGATTCGGCCTGATCCCGCGTGAGCGTCACGACATTCTCTGGGTGGTCGAGTTTCCGGCCTTCTTCTGGGATGAGGGGGCTCAGCGCTGGGACGCCGCGCACCACCCGTTCACCGCTCCGACCGGCGATCTCGACGATCCGGGCAGCCTCACCTCGCGCGCCTACGACCTCGTCCTCGACGGGGCGGAGATCGGCGGCGGGTCGGTCCGTATCCACCGCCGCGACGTGCAGCAGCGCGTATTCGAGCTGCTCGGGATCGGTCCTGAGGAGGCGCAGGCGCGCTTCGGCTTTCTGCTCGACGCGCTGCGCTACGGGGCGCCTCCCCACGGGGGGATCGCGATGGGGCTCGATCGGATCGTGGCCGCGCTGACCCGCGCCGACTCGATTCGTGAGGTGATCGCGTTCCCCAAGGCGGCGAGCGGGGCCGACCCTCTGACCGGGGCGCCGGCGCCGGTCGACCCGGCCCAGCTGCGAGAGCTCGGCCTGCGGTCGCTGTAGCGCTCCCCGAACCGAGGTCTACGGACCTTAGGGGATGCATAACGCCGAAAACATCCAAAGCAACCGGAGGGTTGCGCGTGGCAGGCGGGCTTAAGCCGTGCCCGGGGCTATGCTCGGCGCGTGGACAGACTCGCGTTCGAGCACCATCTGACCTCCCCGCAGGGCCACCGGCGCGTGCCGGAGGACGCCTTCACGGTCGACGCCGGC
>JAFAZV010000357.1 GCA_019239445.1 Solirubrobacterales bacterium
GCACCGAGAGGCGTCACTGACGGATGCCGGGCAAGGACGCAGGCGGCAGCTGGACGACTCGGGGGCGGCCCGGCCGTTAGCGAGGCTGGAGGCCGAGCGGGCCGTCCCCGAGGCAGCAGCGCTGCACGAGCCGCCGAGGACAGCTGGATGACGCGGGCGCGGCCCGTAGAAGCGAGGCAGGATGCCGAGCGGGCCGCGAGCCCGCGCAGGCGCCATCAGGGGCGCCTCGAATGCAGGCGTATTTGCGGGAGGGACCACTAGTTGGGCACCGCCACAGCCGTCAACCCGCGCCTGAAGGCGCTCTCGGATGCCGGCGTCAGCGTCTGGCTCGATCAAATTCGCCGATCGCTGATCCAGAGCGGGGAGCTGGCCCGGATGGTGGCCGAGGAGTGCCTGCGCGGGGTCACCGCGAACCCGTCGATCTTCGAGAAGGCGATCCTCGGCTCCAAGGATTACGACGAAGATCTCGCTGCGCTGGCCCGCGAGGACCTCGACGCGCGGGCCATCTACGACCGGCTGGCGGTGCGTGATGTGCAGCTGGCCGCTGACGTCTTCGCCGACCTGCACCGCGAGACGAACGGGCGCGACGGGTTCGTCTCGCTCGAAGTCGCGCCCGACGTCGCTCATGACGCGGAGAGGACGATGACCGCGGTGCGGAGCTACTGGAACGCGCTTGGCCGTTCGAACGTGATGATCAAAATCCCCGGGACGCCGGAGGGCGCCAAAGCGATCGAGCAGGCGATCTACGAGGGCATCAACGTCAACGTCACGCTGCTGTTCGCGGTGGCGGCGTACGAGTCGGTCGCCGAGGCATATCTGCGCGGTCTCGAGCGCCGCCAGGCCGGGGGACTGTCGCTCGACGTCCGCTCGGTTGCGAGCTTCTTCCTCTCGCGCGTGGACACCAAGGTCGATCGAAAGCTGGAGGAGCTGGGGCGTACAGACCTGGCCGGGACGGCGGCCGTGGCAAATGCCCGCCACGCCTATCGTCGCTTCCAGGACATCTTCCAGGGACCACGTTGGCAGGCGCTGCGATCAGCGGGCGCGGACGTGCAGCGGCCACTGTGGGCGTCCACCGGGACCAAGAACCCGAGCTATCCGGACGCGAAGTACGTCGAGGAGCTGGTGGCGGCGCACACGGTCAACACGATGCCGCTGGCGACCTTGCTCGCGTTCGCCGAGCACGGGAACCTCAGCGGTCCGACCGCCGAACGAGACCCGAGCGGCGAGCTCGAGGCGCTGGCAAAGGCCGGGATCAGCCTCGAGCAGGTGACAGACAAGCTGCTGGTCGACGGCTTGATGCAATTCGAGCTTGCGATGGACCGGCTGCTCGCCGGCATCGACGAGCGGCGCATGGCCGTGACCACCGGCAGCCCGCCGACCATCCACGGCCGGCTCCCCGCCGACGCCGAATCCGCGGTTGCCGGCCGCGTCACGCGCGCCGTCACCGAGAACGTCGCGCAGCGGGTGTGGCGACGCGATCCATCGCTGTGGGGCGGTCCCGGAGTGCCGGAGATCGAGGATCGGCTCGGCTGGCTGACGGTGTCCGAGCCGATGCTGGAGCAAGCTTCAGAGCTGAATCGGTTCGCCGATGAGCTGCGCGACGACGGCTTCACGGACGCGGTGCTGCTCGGCATGGGCGGATCGTCCCTGGGTCCCGAGGTGATCCGGCGCTCGTTCGGCGAGGTTCCTGGATCGCTGCGCCTGCGGGTGCTCGACTCGACCCATCCCGACGTCGTGCTCGGCGTACAGGAATCGATCGATCTCGAGAAGACGATCTTCATCGTCTCATCCAAGTCGGGCAGCACGGTCGAGACGCTGTCGCACTACCACTACTTCGCGCAGCTGGCGTCGCCGAGGCAGTTCGTCGTCATCACCGATCCCGCCAGCCCGCTCGCGCGGCTGGCTGAGGACGACGGCTTACGTCGCTGCTTTCAGAACCCGCCCGATATCGGAGGGCGCTACTCGGTCCTGTCGTACTTCGGGCTCGTGCCAGCGGCACTCATGGGCGTGAACATCGAGGCCCTTCTGCATCGCTGCCAAGTCGCCGAGCAGAACTGCGCCCACTACGATTCGAGCCAGACCAACTCGGGGCTGTGGCTCGGCGCCGTGGTGGGCGAGCTGGCGCGAGGAGGACGCGACAAGCTGACGTTGTTCGTGACCCCGCCGATCGCCAGCTTCGGCCTCTGGGCCGAGCAGCTGATCGCCGAATCGACCGGCAAGCAAGGCAAGGGCATCGTGCCGGTCGTGGAGGAGCCCCCGGGACCAGCGTCCGCCTATGGCGAGGACCGCGTATTCGCCTACCTGCGCAACACCGAAGCGCCGGATGAGCGGCTCGACGCGCTGATCGAGGAGCTGGGCGCCGCCGGACATCCGACGTTCACGCTCGCCACGCATGGAGCGATTGACCTGGGACGGCTCTTCTTCCTCGCCGAGTTCGCCGTCGCGGTGACCGGCTGGGCGCTCGAGATCAACCCGTTCGATCAGCCGAACGTGCAGGAGACGAAGGACAACACGGCGCGCGTCGTGCAATCGGGATCGGTGCCGTCGCTGCGAAGCGCGTCGGACGAGCAATTGCGGACGCTGCTCGCCGACGCCGCGCCGCCGCACTACGTCGCCCTAATGGGTTACCTCCCGCCTTCAGACGAGCTCGACGCCGCCGTGGCCGACCTGCGCGCTGCGCTTCGGGCTGCTACTGGCGCGGCGACAACGTTCGGCTACGGACCACGCTTTCTGCACTCCACCGGTCAGCTGCACAAGGGCGGTCCGCCAACCGGCCGATTCCTGCAGCTGGTGTCCGACCCGACGCGCGACGCGCAGATCCCCGGCTCCGCCTACTCGTTCGCGACGCTGATCGCCGCGCAGGCCGCCGGAGACTTGCAGACGCTCCGGGCGCACGGACTGCGGGCAGAACGGGTAGAGCTAGAAGGCGAACCCGCTGGCGCGGTGCGGGCACTGGCGGAGCGGGTCAAACAGCTAATGAACGGGAGTGAATCGTGAGCGCTGTTGTAGAGGAGCGTGAGCTTCGCGAGAACCCGCTGGTCGAGGGTTTGGAGCGGCTTCCGGTGCATCCGACCTCGCTGGTCATCTTCGGAGCGACCGGTGACCTCGCGCACCGCAAGCTGCTGCCGGCGCTGTACAACCTCGCGCACGAAGGCGCGCTGCCCGAGCGCTTCGAGCTGGTTGGCGTCGCGCGACGCGATCATCCGGATGAGAACTTCCAGGCCATCGCGCGCGAGTCGATCGAGCGCTTCTCGCGCCGGCCCCCGAACGCGGATGTACTGGATGGACTTCTGTCGAACACGCGCTACGTGCCGGGTGCGTTCGACGACGACGACGTCTATCGCCAGCTCGATCGGGTGCTGCGCGAGTTCGACGAGCAGGCCGGCAGCCCGCTGGATCGCGTGTTCTACCTCTCGACCGCACCGCAGTTCTTCCCGCTGATCGCGCAGAAGCTCGGAGACGCCGGATTGCAGAGCCCGGAGCGGGTGCAGGCGCGGCTCGTGATCGAGAAGCCGTTTGGCTACGACCTCGCCTCGGCGCGCAAGCTGAACGACGATGTGCTCGAGATCTTCGACGAGTCGCAGGTCTTCCGGATCGACCACTACCTGGGCAAGGAGACGGTCCAGAACCTGATGGCGCTGCGCTTCGCAAACGCGCTGTTCGAGCCGGTGTGGAACCGCAACTTCATCGACGCGGTGCAGATCACCGCCGCAGAAGACCTTGGGATCGGTGGTCGCGCCGGTTACTACGAGGGCGCGGGGGCGCTCCGCGATCTGGTGCAGAACCACATGTTGCAACTGCTTGCGCTGCTGACGATGGAGCCTCCGGCGTCGTTCGAGGCCAACCGGCTGCGCGACGAGAAGCTCAAGGTGCTCGAGGCGATCGTGCCTCCGTCTCCCGGCGACGTACCGTCGATGGCGCTGCGCGCGCAATACGGCCCGGGAGACGTAGGCGGCGAGCACGTTCCGGGATACCGCGAGGAGGAAGGTGTGGCACCCGATTCGCGGACGGAGACCTACGCGGCGCTGCGCCTGAACGTGTCGAACTGGCGGTGGGCCGGGGTGCCGTTCTATTTGCGCACCGGCAAACGGCTAGCGCGCAAGGTGACTGAAATCGCGGTGATCCTCAAGCCTGTCCCGCACCTCGCCTTCCAGAGCTCTGGATCGATCGGCGTGCAGGCGAACCAGATCATCCTCACCGTACAGCCGGACGAGGGCGTGTCGGTTTCATTGGGCGCGAAGATTCCCGGGCCACGAATGCGGATACGTCCGGTCAACATGGAATTCCGCTACGGGACGTCGTTCCTCTCGGAGTCGCCAGAGGCTTACGAGCGCCTGATTCTGGATGCCATGCGCGGCGATGCCACCCTGTTCACCCGCAACGACGAGATCGAGGCGTTGTGGGGCATCATCGACCCGATCCTGACTGCGTGGCACGAGGACACCTCCTCGCCGGTCCCGCAGTATCCCGCCGGTTCGCAAGGCCCGTCCGAGGCCGAGCGGCTGCTTGACTCCGGTCGACACTGGCGCCGCCTGTGACCGAGGACGTCTGGTCCGAGCCGAACACGACGCCGGACGCCATCGATGAGGCGCTGCGGCGGATGCTGCACGAGCTTCATGCACAGAACCAGGCGCTGGTGCCGGCGCGGGTGCTCAACCTGGTCGTGATCGTCGACCGGGAATGGAAGGGGGAGATCTCGAACCGGTTGGCCAAGGTCGGCCGCTACCACGCGTCGAGGACGATCCTGTGCACGGTCGAGGAGGGACGCACGAAGCTGGACGGCCGGGCGATCATCGCCAACGAGGGTCCGCACCATGGCCTGGCCGTGGTCCGCGAGCGCGTCGAGGTCGACATGGGTCCCGGTCATCTGCACGGAATCGAGACGATCGTCGACCCGGTGGTCATCGCCGAGCTGCCGACCGTGCTGTGGTCGCCGCACGGGTACGAGGAGGCAGTTGACGCGTTGCTCGGGATGACCGACGTGATGCTGCTCGACAGCGATGACGTGTTGGAGCCGCAAGAAGGCTTGGCTCGCGCGGTTGACCTGTTGGGATCCGCCTACGTCGTCGATCTCGCGTGGCTGCGAACGACGCCCTGGCGCGAGCGCCTGGCGGCGAGCTTCGATCCCGGCCGCCGCTGCGAGGCCTTGTGGCAGCTGGACGGAATAACGATCCGGCACCGCCCGACCTCGCGCGCCAGTGCGCTGCTGCTGGCGGGCTGGTTGAGCTCGCGGTTGCAGTGGGCGCCTGAGGGGCTCGAGTTGCGCGGTTCCGACACGCTCGTCGGCGCGGCGCGCCGCAACGGCACGTCGGTCAGCGTCTCACTTGAGCCGGCGGAGCAGGAGGCCCCGGGGCTCGCGGGCGTGACGGCGTCCTGCGGCGAGGAGTTCGCGCTCTCGCTCGACCGGGCGCCCGGCGGCCTGCGAGCGCGAGAGCGGGTCGGGAGCGATGAGCGCGAGTGGCAGATCCTCGGCGCCTCGCGCGGCGAGGGCGGGATTCTCGGCGAGGGCGTTCGTCAGGCGCTGCTGCGCGATCCCACCTACGGTCCCGCGCTCGACGCTGCGCTGGCCTTCGGCGCCGGATGAGCGTCGAGATCGAAGTCGTTCCCGAGCCGGCGCGGGCTTGCGCGGCGATGATGGTCGGGGCGGGGGCCGATAGTGGTCACATCGTGCTCGCCGGCGGCTCGACCCCGCGCGCGGCCAACGAGGAGTTCGTGGCCGCCGTACAGGCAGCGGGAGTAGACCTCACCGGGACCACGTTCTGGTTCGGCGACGAGCGCTGCGTCCCGCCCGAGGATGACAGGTCGAACTTCAAGATGGTGCGGCAGTCGTTGCTCGCTCCGCTCGGCGAGGACGCGATCGGGCGGGTCGTGCGCATGGCGGGGGAACTTGGACATTCCGAGGGCGCGGAGGCTTACGAGCGGGAGCTGACCGCGGCCGGACCACCGAACTTCGACTTGCTCCTGCTGGGCATCGGACCGGACGGACACACCGCCTCGATGTTCCCCGGCCAGGAGTCACTCTCAGAGCGCTCCCGCCTCATCGTCGGCGTGCCTGAGGCCGGACTCGAACCGTTCGTCCCGCGCATATCGATGACCTTGCCCGCGATCGGGCTGGCGCGCCAGGTTGTCGTGCTGGCTTCGGGGGACTCAAAGGCAGACGCAATCGCCACCGCGTTCGGGCCCAACGCCAAGCCGCGGCCCGAAGTGCCGTCATCGATGTTGGCGGTACACGCCAAGCAGGTCACGGTGCTGACCGATCCCGCTGCAGCCGCGCGACTGTGACTGCACGGGTCATCGGCGTCGACGTCGGCGGCACCAAGGTCGCGGCCGCGCCGCTTACGGGGGCAGAGCTGGGCGAATCTCACATCGAGCCGACTCAGCTCCACAGCGGCGACGAGCTGGTTGACCAGATCGTGACGATGGTTTCGGGCGTGCGCGGAGCGGATCGCCTTGATGGCGTCGGCGTGGGAGTTCCCTCGGTGGTCGAGTTCGAGACCGGGCGCGTGGTCTCCTCCGCGAACGTCCCGCTGGCCGACGTGAGGCTCCGCCAGGAGCTCAGCGCGCGGCTAGACGTCCCCGTGTTCGTGGACAACGATGCGAACGTGGCCGCGCTCGCCGAGGCGCACGATAACTCGCTGCGGCTGCTGGCGCACGATCTCGTGATGCTGACCGTCGGCACCGGCGTCGGCGGCGGACTCGTGCTCGGCGGCCGCATCTATCGAGGCGCGACCGGGGGCGCGGGAGAGATCGGACACACGATCGTCGGCCTCGACGTACGTACATCGGTTCCCCGGCCGGAGAAGTTCCCTCAGCCCGGTTCGCTCGAATTCGTCGCCTCAGGCCACGCCCTTGATCGTCTGGCGGCGCAGGACGCCAAAGAACAGCCGGACTCAGCTCTCGGCCGCCTGCGAGCGGTGGGGAAGTCGGTGCTCGGGCCGGATGCCGTCGAGGCCGCGCATGCCGGGGACGAGGCCGCGCAGCGGATCATCAACGAGTGGGGGCAACGGATCGGGATCGGAGTTGCCAACGCGATCAACACCTTCGATCCTGAGGAGGTCGTGATCGGAGGCGGCGCCGCCCGTGCCGGGGATCTGCTGTTGGCGCCCGCGCGCGAGGTCGCCGCCGGATACGTTCTGCCCGGCCTCGGCAGCCGGACGATGATTCGACTCGCACGCCACGGCGTGCGTGCCGGCGTGCTCGGAGCGGCGTTGCTCGCCGAGCAGGAGGTGCAGGGGCCGACGTCGCGCGAGGACGCGCCTTGGCCCGAAGATACGGTTCAAACTACGGAGGTGAGCGGATGATCGTGGCCTGCGGTTTCGATCACGCGGGAGTCCCGTTGCGCGCGCGGCTGCTGCCGCTCATAGAAGCGGAGGGTCATGAGGCGCTTGATCTCGGCACCGACAACACAACGCCGATCGACTATCCGGATAAGGCGCTAGAAGTCGGGCAGGCGGTGGTGGCGGGGCGTGCCGACCGCGGGATCATCGTCTGTGGCTCGGGAGCCGGGGTGTCAGTCGCCGCGTGCAAGATCCGCGGAATCCGGGCCACAACAGTCGAGGACACCTACACGGCGCACCAGTGCGTCGAGCACGACAACGTCAATGTTCTTTGCCTGGGCGGTCGCGTGATTGGCACCGAGGTCGCAGCTGAGATCGTGGAAGCGTTTTTGCGCGCGCGTTTCAGCGGCGAAGAGCGCCACGTGCGGCGGCTCGCGAAGGTGGCGGAGATCGAACGCACAGGAGGAGTCGAGGACGATGCACCGATCGCCGAGGACCGAGGTCGACCATGACGATGCGAGTTGTGGAGTGCAACATCTGCGGGGAGCCACTCGCGGCGGCGACCGACGATGAGCTGCTGGGCCGGCTCCGAGCTCATGTGGAGTCCGAGCACTCCTCCGCGCCGCTCGACGAGCACCAGGCACGCGAGACGATCGCGCGCGAGGCCTACGACGCCAGCGACAGCTAGTCCATCGTGCCGGCCGAGATAGTCCTAGTCCGCCACGGCGAGACGGAGTGGAGCGCGAGCGGCAAGCACACGAGCCGGACCGATCTGCCGCTCACCGAAGCGGGGCGCGAGCGCGCAACCGCGCTGGGCGCGACGCTGAGCCCGCGCTGGTTCTCGCTCGTGCTCGTCAGCCCGCTGCGCCGCGCCCGCGAGACCTGCGAGCTGGCCGGTCTCGGCGAGCGCGCCGAAGTGTGCGACGACCTGCGCGAATGGGATTACGGCGTCTATGAGGGAGTGACGACGGCTGAGATACGCGAGCACAACCCGGATTGGGTGTTGTGGCGGGATGGTTGCCCGGACGGCGAGCTGCCGGCGCAAGTAAGCGAACGCGCCGACCGAATGCTCGAACGACTGCGGCACAGCGTTGATCGGGCAGACGGGGATGCGATCGTCTTCGCGCATGGACACATCTTGCGCGTGATCGGGGCCCGCTGGGTCGGCTTGCCGGTGGCCGGCGGCGCGCGGCTCGCGCTGTCCGCCGGCTCGGTCTCGGTGCTTGGCTTCGAGCGAGAGACCGAGGTCATCAGCCTCTGGAACGACAGCGGAAGCTGATCCCGGTGCGGCCGGTACGGCGCTCATCGCCGCCGGCAACCACTCTCCTACCGGGGCGCCGTGACACATGTCACGGTCAAGTTCGGCCGTCCGGCACTTACGCGCTCGTGCCCGCCGCCTTACCCTCTGGCGCGTGGAGTTCTCCGAGCATGTGATGCGCGAGCGTGCGATCGTCGTACGCGACTTGCGTAAGTCCTATGGCGGCGTTCAGGCGGTCCGCGGAGTCAGCTTCGAGGTAGCGCGTGGTGAGGTGTTCTGTCTGCTCGGCCCCAATGGCGCCGGCAAGACGACGATCGTGGAGATCCTGGAGGGTTATCGCACCCGCGATGCCGGCGACGCGCTCGTGCTTGGGTTCGACCCTGCCGCCGGCGAGCGTAGTTTGCATGAGCGCGTCGGCATCGTGCTTCAACAGTGCGGCGTCCAGCGCGACCTGACCGTGGCCGAGCTGATCGAGATGTACGGGCGCTACTACAGCCGGCGGCGGCCCGTCGACGAAGTCATCGAGCTCGTCGAGCTGACCGCGAAGCGCGACACTCGCGCCAAACAGCTCTCCGGCGGCCAGCGGCGACGTCTCGATCTGGCCTTGGCGCTGGTGGGCGACCCCGATCTCGTGTTCCTCGACGAGCCGACGACGGGATTCGACCCGGGGGCCCGCCGGCAGGCGTGGACGACCATCCGATCGCTCTGCGAGCTCGGCAAGACCGTGTTCCTGACCACCCACTACATGGACGAGGCGCAAAATCTGGCCAACCGGGTGGCAGTGATGCGCAGCGGCGAGATCATTGCCTACGGCCGTCCCGAGGATTTAGGCGGACGCGACGTGCGACCGGCCGAGATCCGCTTCTCGCTCCCGATGGGTTGGTCGCTCGGCGACGTACCCGAAGTTCCGGCCCAGAGCCGGTCGATCGATGGCGAGCGCGTGCTGGTTCTCACTTCCGAGCCTGTGCGGGCAACCCAGCGGATCACTACGTGGGCGCTGGAGCGTGGTGTCGAGCTGGGACATTTTTCGGTTACCCAGCCGACGCTCGAGGACATCTACCTCGAGCTGACCGGCAATGACTCCGCGCCCGCAGAGGCGGTCGTAGCCGAGGTGGGCCGATGACCTCCGCCTCCTCCACGGCTCTGCGGCGTGATCTCGGCCTGGTTGGCTGGCAGATCCGCTACGAGCAGCGCGCCTACTGGCGCAACCGAGGCCGCGCGATCTTCTCGTTCGTGTTCCCGCTGATGTTCCTCGTGATCTTCGCCAGCATCAATACCGGCACGCGCTTGGCCTCGCGCCAGGGACTTCCGTACAACGACTTCTTCGTGCCAGGAATCCTCGCCTATGGGGTGATCGCGACGACCTACGTCAACATGGCCATCGGCACCGCGATCCTGCGCGACGAGGGGATCCTCAAGCGGATGCAGGGGACGCCGCTTCCGCGCTGGGCTTATGTCGCCGCCCGCATCGGCTCGACGGTCACGATCGTGTTCGTGATGACAGCGTTGACCCTTGGGCTCGGGGCCGCGGCCTACGGAGTTCACGTGCGGGCGTCGACGCTGCCGGGGCTGCTGATGACGCTCATCCTCGGTACGACCGCGTTCACCACGCTCGGGATCGGTGTGACCCGGTTTATCCCGAACGCCGAGGCTGCGCCTGTGTTCGTGAATCTTTCCGTGCTGCCCCTGACGTTCATCTCGAGCATCTGGTTCCCGGCCGACAACATGCCGCAAGCGTTGAAGACGATCGCCGGCATCTTCCCGATTCGCCCATTGGCGGAAGGGCTGCAGTATGCGTTCGATCCGCGCACGACAGGCGCGGGATTGCGCGGGCGCGACCTCATCGCCCTGGCCATCTGGTCGTTGATCGGCATCTCTCTGATGCTGCGCTTCCTCCGCGCGCCGGCGGGCGAGCAAACGTGAGCGCGTCTTCGCCGCTACCTGTGCGCACTCTTGCCGACCGGCGGTTGCTTGGCGCTCATCGCCGTTGGGGCCCCTTCGGCTTGGTCGCCCCGCTCGTGTGGGTGATCTTCCTCGTGTTCCCGCTGGCGAACGCGATAGGCCACGATGCCCCGCCTCTGGCACGATCGCTGTCGATCGCGGCCGCGGCACTGTTCGTGCTGGCCTTCATCGGGCTCGTCGTCGCGTTCAGGTCCGGCTGGGGCGCTGACCGCGGGCGAGTCATGCTGGCGCTCTACGTGCTGCTCGTGGCGATCTCGGTCGTGCTCACGATCGCGGATCGACCCGGATGGGCCTTTCTCTTCACCTACTGCGCTGCCGGCACGACGCTGCTGGCATCGGCGAGTCTCACGTTTCCCGGTGTGGCGGCTTGCACGCTCCTCGCCGGACTCACATCGGCGCTGGGCGGCGCCAAGGCGGGCGCCACGATCGGGTTCGTCGTCAGCACGGCCGGAATCGGGCTGCTGATGCTGCTGATGCGCGATCTGCGCCTTCGTAACGAGGAGCTCAGCGCCGCGCGTGCCGAGCTGGCGCGCCTCGCGGTGTCGCAGGAGCGCGAGCGCTTCGCGCGCGATCTCCACGACCTGCTCGGGCACACGCTGTCAGTGATCGCGCTCAAGGCCGATCTCGCAAGCCGTCTGATTGCTCCTCGTCCCGCTGATGCAGAACGAGAGATCGATGAGGTGCAGCGCGTCGCTCGTCAGGCGCTGGGCGAGGTTCGCGAGGCGGTCAGCGGTTACCGTCGGCCGACGCTCGAGAGCGAGCTGGAAGGCGCGCGCGTGGCGCTGGCCGCGGCCGGCATCCACGCCGACGTCCAAACCACACCGCTCACGACTGATCCCGCGGTCGAGGCGGCGCTGGCGTGGGCGGTGCGGGAGGGCGCGACGAACGTGATCCGCCACAGTCGCGCGTCGCGATGCGTGCTCCGGGTGGGCGCGAGCGCGAGCGCCGCCTTGGTGGAGGTGGTCGACGACGGTGTCGGGGGGCGGGGTGGCGCCACCCGAAGTGCGCCGGCCACTGAAACCGCCGGCCACGGCCTCGCGGGCTTGGCCGAGCGCCTCGAGCTGGTCGATGGGCGCGTCGAGGCGGGGGCACGGCCCGAAGGCGGGTACCGGCTCGCCGTCAGCGTCCCGATGACAGCTGCGTGATCCGCGTTCTGATCGCCGAGGATCAGGCAATGGTGCGCGGTGCGCTGGCGAGCCTGCTTGAGCTCGAACCCGACATCGACGTGGTGACGCAGGTTGCGCGCGGCGATGAAGTGCTCGCAGCCGCGCAGGCGGCCCGGCCCGACGTCGCCTTGCTCGACATCGAGATGCCGGGCGCCTCTGGCCTGAGCGCGGCTGAGCGGCTGCGGGACGAAGTGCCGGGATGCCGGATCGTGATCCTGACGACGTTTGGACGCCCCGGTTACCTGCGCCGGGCCATGGAGAGCGGCGCGACGGGGTTCCTGCTGAAGGATGCTCCGGCGCACGAGCTCGCGGCGGCGATTCGGCGGGCTGTGGCCGGCGAGCGTGTCGTCGATCCGGCACTCGCCGCCGCCGCGCTCAGCCAGGGCGAGAGCCCGCTGACGGAGCGCGAGCAAGAGGTCCTGTCGGCGGCGCGCTCGCACGCCACCGTGGCCGAGCTGGCGAGCGCGTTGTTCCTCTCGCCCGGCACCGTTCGCAACCACCTCTCCTCGGCGATGCAGAAGCTCGACGCGCGCAACCGCGTCGAGGCGGTGAAGGTGGCCGAGGAGAGGGGCTGGCTCTAGGCGTCTGGCTGCCAGCGCCCAGGAGGTGCCGCCTGAGCGGCGCCTCCGCGGCACCGAAAGCTGCCGCTTTGAGCGCGCCTCCGGCCGGCGCCCGAAAGATGCGGCTGAGAGGACTCGAACCTCCAAGGGGTTTCCCCCACACGGACCTGAACCGTGCGCGTCTACCAGATTTCGCCACAGCCGCGAACGGCTCCAAAGTATCACCGGCGGGCGGCACGAGGGCTGGGCATCCGTCGAACCGGGGCCGATGTGTTCCCGCTACGCTAGGACGGCGCCCGCCGCTATCGTCTAGGGGACTAGGACGCCGCCCTCTCACGGCGGAAACCCGGGTTCGAATCCCGGTAGCGGTACCTCAGGCGAACCCCCGTAAATCTGGGGGCTTCAGTGTTCCGGGGAGGGGTGCGACAGTCTGCGCGACAGTTCGCTCGCACTTCCACCTCCGCAGCGCCGGCCCGCGAGAGGCGCTCTGCGGGCCCGCTGAGTGGCGAGGCGCTACGACATCGAGCGCCGGCCAGGAGCGCCGCAAACGGGCCTCACGAGCCCACAGGAGCGCTCGTGCGAGGAGCGCGTTGCCTTAACAGCGCAGCGAGGATGCTGCTGATGGGAATCGCCTGGCGTCACGCACGACGCGCTCGTGGCCGCAGCGCCGAGCAGTCGCGTTGAGGTCGGCCGACGCCTGCGGGCGGCCCGGTTCCTGGCCGACGCGATGAGCTTGCGTGATCTCTCGGCTGGCGCCGGGCTGACCTACTCGCACTTGCAGCAGGTCGAGGCCGGGTCAGAGCCGCTGACCGAGACCGAGCGGGCGGCGCTCGGCGAGCTGCTCCACGTGCCGGCCGCGTTGGTTGCGGGACGGGTGGTGAACGGGGGCAAGGGCGAGCGATGGTTTGACCAGCGACCCGCGCTGCACATGCTGCGGGCGCACGTTCGATGAGGTCGGCGAGCAATCTCGGCGGCGTGTTGAGCCTCGACGGGAACAGCGACGAGGTGCTGTGCATCGGCTGCATGACCCCGGAGCAGCGCCAGGGGCACGCTGACCCGGCATTCGAGGACGAGTCCGAGTGATAGCCGGACCCCTAGCTGAGCTGACCCCTTGTGCGTCCGGTTCAAATCCGGGCGCCCCGATGTGGCGAAACCGCCGGCCAGCCGGGCGGTTTCGTCGTATTCGGCGCCGGGCGCCGGGAAATTGCGGGGACAATCAGCGCTTGACTGCGTCGCGGAAACCTCGGACCCGCAAGAAGGGCCAACCGTCGCCCAACAATCGTCGGGGTCTCGCCAGATGCGGCGGCTTCGGCGCCCGCTCTGTGTTTTCGGCCGTATTTCGGCAATGCCAAATCTGAATTCAGCCCGAGATCAAGTTGTACGCCTGAAGGTTTGCTACATTCAAGCTCATGTCGAGCAACGCATTCAAAAACTGGCTCAGCAGGCTCGATCTCGGCTTGGATGAATTCGAGTCCCTCACCACTGACCTTCAGGATCTTGAGAGACGCGTCGCGTCAGCT
>JAFAZV010000399.1 GCA_019239445.1 Solirubrobacterales bacterium
AGCAGCAGGCGCGGCTTGGACATCAGCGCTCGGCCCATGGCCACCATTTGCTGCTCGCCTCCGGAAAGCGTTCCCGCCAGCTGGTCACGGCGCTCGTGCAGCCGCGGGAACAGCGTATGCACGCGCTCGAGGTCCTCCGTCAGTGGCTCGCCGTCCCGGAGCACGGCCCCCAACTCGAGGTTCTCGCGCACGGTCATGTCGGCGAACAGGCGCCGGTTCTCCGGCACGATTGCGAGGCCGCGCCGGATCCGGTCCGGGACGGGGTGCCTCGTGACGTCGTCGCCGTCGAGGACGATCCGGCCGGAGCGCGGATGCACGAGGCCGAGGATCGTCTTCAGCGTCGTCGACTTGCCCGACGCGTTGCCGCCGAGCAGGCAGACTAATTCGCCGGACCCGACGTGGAGCGAGATGCGCTCGAGGATGCGCATCTGCGCGTAGTAGGTCGTCACCTCCTCGAGGCTCAGAAGCGGAGTGCCGGCGCCGAGCCACCCAGCGCCCGCCTCGGCGTCCGACCAGGTGCTCATCTCATCCGGTCTCCGCGGCCAGTGCCGCCGGGTCGCGGCCGAGGTAGGCCTCGACCACCGCCGGATGTCCGGCCACGGCATCGAAGCCGCCTTCGGCGATCTTCACCCCGTGGTCGAGCGCGATCACGCGATCTGACACGCCGGCTACCACGTGCATGTCGTGCTCGATCACGAGGATCGCGATCCCCAGCTCGTCGCGTAGCCGCCCGATCAGCTCGGTGATCTCATGGGTTTCGTTGGGGTTCATCCCCGCCGCTGGCTCGTCGAGGAGGAGCAGTCGCGGCCGGGTGGCGAGGGCCCGGGCGATCTCGAGCCGCCGACGATTCGCATACGAGAGCGAGTACGCGGGCTGATCCCAGCGGTAGCCGCTCAGCCGCTGGCCGAAGAAGGCGAGAATCTCCTCGGCTTGGGCGCGCGTCTCGCGCTCCTCGCGCCGGTGGCGCGGGAGGCGCAGGATCGACTCCCACGGCATCGCCTTGGTCTCGCCGTAGGTGGCGGCGAGCACGTTCTCGAGCACTGACATGTTCAAGAACAGGCGCAGGCTCTGAAACGTGCGGGCGATCCCGAGCTGGGTGATCCGGTGCGGCGAGCGCCCGATGAGCGACTGGCCACCGAAGCGCACATCGCCCTCGGTAGGGGCGTAGATCCCGGTGATGACGTTGAACACGGTCGTCTTGCCGGCTCCGTTGGGTCCGATCACCGAGACGATCTGGCGATCTTCGATGTGGATCTCGAGCTCGGAGAGCGCCCGCAGACCTCCGAACGAAAGCGACACACGGTCCAGGTCGAGAAGGGCCAAGCGTCACACCACCTCGACGCGCCGCGACCCAAGCAGGCCGTTCGGTCTCGCGTTCATCATCACGATCAGGATCGCCCCGAGCAGAAGCTGGCGGGTGACGGAAGGCTCCGCCACCAGCCGCGCTTCCCACACGCAGGCGGCCAGGTACAGCGTCGGCACCATCAGGATCGTTCGCCATCGCCCGTGCACCTGCACGAGCGCAATGAGCAGGCAGATGAGCACTACGAAGCCGATGTTGCCGAACAGCTTCGGGTTCGATGGCACGATCACCCAGCCGCGCAGGAGGTCGGCGATCCACCCCGAGGATTGCGGCCCACCGGCCACGGCGGAAGCGCTGATGGCATTGACGATCGCGTAAGCAACAAAGCCGAAGGCGATCGTCGCGCCGAGCACCAGCGCCAGCCGTCGCCACGGCCGCAATTTGACCAACAGCGTAAGCAGGATCAGCCCGTAGAAGATGTAGCCCGCCTGCGTCGAGCTACGCAGGAAGCCGTCGAGGATGATCGCCACGAGCAGGCCGCCGAGCGCCGCGCCCCACAGGCTGCCGGCGCCCCCAAGGATCAGGCCGGCGTAGATCAGGATCAGGAACGGCGTCTCGAAGTCGGTCGGAAACACGCTCGCCTGCTGGGCCGCGAACACCGTGCCCGCGAGCGCCGCGACCATCGCTCCGAACGCGAACGCCATCAGCTTGACCCGGTTGACCGGGATGGTCATCAAGCCGGCGGCGAATGGGTCCTCGCGCACGGCGCGCCAGGCTCGGCCCGTGCGCGAAGTGTCGAGCAGGTGCAGCACCCCCATAGTCACCACGAGCAGGATCAGCAACAGGTAGAAGTAGCTGCGGTTGGTCGTGAGCTGAGCGCCGAAGCCACGGATCGGGTCGAGGGCGAAGATTCCGTTCGGGCCTCCGAGCTTGCTCGGCGCGACGTTGTTGACGAACTCGACGAACGCCTCGCCGAAGAACAGCGTGACGATCGCGAGGTAGTCGCCGATCAGGCGGCGCGACGGCAGCCCCACCAGCAACCCCAGGACTGCGGCCGCGACCATCACGATCGGGATCGACGCGTAGGCAGGCAGGTGGATCCCGCTCGTGCTCAGCTGGTTGGAGGACAGCAGCGCGAATCCGTAGGCGCCGAAGCCGTAGAAGGCGATGTAGCCGAGGTCGAGCAAGCCCGCCCAGCCGACCGAGATGTTCAACCCAACGGCCAGGAGCGCGAGAAGCAGGCCGTTGATCCCGACCTGAAGCTGGAAGTCGTTCAACCCGAGGAGCGGGATGATCGCGCCGATCGCCGCAGCGGCGGCGAGCTTCGGCCACCAACCCACGCGCTCGAATCGGCGCTCGAGCTCCCCGCGCCAACCGGGCGCGTACTCCCGACGCGTTATCTGCCGCGCCACCCATTCGTCGACCCCGACCTGCGGCTCAATCCGCTCTGCGGTCTCGCTCGGCTGCTCGCGCGTGCTCATACCTTCTGCAGCTGCACGCGGCCGAGGAGGCCGCTCGGGCGCAGCAGCATCACCGCGATCAGGATCCCGAACACGATCAGGTTGGTGTAGGTCGAGGAGATGTAGCCGGTAACGAATGACTCGGCAAGTCCGATCAGCAGGCCCCCCAGCACGGCGCCGGCGAGCGAGCCAATACCGCCCACGACCGCGGCCGCGAACGCCTTCAGTCCGGCGGTGAATCCCATCAGCGTGTAGACCTGGTTGAACACGAGGCCAGCCATCACGCCCGCCACCCCGGCGAGCGCCGAGCCAAGGAAGAAGGTGGCCGAGATGGTGAAATTGACGTTGATGCCGAGCATTTCCGCGGCTTCCCGATCGGCGGCCACCGCGCGCATCTGGCGGCCCAGCGACGTGCGGTTGACGATCACGCGGAGGACGAGCATCAACACGATGCTGAGCACGATCACCATGATCCGCACGATGTCGATTTGCAGCGCGCCGATGTGGATTCCGGTGGAGAACGAGATGAAGGCCGACGTGTTGTAGCTCCGGTAGGAGGCGCCGAACAGGAGCAGCATCGTGTTCTCGAGCAGGAACGCCACCCCGAGGGCGGTGATCAGCGGTGCGATCCGAGGCGCGTTTCGGAGCGGCCGGTAGGCGAACCGCTCGATTGCCACTCCGAGCGCACCGACGCCGAGGCCGGCCAGCGCGAACATGACGAGCAGCACGATCGGGACCGGGACGCTCAAGCCGTTCGAGCCGCCGAACCATTGGATCACGAAGTAACCGATGAACGCCCCGACCATGTACAGATCGCCGTGGGCGAAGTTCAGGAGCTTGAGGATCCCGTAGACCATCGAGTAGCCGAGGGCGATCAGGGCATACAGGCTGCCCTGGGTGAGTCCGTTCACGAGCTCCTGGAGAAAGAA
Source organism: Solirubrobacterales bacterium (assembly GCA_019239445.1). Lineage (GTDB taxonomy): Bacteria > Actinomycetota > Thermoleophilia > Solirubrobacterales > Solirubrobacteraceae > Palsa-465. The sequence goes on from JAFAZV010000399.1 coordinate 3,693, forward strand.
GTGCATCCGAATCGTCGGCTTGCGGCGCGCGCCTGTGCGGCGCGCGCCGTGCCGACTATCTCATGTTGAGACAGCTACGCGTTGGTAACCAGCGTGTATTTGCCCTGCGGGCTGATCTTGAACAGGAACCACTTCGCGCCGATCAGGTCGCCGTGGTTGTCGAAATGGATCGGCTGCCCCAACACCGAGCTCGCCTCGCTGGTCGATTTGACCGCCGCCAGCACGTTGCTGCGACTAGGCGTTTGGCCGCTCTTGCACACCGACGCGATCGCCTGATCGACGGCGTGCGTCGCGGCGTACACGGGTGGCCCGAACGTGCCGAACTTCGGGTATTTCTGCTCGGCGGCGGTGACCAGGGCCTTGTCGGACGGGATCGCCTTGATGTCCGGCCCGAACGCCGACACGTACGCGCCCGGGATCGTGAACGACGAGGACTGAAGCCCATCGGTCCCGAAGAGGGTCGCGTTCTTGTGCTGCTCCGCCAGGTTCTTGCCGAACTGCTGCCCGTTCGCCGCGACCTGCCACGGCAGGACGACGACCGTGGTCTGGGGAGTTACCTTGGCGACCAGCGAGGAGAAGTCGGTCACCTTCTGGCTCACGGATTCGTGGTCGACCTTGATCCCGGCCCGCTGGAAGATCGGGAGCATCGAGGACACGAGGCCCGTCGAGTACGCCTCCTGGTCGTCGACGATCATCAGCGCCTTCGGGTGAAGGTGCGTCACGATGTAGTTGGCGTCCTCCGGACCCTGACGGTCGTCTCGCGAAACGACGCGGAAGAACGTGGGATTCTTCCCGCTCGTGAGCGTGGTGTTGGTCGCCGAGCCGGAGATGAAGGCCATCGAGTTGCGGCCGAACAGCGGGCCGACGGCCTCGACCTCCTGGCTTCCCGCGGGTCCGACCACGGCCAGGATCTTCCCGTTGGCGATGAACTGCTGGGTGACCGTGGTGGCCTGAGCCGGCATCAGCTGGGTATCGCCCTGAACCAAGGTTATGTTCGTGTGATTGGCGGAGTTGTCCTGCTGCACGGCGATCTGCGCGAAGGCCAGCTGCTCATCGCCGAGCACCGCGACCTGACCCGTGATCGGCGCTTCGATTCCGATCGTCGCGTTGCACGTCTTGCCGCCGCCACCACCCGCCGCGGCGGTCGTGTTCGCGCTGCCGCCGGTGGTGGTACTGGTGCTCTTGCTGCTGCTCCCGCACCCCGCCGCGAACAACGCGGCGAGTGCCAGAGCGGCGATCGGTCCTCGTACTCTCATCCTCCTCGTCCTCCTCTCAGAACGCACTGGTTTATCCGGCCGTCGCGTCCGCGACAGGCTTGTAGGCGGGGGTTCCGTCTGGGTAGTAGGCCTCGGCCGGCGAGCCGGCGGGGCGAAACACGCCGAGCACCCGCATCGTCCCTTGACCCGTGTTCTCGAGGCAATGAACGGTGCGCGCCGGAAGCTGGATGCACGACCCGGCCGCCACGGCCTGGCTGGTCTGCCCGGCGTGGAAGCGTCCATCGCCTTCGAGGACGTAGATCACCTCGTCGTAGGTGTGGAAGTGATCCGGTGCGCGCACCGTAGGGATATAGCCGACGAACTGGGTGGCTGAACGCAACCCACAGCCGGGATCGGCGACGATTCTGAACTCGCGCTGGGTCGTGGCCGATTGAGCCACCTGGTCGTCGAGACGACGTACGACCGGACGCGCCGCTTCAGCTGGCTTCGGCAGCACCGTTGCGTCCAGCGCCGGGACCCGAACCGAAACGACCCGCAGCGCCTCCTGCTCGGAGCTTTCGAGCTCGTAGCTCGTGCCTGCTCCGAGGAGCACCCCGGCTTCCGGGTCGAGGCCGTGGCGCTGGTCGCCGTGGCGCAACGTTCCCCGCCCCGCGGCCACGAACAGAACCTCGTCCGATACGCCGCTGTCGCGCGCGAGCGACGCCCCGCGGCTCATCTCGAGCAGCGACTGCTCGAGCGCGGCGAAGCCGGTGTGCCGACCTAGGATTGCCTTCACGCGCACGCCCCCGCGCCCAGAATCCTGCGATTCGAGCGAGGCCGGGTCAACCACCGCCGCCGACGCCATCGGCTGAGACATCGCGCTCAATTCAGCCGCCATCCTCGGGGATTCGCCGCTTCGCCGTCAACTCCCTGCCAGCGTGGCCTGTACGGTGATCTCGGTTCCGGCGAGCGCGCGCGACACCGGGCAAGTCGCCTCCGCCTCCGCCGCCAGCTCGGCGAAGCGCTCCGCGTCGATTCCGTCCACTTGCCCGACGGTCTCGAGCGCGATCCGGGTGATCGCGAATCCCTCCTGCTGCTGCTCGAGCCGGACGGTCGCCGTCGTCTGCAGATCGGCCGCCGGATGCCCCGCCTCGGCCAGCACGTTGGCCAGCGACATCGTGAAGCACCCGGCTTCGGCGGCGGCAATCAGCTCCTCCGGATTGGTCGAGCGCTCGACGTCCTCAACACGCGCTTTGAGCGTGAACGGTCCCTCGTAGGCGCCGCTGCCAAGCCCGATCCTCCCGCCGCCGTCGGCGACGCTCCCCTGCCAGTTGGCCCGCGATCTGCGGGTGACTCGAACCGCCATCTAGCCTCCCCATTCTGCGGATGCCCGCGCGCCCGCGCGCCGGTTCGCGGCGCCTGCTCATCCCGGCGCCCGCGCGTCGTAGCCGGGCCGGTTTGATCTTGTAGTCTTGATCAAACCAAGGGGACGTGAGCGCTGCAAGCAGCGCGCGTTTGAGATCACGTTAAAGAGAGGAGTCGGACGATCGCCGACCTACAAGAGCACGCTCTGCAATCGGTCCGCCACCGTTTCTCCTCGCTCGGGCAAGGCTTCGCGTTCTTCGACGCGCCCGGCGGCTCGCAGGTTCCAGACGAGGTGGGCGATGCAATTGCACGCACACTCCGCGAGGCGAGCGCCAACCTCGGCGCGGTGTACCCGACGAGCCAGCGCGTAAAGGAGATCCTCGAACAGGCTGAGTCGAGCGCATCGCGCTTGCTCGGCTGCGATCCGCACGAGGTGATCTTCGGCGCCAACATGACGACGCTCGACTTCGTCCTCTCGCGCACCGCGGCGCGGGAGTTCAGCCCCGGCGATGAGATCCTCATCTCCGCGCTCGACCATGACGGCGGCGTCGCCCCGTGGCTCGAGCTTGCCCATGACAAGGAGCTCGTGGTGCGCGTGGTCGAGTGCGACGAGGACACGCGACTCGACTTCGACGACCTCGAACGCAAGCTCAGCCCCCGCACGCGCGTGGTGGCGTTCGCGTGGGCCTCCAACGCGATCGGAACGATCGTCGACGCCGAGCGCGTGTGCCGGCTGGCACACGAGGCGGGAGCGCTGGCGTGGATCGACGCCGTTCACTTCGCCGCTCACGAGCCGATCGATGTCCGCGCGGTCGACGCCGACGTCCTGATCTGCTCGCCGTACAAGTTCTGTGGCCCCCATCTCGGCGTCGCCTACGGCCGCGCGTCGGTCCTCGACTCGTGGCGGCCATATAAGGCGCGCCCAGCGCCGATGGACCCGCTCGGCCGCCGCTTCGCCACCGGCACGATGCCCTTCGAGCTGCTGGCCGGGTTCAACGCGACGATCGACTACCTCGACTCGATCGGCGGCTTCGATGCGATCGTCCCGTACGAGCGGTCGCTCGGGCATCGGTTCCTCGACTCGATTCCGGACACGGTCACCGTCTACGGCCTCCCATCGATGGAAGGACGCGTGCCCACGTTCCTCCTCAACGTCGAGGGCGTGCCCGCCGCCGAGGTGGCCCAGGAACTGGCGGCGCGGGACATGGGCGTCTGGGCGCACGACTCGTGGTACTCGCTCAACCTCTACCAACGCCTCGGCTACGAGAATCAGGCGGTCCGGCTCGGCTTCATCCACTACAACACGCCGGAGGAGGTCGACCGGCTGGTGGCGGCGCTGGTCGAGCTCAGCGATCGCGCTGGTTAGGCAACGCCGTTCGCCCGTTCGGCGTCGAACAGCTCGACTAGGCGGCTGCGCACTCTCCACAGCTTGGGTAGCTGCCGCTGCGCGATCAGCTTGCCCAGCACCTGGACCGGAGTGCCTTGTGTACCGACGGTATCCTCCCCGAGCGCACGGGCGACGATTGCGTAGTGGCGAAAGCGCCACAGCCAGATGCGCTCGTCCCACTCGGTCAGCAGCTCGGCCAGCAGGTAGAGCTCCTCGAACTCGCGGCCGCGCTGGTAGAGCTCGATCAAGTCGAGCCCAGCCTGCGCGAGCAAACGGTCGAACGCCTTGGCCAGCCGCTGGGTGACGCGCGGCACCTGCCGGAAGCCTGGCGAGTCGAAGCCGCTCCCGTGCCCGAGCACGACCCGGATCTGCTGGTACTCCCAGGGGTCCATCTGGTTCAGCATCTCGATCTGGGTCGTGACGTACTGAAGGCAGAGGACGGCGCGCCGCAGTAGGCGCAGCGCGGGCGGCACTTCACTTCGCTCGAGCCTGGCCGCGGCCTCATCGCATTCGGTCGTGGCCAGCTTCAGCCACAGCTCTGAGGACTGGTGGACGGTTTGGAACAGCAGCTCGTCGCGGTGGACCTGCTCCTCGGGCGACTTCTGCAGCGACAGCAGCTCGTCCGTCCGCAGGTAGCGCTCGTAGTCGCTTGCACCCCGGCCGGGCAGAACCGGCTGGTGCAAGTCGTCGCGGGCGGGATCGCTCATCCCGCACCTCCTTCCAAGATCTCCGCCAGCTGGCGCAGGTTGATGTTCCCCCCGGAGACGATGCACACGACCTTGCCGGCACCCGCGTGTCCGGCAAGAGCCGCAGCGGTGCTCAGCGCCCCCGCACCCTCGGCGATCACGCGCACGCGCTCAGCGAGCAGGCGCAAGGCGGCGGCGCAGTCGGCGATCGGAATCGCGAACGCGTCATCGACGAGGCCGCTCAGGTGCGGCCACATCGTGTCGAGCACGCGCCGGCTCCCGGACCCGTCGACAAACGAGGGCTCGTAGGCGACCGTCGTCGGCGCGCCGGCTTGCCGCGCCGCGACGAGCGCGGCACCCGTCGCGGGCTCGGCGGTGAAGATCCGCGTCTGCGGACGCAGGGCGCGGATTGCGCTGCCGATCCCGACAGCCAGGCCGCCGCCCCCGAACGGGATCACGACTGCGTCGGGGTCGGGAAGATCCTCGAGGATCTCCAGCGCGATCGTGCCGTTCCCCGCCATCACCGCCTCATCCTGGACGGGATGGACGAACAGGCCATCGTGTCCGTCCACGCGGCCGTTGACGATCGCGCGCCACCAGTCGTCGTAAGGGAGCTTCACGACCTCGCCGCCGAGCCGCTCGATCGCGGTCAGCTTCGCCTCGGGCGCGTGGTCGGGTACGGCGATGATCGCGTGCAGAGCGAGCTCGCGCGCGACCCAGGCCACGCCCTGCGCCATGTTGCCGGCGCTGGCGGTGAGCAACCCACCGGCGCGGCGGTGCTCCGGCGCGCTCATGATCGCGTTCGCCGCGCCGCGGATCTTGAACGAGTTGATCGGCTGGAGCGTCTCCAGCTTGAGGTAGATCTCGGCCGGCGCGTCGACGTGGAGAGGCACGAGCGGGGTGCGTACCGCGATGTCCTCGATCCGTTCCCGCGCGGCTTCGATCGCCGCGAGCTCGATCACAGCTCGACCTCGGTGCCGAGGCCGAGTCTTCTTGCGTTCGCGACCGCAACCAGCGCGGCCGCGAGGTCCTCCACCGCGAGTCCGAGCGATCGAAACACCGTCAGCTCTCGCGAGTTGCGCCGCCCTTCGCGCCGTCCCGCCAGCACCTCGCCGAGCTCGGCGCGCACGTGGTCCTCGCCGGCGATCAGGCCGCTGCGGACCGCCTCCTGGAACTCCCCCGCCTCGTTTCGCAGCGACTCGCGGCTATCGCAGAACAGCGCGCTCGCCGCTACCGTCTCGCCATCGAGCTCGCGCGCCGACGGCTGGCTCGCGCCCACGGCGTTTACGTGGGCGCCAGGACTGAGCCAGTCGCGCCGGAGCACCGGCTCGCGTGCGGTGGTGGCGGTGACCACGACGTCGGCCCCGGCGAC
>JAFAZV010000409.1 GCA_019239445.1 Solirubrobacterales bacterium
TCGAAATCGCGGTACTGGTCGTAGCTTGCGCACGCTGGCGAGAGGAGCACGACTTCGCCCGGCAGCGCGGCGGCGCGCGCCGCGGCCACCGCACGATCGAGGTCGCCCTCAATATGCACTGGCACACCGGTGTCCGCCAGGGCGTCCGAAAGCTCTCCCGCCGCCTCCCCGATCAGGTAGATCGCCCGGCAGCGCTCGGCCGCCAGCGGCGCCAGCGGGCCGAAGTCCTGCCCTTTGCCGCGCCCACCGGCGATCAGATGGATCCCGCCGGCGTAGGAGCGCAGCGCCACGAGCGTCGAGGCCACGTTGGTCGCCTTGGAGTCGTTGACGAATGTGACTCCGTCATGCGTGGCCACGAGTTCGAGCCGGTGCGCGACGCCCGGGAACGTCCGCAGCCCGTCCGCCACCGCCTCGCGCTCGAGGCCGCGGGCCAGGCACACCGCCGCGGTCGCCATCGCGTTCTGCCGGTTATGGGCACCCGGCAGGGAGATCTCCTCGATCCGCAACAGCGGTTCCTCGTGCCACCACAGATGCCCGGCGTGAGCGCTCAGGTCGGCGCCGAAGCCTTCTCCGAACAGCACGCGGCGCCCACAGCCACCCAGGTCCTCGACCGGCACGTCGGCCGCGGCGATGGCGAGGTCGTGGTTGCCCTGGTTGACGAAGATCCGGAGCTTGGCCGCTACGTAGTCGGCATAGGTGCCGTGGCGGTCGAGGTGGTCGGGCGCGAGGTTCAGCAGCAACGCCGCTTCGGGCGCGAAGTCGATCGAGTCCTCGAGCTGGAACGACGAGGCTTCGCATACCACGGTGCTCTGGGCCGGGAGGGCGCCCACGAGCGACGACACCGCCGTGCCGACGTTGCCGGCGACGGCGACCGGAGCGGCCGCCTCGCGGTGGACGTGCCCGATCCATTCCGTCGTCGTCGTCTTTCCGTTGGTTCCGGTCACCGCGATGAACTCGTTCTCCAGCAGGCGCCAGGCCAGCTCGAGCTCGCCCAGGACCGCGAGCCCGCGCTCTCGGGCGGCGAGGACGGCTGGAGCCTGTTGGGGAACGCCAGGACTCTTGATGAGCGTCCGGGCGCGGGCGGCAAGTACGTCGCCTGACGCATCCAGGTGAACTTCGACGCCCGCGGCGCGAAGCCTTCCCGCGGTGGCGTCCAGTTGCGGTTGAGTCGGCGCGCCCGCATCGCATCCGATCACCTCCTCTCCTCGGGCGCGCAGGGCGAGCGCCGCCGCCTCACCCGAGCGAGCGAGGCCGACGACGAGATAAGGACCGGCTGGCAGCGGTGGCCGCGGCTTCAAGGCGCCGAGACGCCCGCGCCGGTCAACCCCTGATGCTCAGCTGGTAGACGACGAAGCCGATCGCCCCGCAAGCCGCGGCGACGATCCAGAAGCGCAGGATGATCTTCGTCTCCGACCACGCCTGCAGCTCGAAGTGGTGGTGGATCGGCGCCATCAGGAACACTCGCTTGCGAAAGGCCTGGAACGAGAACACCTGGATCAGCACGGATAGCGCCTCGATCACGAAGATCCCACCTAAGAGGACCAGCAGCACCTCGGTCTTGGTCATGATCGCGAGCCCGGCTATGGCTCCGCCCAAGGCCAGTGACCCGGTATCGCCCATGAAGATGCTGGCGGGGAAGCTGTTGAACCAGAGAAACCCGATGCACGCACCAACCAGGCACGCGGCCAGCATGGCCAGGTCGCGCTGGCCCGTGGTGATGAACGTGATCCCGATGTAGGCCAGCAGGACGATCGCCGCGCAGCCGGCGGCGAGACCGTCGAGACCGTCGGTCAGGTTGACCGCGCTCGTGGTGCCCGCGACGACGAGGTAGATGAACACGGGATAGAACGCGCCCAGGTCCAGGTTGGCGTCGATGAACCGGAGCTCGACGCTTGCCGCGCGGTGGGCCTTTTGAGTCGCGATCCACCACAAGCCAATCGAGATGGCGATGGTGACAATCAGCTTTGTGCGGGCCCGCAGCCCGAGCGAGCGGCGCTTGACGATCTTCGTGTAGTCGTCGGCGAAGCCGAGCAGCGCGCACGCAATCGTGGCGCCGAACACTCCCACCGAGGGCCAGTCGCGGCGCGAGAGGACGAGGAACGGGATCGAGAAGGCGATGACGATGATCACCCCGCCGAGCGTTGGCGTTCCGGCTTTGGCCTGGTGGCCGGCCGGGCCCTCCTCGCGAATGTTCTGGCCGAACTGGTTGCGGCGCATCAGCTCGATGAACTTCGGGCTCAGGAACAGGCACATCAGCAGCGCAGCGGTGCCGCCGATCAGAATGCGTCCGGAGATCGAGCCCATCAGGCGAGCGCCTCGGCTCCGAGCGCCCCGCAGACGAGCTCGAGTCCGACGCCGCGCGAAGCCTTCACCAGCACCACGTCGCCCGGCTCCACCAGCTCGGGCAGGATCGCGGCCGCCTCGCCAGCGTCCCGCATGACGTGCGTCTCCCCTCCGAAGCCGTCCGCGATGGCCGCCGCCAGCTCACCCACGGTGACCAGCAACTCGACGCCGGCGCAGTCGGCGTAGGCGCCCAGCTCGACGTGAAACTCGCGCTCGGCCGGTCCCAGCTCGAGCATGTCACCAAGCACCGCCACGCGACGACGATCGCCGTCGCCCGAGGCGCTGCTCGCGAGGTCGTCGAGGGCGGCCCGCATCGACATCGGGTTGGCGTTGTAGCAGTCATCGATCAAAGTCACGCCGCCGGGGAGTTCGAAGCGCTGCCCACGGCCCGGCGAAAGCGCCACCTCGACGCGGCCGCTCGGGGTGACGCCCACGGCCTCGCTTGCCGCGACTGCCGCCAGCAGGTTTGTCCGCATGTGGGCCTGCGTGAACGGAACTTCGAGCACGAGCGGCCGCCGGGTCTGGGCGCTCTGCATGCTCACGTGCTCGCCGTCGGCGTCAACCAGACGAACGTCTCCGCCCGGCCCGAAGGTGACGGTCGTGACGTCATCGCGCAGGTGGGGCTCGAGCAGGCGCTCGCCGGCGGGGACGATCGCCGTGCCGCCTCGGGGCAGCCCTTGAATCAGCTCGGCCTTGGCCGCGGCGATGGCCTCGATCGACCCGAGCAGCTCGAGGTGCACCGGGCCGATCGAGACGATCACCGCGACGTCAGGTTCAGCGATCGAGGCCAGCTCGGCGATCTGCCCCGCGCCGCGCATCGCCATCTCCAGCACGAGCACCTCGGTGCTGGCCGGGGCGGCGAGGATCTCGAGCGGGACACCGATCTCGGTGTTGAAATTGGCGCGGCTCGCAACCGTTCGCCGGTGGGGCGCCAGCAGGGCGAGAAGCAGGTCCTTGGTCGTGGTCTTGCCGGTCGAGCCGGTGACGCCGATGACCCTTGCGCCCAGCTCGCGCCGCCACGCCGTCGCGAGCGCCTGGAGCGCCTTGAGGGGATCGGTGGCGCTCAAGAGCGCGGCGGTGGAGGTCCCGCCGGCGAGCGGCTCGGCGTGCTCGGGCGTCGTGAGCGCCCCCCAGGCGCCGTTCGCGAGCGCCTGCGCCGCGAAGCGCCCGCCGTCGGCCTGGGCGCCGCGGAGGCCGACGAACAACGTTCCGGGACCCGCCTCGCGCGAGTCAATCACCACGCGTTCGGGTCCGGTGGTTCGGGCTGTGTGCGACACGACACGCGCTCCCGCCGCGCGCGCGAGCTGTTCCGGGGTCCAGTCCAGCATCGGCCCGGGAGAGTACCCGGACCCCCGGCGACGGCCGCGGCCGGCGCGCTTCGGAGCGCGTCAGCGCGCGTGCAGAGGAGCCGCGCGAAGCAGCTCGCGAGCGACGGTGACGTCGTCGAACGGCAGCTTGCGGCCCGCCTCGAATTCCTGTCCCTGCTCGTGGCCCTTGCCGGCGATCACCACCACGTCACCGGGGTCCGCGCCCGAGATGGCCTCCGCGATCGCCTCCCGCCGGTCGACCTGGTGTGGTGTCTCGGGGCCGGCGCCGGCGAGGATCTCGGCGATGATCGCCTCAGGGTCCTCGGAGCGCGGGTTGTCGGATGTGACGATCACGCGATCCGCCACGCGGCTCGCGATCTCGCCCATTATCGGCCGCTTGCTCCGGTCGCGGTCCCCGCCGGCACCGAACACGACGTGGACGCGCCTTTCGGTCAGGTTGCGCGCCGCGCGCAGCACGTTCTCGAGCGAGTCGGGCGTGTGCGCGTAGTCGACGATCACGGCAAACTCCTGGCCTTCGTCGACGGCCTCGAACCGTCCCGGCACGCGGCCGGCGGTCCTGATCGCTCCCACCGCGGTCTCCGGCGAAATCGACAGCGCCCTCGCCGTGGCGTACGCGCCGAGCACGTTGAGAACGTTGAAGCGCCCGCGCAGCGGTGAGGCGAGCTCCGTCCGCTCCCCGGGTGCGTGCACGGTGAACTGTGAGCCCGTGAGGCCGACATCGACCTCGGTGGCGTGGAAGGTCGCACTTCGATCCTCCAGCGCGAAGGTCACTGCTTGCGGGAGCTCGCGGGCGAGCCGGGCCCCGTACGGGTCGTCGAGGTTGATGATCGAGTGAGCGGGCGCCAGGTCGACGAACAGCCGGCGCTTGGCGCGAAAGTAGTCCTCCATCGTGGGATGAAAGTCGAGGTGATCCTGCGTGAGGTTGGTGAAGATCGCCGCGGCGAAGTGGATCGCGTCGGCGCGGCGGAGCTCGAGTGCGTGCGAGGAGACCTCCATCGCGCATGCCCGGTCGCCGCCGTCGAGCATTTCGCGGAACGTCCGCTGCAGGTCGATTGCCTCCGGGGTCGTCCGGACCACGTCGCGCTCGACACCGCCGATCACCGATTTGACGGTTCCGAGCAGACCGGTCCGGCGGTGGCCTGCTTCGAGCAAGGCACGCATCAGGAACGCCGTCGTCGTCTTGCCGTTCGTCCCGGTGATCCCGACGACCTGGAGAGAGCGAGTCGGGTCGCCGTAAAAGTTCGCCGCGGCCGGAGCCATGGCGGCGCGCACGTTCTCGACCCGGACCTCGGGCACGCCGAGCCCGAGCGGGCGCTGCACGACCAGCGCCACGGCTCCGCTCGCGATCGCACTCGGCGCGAAGTCGTGGCCGTCGCGGGTGAAGCCGGGGACGCAAAAGAACAGGCTCCCGGGGACGACCTGATCGGTGGCGTAAGCGAGAGCTGCGATCTCGACTCCAGGCAGCCCGGCGGCCTGGTCCGGCATCACCTCGTCCAGTCGCATCGGGTGGTGAGTCTATTGTCGGCGTCGGCGTCGGCGTCGATCGGGCGTCGGCGTCGATCGGCGCGTCGGCGTCGATTTTGGGGTGTCGGTGTCGATTCGGGGGGTGTCGGCACGTGAGTCGGTCGCCGTCCTGTCAGCCCGTCCCGAAGCCGCGCGCCGCCGCCGCCATCTCGCGCCGCTCGATCACCCTGTCCACGAGCCCGTACGCCACCGCCTCCTCTCCGGTGAAGTAGCGATCGCGCTCCATGTCCGCGTGCACGCGCTCGATCGACTGCTCCGTGTGCTTGGCGTAGATCTCATCCACACGCGCGCGCAGCGCGAGCACCTCGCGGGCATGGATCTCGATATCGCTCGAGGGTCCCTCGAAGCCGCCGGACGGTTGGTGGATCAGGATCCGGCTGTTGGGGAGCGCCATCCGCTTGCCCGCGGCGCCGCCGGCGAGCAGCAGCGAGCCCATCGACATCGCGATCCCGTAGCAGATCGTCTGCACGTCGGGCCGGATGAACTGCATCGTGTCGTAGATCGCCATGCCGGCGTAGATCGAGCCGCCCGGCGAGTTGATGTAGAGCGAGATGTCCTTGTCCGGGTCGTCCGATTCGAGGTGAACGAGTTGCGCGACGATCAGGTTCGCGCTCTCTTCGTCGACCGGACCACCGAGAAACACGACGCGGTCGTTGAGCAGTCGGGAGTAGATGTCGAACGAGCGCTCGCCGCGCGCTGTCTGCTCCACGACCATCGGCACCAGGGGCATGAGGGACCTCCTCGGGTTTGGTGATATCGTGCAACTTTCCGGTTGCGTCAGACAGTAGCAGACGCGCAACCTTATGGTTGCGCATCATGCAGATCCTCGGAAGGAGAAAGTGATGAGCGATCGAGTCGAACGTGAGCTGTGGCTTCGGGCCTCGGTTGACGAGGTCTGGAACGCCGTCATCGAGGACGGTTGGCTGGCAGAGGAGGTGGATCTCGACCTGCGGCCGGGAGGCGACGCCACGTTTCGCTCGTCCGGCGACGTGAAGACAGGCTGGGTCGAGGAGGTGGTCAGCGGCTCGCGCCTGACCTTCTGGTGGGCGGCGGACGGCGCGCCGGCCAGTCGCGTCGAGCTGACGCTGCGGCGCGAGCGCGAGCTGACCCGGCTGCGGGTCGTCGAAACGCGACCGCTCGAGCTGCTCGACCTGGTTGGGACGCCGCTGCCCGGCGTCGGCGGGCGGACCTACGGCCCGGCGCTCGTGGCAGCCTGAGATGGCCACACGAGGCGATCAGGCGCCGGACGAGGATCGTGCCGGTGCGGTGTTCGGCGCGCTCGCCGACCCGACGCGCCGGACTCTGCTCGCGGCGATCGCGCAACAGCCGGCGGCCACCGCGACCGAGCTGGCGGCAGAGCTTCCGATCTCGCGCCAAGCCGTCCTCAAGCACCTGTCCGCGCTATCGGAGGCGGGGCTGCTCGAC
>JAFAZV010000123.1 GCA_019239445.1 Solirubrobacterales bacterium
CGGCGATCAGCCGTGGCGGCGCCTCGGCGCTGGCCACGGCGGGGACGGGCGACGTGCTCTCGGGGGTGATCGGCGCCTACCTGGCCAAGAGCATGGATCCGTTCCACGCCGCTTGTGCGGGCGTGTTCGTCCATGCTGCGGCGGGGCGGCTTGCGGCAGAGACGATCGGGGCGGAGGGGGTGATCGCGCGCGATGTGATCGAGCTGCTCCCTCGCGCGCTCCCGCCGGTTGTAGGCTGAAACGATCCTCCGCGTCGCCGACAGCATGACCCAAGACCGCCTCGCCGTCCGTCTCGAGGACGCGCGCGTCGAGGCATAGGTCGAGAGACACAGATCATGCCGCTGCGCGCGCTCGCTCGCGTCAACCTGGCGGCGATCGAGCGCAACGTCGCGCGGCTCGAACGCGAGCTGCACGGCACCAGCGCGCTGTGTGCGGTGGTCAAGGCCGACGGTTACGGACACGGCGCGGTTCCGAGCGCGCGCGCCGCGATCGCCGGCGGCGCCAGCTGGCTGGCTGTGGCCACGGCAGCGGAAGCGGCGCAGCTGCGCGCCGGCGGGATCGAGACGTCGATCCTGGTGATGGGCGCGCTCAGCCGCGAGGAGCTTCGCGTCGCGCTCGCCGCACGGGCGGATGTGGTGGCGTGGAGCGAGCCATTCGTCGGCGAGCTGGCGGTGGCGGCGCGCGATGGCGCCGGGATCTTGAAAGGAGGCGAGGACCGCGTTCGCGTACACGTCAAGCTCGACACGGGCATGGGTCGCCTCGGCACGCGCGAGCTGGACGAGGCGCTCGGCGTGGCCACGCGGGTGCTCGAGGCGTCGCCGGCGCTCGAGCTCACGGGCGCGATGACGCACTTCGCCACGGCCGACGAGAACGATGCCTTCGTGCGCGAGCAGCTCGAGCGCTTCGGCCCGTTCGCAGCCGAGATGCGAACTCTCCAGCCCGGGATCATCGTCCACGCCGCGAACAGCGCCGCCACCCTGTGCGTGGCCGCGAGCCACCTGGACATGGTCCGGTGCGGGATCGCAATCTACGGCTGCGACCCGTTACACGAGGATCCCTCGCTACGCGGCCTCGAACCCGCGCTCGAGCTGACGTCGTATCTCGCGGCGGTCAAGCGCGCGGCCCCCGGCGACAGCGCCGGCTACGGGCGTCGCTTCGTCGCCGAGCGCGAAACGTGGCTCGGAACCTTGCCGATCGGCTACGGCGACGGCCTTCGCCGCGATCTGACCAACAACTGCGACGTCCTCGTTGGCGGCGTCCGCTACCCGCTCGTCGGCACGGTGAGCATGGACAACATCACGATCGACCTGGGCCCGGCGCCGGATGTGAGGACGGGCGAACTCGCGACGATCATCGGCCGCAGCAACGCCGAGCGCCAAACTGTCGAGGAGCTGGCGGATCGTCTCGAGACGATCAACTACGAGGTCTTGTGTGGCATCTCGGCACGCGTTCCGCGCGTGTATCACCACGACGGCGAGCCGCTGTGAACGCGCCCTTGAACGTGCCTCTGGACGTGCTCCGCAGCCTCGTGCAAGCCCCGGCATGGCTCGTCGGCGGCGCCGTCCGCGATCGACTGCTAGGGCGCGCCACGAGCGACTACGACGTCGCCGTCAGCGGCGATCCGCGAACCCTCGCGCGTGCGCTCGCGACCGCCTGCCGCGGCCATCCGTTCCTGCTCTCCGAGGGGTTCGGCGCCTGGCGGGTCGTCGCGCGCGATCATCGCTGGCAGGTGGACCTGCTGCCGCTCGCCGGCGAGTCGATCGAGATCGACCTCGGTCGCCGTGATCTGACCATCAACGCGATCGCCGAGCCACTGGACGGCAACGGCTTCGTTGATCCCTTCGGCGGGATCGCCGATCTGCGCCGGCGTCGGCTGGCGATGGTCTCCGAACGCGCTTTCGATGCGGACGCGCTGCGGACGATGCGTGTCGCGCGGCTGGCTTGCGAGCTCGAGTTCGAGCCCGCTACCAGCACCGTGGCGGCGGCACGCTCGCGCGCGCCTGGTCTCGCGGGCGTGGCGCCCGAGCGCATCTTCACCGAACTGGCGCGGATCCTCAGCACTGAGCGCGCCGTCGAGGGGCTCGAGCTGATGGACCGTCTCGCGGTGACCGAGGCGGTGCTACCCGAGCTCGCGCGGCTCGGAGGCGTCGAGCAGAGCCCGTATCACCACCTCGACGTGCTCGACCACACCCGGGCGGTGCTGGCTGAGACGATCGCGCT
>JAFAZV010000138.1 GCA_019239445.1 Solirubrobacterales bacterium
CTCGCGGTTCGCGGTTTGTGACAAATGTTATTGCCGCGGGGGTGACGTAAACCTAAAGTTAAGCTCGCTCTAAAGGCTTCTACGCAAAGGACGTCCGGGGGCGGATGTCGCAGTCTCGAATTTTGATCCTCTTCGCCATCGAGGGGCAGGTGGCGCGATGAGCCTCAACTCGCTCCTCGCAGCCGTACTCAGGTTCCGGATGCTGGTCCTGGGCGCCGCCGCGGCGCTGATCGTGCTCGGCGTGGTGTCGCTGCGCCACATGCACAATGACGTGGTTCCGGAGCTCGGGGCCGGGCCGGTGCTCGAGGTTCAGACCGAGGCGCTCGGGCTCTCGAGTCAAGAGGTAGAGCAGTACGTCACGGTGCCGCTCGAGAACAACCTGCTCGACGGGGTGATGGGCGTCTGGGACGTGCGCTCGCACTCGATCCCCGGCGTCTCCACCGTCGATCTGTACTTCGAGCCGGGGATCAGCACGCTCCGTGCCCGCCAGCTGGTGCAGGAGCGACTGACGAACGCCTTCTCCCTGCCCAACGTCTCGCAGCCTCCGCAGCTGATCCAGCCGCTGTCCACGAGCAGCCGGGCAATGCTGATCGGGCTGAGCTCGCCGTCGGTCAACCCGCTGGAGCTGTCCTACCTCGCGCGGTGGATCGTCAAGCCGCGCCTGGTCGGCGTGTCCGGTGTCGCCAACGTGACGATCTTCGGCCAGCGCGACCGCCAGCTCCAGGTTCAGGTCGATCCAGCTCGCCTGGCCGCCGCGCACGTGACGTTGAATCAGATCATCGCCACAGCGGGTAACGCGCAGCTCGTTTCTCCGCTCAGCTTCCTCGAGGGCTCCTCGCCGGGAACCGGCGGCTTCCTCGACGGGCCGAATCAGCGACTCGAGATCCGTCCGGTCCTGCCGCTGGGAGCGCCTCGCGACCTCGCGAGCGTTCCGATCACCGGCGCGCCGGGGCATACGCGGCTCGGCTCGGTGGCCAAGGTCGCCGTGGGCAACCAGCCGCTGATCGGCGACGCGCTGGTGGGCAGCGGTAGCGGCCTTGTGCTGATGGTGCAGAAGCTCCCGTCGGCCAGCATCCTCGGCGTCACCAAAGGCGTCCAGCGCGCCCTGCACGATCTTGGCCCGGCACTCGCCGGCGTGAAGATCGACACGAGCGTTTTCCGTCCTGCGAGCTACGTCTCGCAGAGCTTCGACAACTTGAAGCTCGCAGCGATCATCGCCGCCGGCCTCGTCCTGCTCGCGCTGCTGGCGTTCTTCCTGCAGGTGCGCGCAGCGGCTGTGGCGATCGTCTCGCTGGTCCTGTCCCTTCTCGTTGCGGCGCTGCTGCTAGACCTGCTCGGCTACACGCTGAACGCGCTCGTCATCCTCGGCCTGCTGGTGGCGCTCGGGGTGCTCGTGGACGACGCCGTAGCCGGCGCGAGCGAGATCCTCGCGAGATTGCGGGCGCGCGGGCACGCCAACACACCCGCCCCGCTCGCACGCGAGCTGATCGAGGCGATCCGCCCGCTGCGCCGGACGCTCACTTTCGCGAGCTTGATCCTGCTGGTCTGCGTAGCGCCGGTGTTCTTCGCCAAGGGGATCTCGGCCACGTTCGTGCACCCGATGGTGCTCGGCTATGCGCTGGCGGTGCTCACGTCGCTGGTGATCGCAATCACGATCACGCCCGCGCTGGCGATGCTCGCGTTCGACCGCGGAGCCGTGCCGGACCGCGAGTTCGCGCTGGCAAAGACGCTCCGGCGGGCTTACGAGGGCCTCGTGCAACGCACGCTGCGCGTGCCCCGCCCGGCGCTGCTGGCGCTGTGCGTGGTCGGCTTGGGCGGGATCGCGGCCGTGCCGTTCTTGCGCGAGCCGGCGCCGCCGCAGTTCAAGGACCGCAACCTGGTCGTCCAGTGGAACGGCCCTGTCGGCGCCTCGCTGAGCGAGATGGACCGGATCACGCAGCGGGTGCTTCGTGACCTACGCGCTGTGCCCGGCGTGGCCGATGCCGGCGCCACACTCGGCCGCGCGGTGACCGCAGACCGGATCGTCGGCGTCGGTGCCGGCCAGATGTTCGTCGTGATCAAGCCCCACGCCGACTACAACCGCACCGTGGGCGCGGTCAAGGCGCTACTGGCCAGCGTGCCCGGAATGACGGCAAGTGTCGGCACCTACGAGCGCGGTGTCACGAGCGGGGTCTTTGCGCCTGCCGTCGATGAGCTCACGGTGCGGGTCTACGGCCAGGATTACGCGCAGCTGGGCGGCCTCGCGGGACGGGTGTCGTCGCTCATGTCGCACGAGGGCGGGCTCGGCACGCCTCACGTCCAGGCGCAGCCCCAAGGAGCGAATCTCGAGGTCCGGGTCAACGACGACGCCGCCCGTCGTGCCGGCGTTCTCCCGGGCGATGCGCGGCGCGCCGCCTCGACGCTGGTCTCGGGCCTAACGGTGGGCAACTTCTTCCAGGACCAGGCGGTGTTCGACGTCGTCGTTCAGGGCGTGGCGCCGGCGAGGGCAAATCTCGACGCCGTCCGCAACCTGATGATCGACACCGAGGGCGGCGGGCACGTCCGCCTCGGCCAGATCGCGCAGATCGGGATCCGCCCCGACCCGCTCGACATCCAGCACCAGGCTCTGTCGCGCTACGTTGACGTGACTGCGGCCGTGCGCTCGGGTAGCGCAACTGAAGCGCGCCGAGCGATCCGGAGCAAGCTCGCGAGCGTCGGCTTCCCCGTCGGCTACCACGCCGAGGTCGTCGGCGGCACGCCCGACGACCCCACCTCGCGGGCCGCGTTCCTGTCCTACGTTCTGGCGGCCGCGATCGGCATCGTGCTGCTGCTGCAGGCGGCGTTCGCGAGCTGGCGCTTGGCCGCGCTGTTCTTCCTCCTGCTGCCGCTGGCCGTCTCGGGTGGGCTGGTCGTGGCGCTCGCCACCGGCCAGGGCACCTCGCTCGGAACCGACGCCGGGTTGCTCGGCGTCTTCGCGATCGCCGTCCGGCAGGGGATGCTGTTGATCGCCCGCATTCGAGGCCTGCAAGCGGAGGAGCGTGCGCCTCTGGGTCCGGAAATCGTTGTCCGTGCGGCGCGCGAGCGCCTCTCGCCGTCGCTCGGTAGCACCCTCGTCATCGCCGTCGCCCTGATTCCGTTCCTGGCGCTCGGCGACGCCGCCGGCAACGAGCTCGGCCACGTGGCCGCGGCGACGATGCTGGGCGGCCTGGTGAGCACCGCCATCCTGACCACGCTGGTCTTGCCGGCGGTCTGCCTGGCGCTCGGGCCGAGGCAGCCGATGCCTGAGGATGAGCCCGAGCCGGAGCTCGTCCCGGCCGCGGCCAGCATCCAATCGACCTCGGATCAGTCGTAAGAGGAGGACTCATCGCCATGCGCCGCACATCAATCTGGGTTCTCGCCGTGCTGGCGGTGAGCGCAGCGCTCGTCGCCGGCTGCGGCAGCGGAGCGCAGCCACTTCCGAAAACCGGCGGTCAGCTCCTCCCGGTGCCGGGCAACCCGAGCGGGAAGATCGTCCTGACCCCGCAAGGGGCCCAGCGTCTCGGGCTGCAGACGGCGCCGGTGCGCAGCGTCCGGGCTACCGCGGGCGTGGTCATCCCGTTCGCCTCGATCGTCTATGACCCCAGCGGCCATACGTTCGCGTTCACGAGCCAGGGTCCGCTCACGTTCACCGAGGTTCCGATCACGGTCGATCACATCACCGGCAACTTGGCGTACCTGCGCACGGGCCCGCGCGCCGGAACGCAAGTGGTAACCGTCGGCGCCGAGGAGTTGTTCGGCGTGCAAACCGGCGTGCTGCAGCAGACATGACCGAGAGCGGACAGCGCAGGACGGTGGCCGGCGAAGGCTGAGTCATGCGGTTGATCGTCGCCTCCAGCTTGCGCTTCCGCTACCTCGTCGTCGCCGCGGCCGTAGCGCTGATGTTCTTCGGTGTTCAGACGCTCGGCCATCAGAAGGTCGATGTGTTCCCGGAGTTCGCGCCGGTCACGGTCGAGATCCAGACCGAGTGCCTCGGCTTGTCGCCATCTGAGGTCGAGCAGCTCGTGACGGTGCCGCTCGAGAACGCTCTCCAGGGCGTACCCGGGGTGTACCAGACCAACTCCGAGTCGGTCCCGCAGCTCTCGGCGATCTTCCTCTACTTCAAGCGCGGAACCGATGTCCTGCACGCGCGCCAGCTTGTGCAGGAGCGCCTCTCCGCTGCCGCCCCCACTTTGCCGTCGTGGGCCTCGCCGCCGTCGCTGTACCCGATCGTCTCCGCCACCAGCCGCGTGATGCAGATCGGGATCACGTCTAAGGCGCTCTCGCCGATCGACCTCTCGCAGGTGGCGCAATACATCATCCGCCCCCGCCTGCTCCACGTTCCCGGTGTCGCCAACGTGGCGACCTGGGGCGAGAAGCGCAAGGAGATCTCCGTCCAGGCCGACCCGACGCGGATGGTCCCCAACCACGTGACGCTTGGGCAGATGATGGCCGCGGCCGACAGCGCCGTCGACGCCGGGCTGCTCAAGTTCACGAACAGTCACGCCATCGGCACCGGCGGCTTCGTGCAGACGCCGAATCAACGCTTGCCGGTGCGCAACGTCCCGGTGATCACCACGGCCAAGCAGCTCGCCGCGGTGCCGGTCGTGCACCGAGGCGGCCGGACGCTCGCGCTCGGCGACATCGCACGGGTGGTCTATGACCATCCGCCGTTGATCGGCGATGCCGTCGTGAACGGCCGTCCCGGCTTGATGATGGTGGTGGAGAAGTTCCCCGGCGCGAACACCCTCGACGTGACGCGCGGGGTCGATCAGGCGCTCGCAGCGCTCGCGCCGGGGCTGCGCGGCATCCAGGTCGACTCGCACATCTTCCGCCAGTCGACGTTCATCCACACGGCGATCAGCAATCTGTCCTTCGCCGTGCTGCTCGGCTGCATCCTCGTCGTGTTCGTGCTGATCGCCTTCCTGTTCGAATGGCGGGCGGCGCTCGTCAGCCTGCTGGCGATTCCGCTGTCGCTGGGCGCCGCGGCGATCGTGCTCGACGCGCAGGGCGCAACGATCAACACGATGGTCCTGGCCGGCTTCGGTGTCGCCGTCGGCGTGGTCGTCGACGACGCGATCATCGACATGGAGAACATCGTGCGCCGGCTGCGCACCTGGCGCGCGATGGGCCGGCGAACCACGCCGCTGCGCCTCATGTTGGCGGCGTCGCTCGAGGTCCGCACCGCGATCCTCTACGCGACGCTGATCAACATCGTGGCCGTGCTCCCGGTGGTGTTCGTCGGCGGGCTCACCGGGTCGTTCTTCCAGCCCCTGGCGCTGGCTTACGCGCTGGCGGTGCTGGCCTCGATGGTGGTGGCCCTGACCGTGACGCCGGCGCTGGCGATGATCCTGCTGCCGAGCGCGCGGCTGCATGCCGCCGACCCGCCGCTGATCGCATGGTGCAAGCGTGCCCACACGAAGCTGCTCGTGCCGGTCCTGCGCCGGCCCCGCTACGCCCTGGCGGTCGTCCTGGCGGCGATCCTTGGCGGCGCTCTCGTACTCCCGAGGCTGGGACAGGACCTGTTCCCGTCCTTCAAGGAGCACGACCTGTTGCTGCACTTCGACAGCAAGCCCGGCACCTCGCTGCCCGAGATGAAGCGCATCGTCGCTCGCCTGCAACAGCGGCTGTTGGCCGTGCCGGGTGTCACGCACGTGGGTGCGCACATCGGGCAGGCGCTGCTCGGTGAGGAGATTGCCGGCCCGGAGTTCTCCGAACAGTGGATCACGCTCGCGCCGAACGCCGACCCGACTCGCGCGGCCGAGCGCGTCAGGGCGGTCGCTGCGTCGTTCCCGGGGACGTTCGCCGACGTCACGACCTACCTGCACGAGCGGATAGACGAAACGCTGTCGAGCACGAGCGAGGACCTGGTGATGCGCATCTCCGGTCCGGACTTCGGGACGCTGCAGCGTCTCTCCCAGCAGGTGATGAGCAGGCTCGCGAGCACGCCGCACCTGGTCGACGTGCATCCGCAGTCTCAAGGTTTCATCCCGCAGATCCAGGAGACGGTCAACGCTCCGATGGCCGCACGCTATGGCCTGACGCCGGGCGACGTGCGCCGCGACGCGGCGCTGCTCCTGGGAAGCGTCGAGGTGGGCGAGATCAGCGCAGGCGGGATCGCGCTCGGAGTGACTGCGTACAGCACCCCGCAGACGCGCCGCACTCTGACCGACGTCAACCGGCTCCTGATCGATACGCCCGGCGGCGGTCACGTGGCGCTGGGCAAGGTCGCGAAGCTGACCGTGAACGAGACGGCGAGCGGCATCACCCGCGTTGACGGGTCGAACAAGATCGACGTCACCGCCAACGCCGACGGCGGCAACCTCGGGGCGGTGACTTCGGCGGTACGGGCGAAGCTGGCGCAGATCCGCCTCCCGCTGGGCTACCACGTCGAGTTGCTCGGTCAGGCCGCCGAGCGTCAGGCGGCGCAGAACCGCTTGCTCGGGATGGGTCTGGGGGCTGCGATCGCGATCCTGTTCCTGCTGCAGGCCGCGTTCCAGAGCGTCCGCTTGGCCACGCTGATGTTCCTGACGCTGCCGGTCGCGCTGGTCGGAGGCGTGATGCTCGCCTGGGCCGTGATCGGGTCGATTTCGCTCGGTGCACTGATCGGCCTGTTCGCCGTGCTCGGCATCGCCGCGCGCAACGGGATCCTGCTGATTTGCCACCTTCAGCATCTCGAGCGCGAGGAAGGCGTCCCGTTCGGACGCGAGCTCGTGATTCGCGGGGCCAGGGAGCGACTCTCGCCGATTCTCATGACCGCGCTCGCCACCGCGCTCGCGCTGGTCCCACTCGTGATCTACGGCAACCGCCCGGGGCAGGAGATCGAGAACCCGATGGCGATTGTGATCCTCGGCGGTCTCGCCACCTCGACGCTGATGAACCTGTTCGTGGTGCCGGCGCTGTACCTGCGTTTCGGACGCCCCCGCGACGGCGAGCGCGGTTGGCGGGGGCGGCTCGGAGTGACCCCGCGGGGCCCCGCCGCGGAGCGCGAGCCCGAGCCCGAAGCGGCGCGCGCGCGGGTGACGGTGATGCAAGGCGAAGCAATCGCGTAGAGACCCGCTGTCCAGCCTGGAGCGCACCGACCCGGTGTTAGGATCCTCGACGGACCGAGCGAAATGGGGAGCTCGGGAGGACAGGAAAGGGATCGATACGGAGGTGGGACGGATGAGCGAAGCTCGGGGATGCGCGAGCGCTGTTGCTTTCCGGACGATGTTGGCGATCGCAGTCACCGCCGCGTCGCTGGCCGGCTGGACGACAGCGAGCCGGGCGTCAATCGTGCGCCCGAGCCTCGGCCCTGTCCAGCACGTCGAGGCGGACGGTCTGTCGTTCGGGTACCGCACCGGCGGGAGCGGAACCCCATTGATTCTCGTGATGGGCCGGGCCGGGACGATGGCCGAATGGGATCCACAGCTGATCCAGCAGCTGATCCGCAACCACCGGGTGGTGATCTTCGACAACCGCGGAATGGGCACCACCAGCGCCGGCTTCTCACCGAACGAA
>JAFAZV010000295.1 GCA_019239445.1 Solirubrobacterales bacterium
GTTGATGAAGGCCACGACGCTCGCGTCGTTGCCGGTCAGCGGCCTGAGCGCCGGCTCGTAGTGCGGGTTGGGCAGGAACCGGACGTCGAACATCAGGTCGGGATCCCGCACCTGACCGTACTTGAAGCCGAAGCTCTCGAACGTCACCGCCAGGCGGCCAGGCGTGCGGGTCGGCAGCAGCTCGTCGGCGAGCTTGCGCCGCAACGCCGCCGCCGTCAAACCGCTCGTATCGATCACGACGTCAGCGCGCCCGCGCAGGGGCGCCAGCGCCTCGTGCTCGCGCGCGATTCCCTCGGCGACGCTTCCGGTCGGCGCGAGAGGATGCCGGCGCCGGGTCTCCTTGTAGCGGGTCAGCAGAGTCTGTTCATCGGCCTCGAGGAACAGCACCCGAGGTTTCACGCCGCTGGCGCGCAGGCCGTCGAGCATCGTCTCCAGCCCCTCGAAGTAGCTGCCGCCCCGGACGTCGGATACGACTGCGGCGCGCGCGACCTTCGAGCCCTCGTGCATGAACAGCTCGACGAGCGTGCGGATCATCTCCGAGGGCAGGTTGTCGACGCAGAAGTAGCCCTCATCCTCGAACGCCGCCATCGCGGTCGACTTGCCGGCCCCCGAGAATCCGGTGATGATGACGAGGTCGGTCAGCGCCAGGCCGCCGGGCGGGGCGGCGGCGTCCGTACCAGCGGCGGCGAGATCTGCGGTCGCGTCTGAGGTGGGAGCCTTCACCCCTAAAGCTTGACGCCTTACGCGGACGCGCGCGAAACCGACCTGTGACCGCCTCCGTCCCGCGCACGCCGGCGAGCGGTGTGCGACCATGGCCGCCGTGCACCGCCCGGTACGGGGAATACGGCCGCTGGCGGCGCTCACCGCGTGCATCCTCATGCTGCTCGCGGCCGGTACCTTGGCGCCGGGACGGGCCGCCGCCGACGCACCGCCCCTCACGGTCCAAGTCGGCGCCGCGCCGGCCGGTCCGCCCATGGCACCCGGCTTCCTCGGCGTGTCGTTTGAGTACAAGGCGACGCACCTGTACACGGGGCGCGATCCTGGGGCCGTCAACCCGGTACTGGTGGCGCTGCTGCGGCGGCTCGCCCCCGGCGCCCGTCCGTATATCCGGATCGGCGGCAACAGCACCGACCAGACCTGGTGGCCGATGCGCCACGTGATTCCGCCGCGCGGCGTCAGCTATGCCTTGACCAAAGGCTGGCTGCGCACGACGCAGGCGCTCGCTCAGGCGCTGCACGCACGGCTGATCCTGGGCGTGAACCTCGCCGCGGGGCGACCGGCGCTGGCGGTGGCGGAGGCGCGCGCGCTGCTGGCGGGGATCGGGCGGCGAAACATTGACGCCTTCGAGATCGGCAACGAGCCGGACCTCTACAACGTTTTCGCCTGGTCACGCGACCGGCTCGGGAGGGTCGTGTTCTCGCGCCCCGCGAGCTACAACGTGCTTGCGTTGGCGATCGACTACGTGCGCTGGCGTGCGGCACTCCCGAGCGCGCCGCTGGCCGGACCTTCATTCGCCAGCCTCAGCTGGACCAGCGCGCTCGGCAGCTTCATCGCCTCGCAGCCGCGACTGTCGCTGGTGACCTTCCACCGCTATCCGCTGCGGGCCTGCCTGTCCGACACCACCTCGCCGCTCTATGCCTCGATCCCAAACCTGTTGAGCGACCAGGCCTCGCACGGGCTGGCGATGCAGCTCTCGGCGTCCGTCGCGGTGGCGCACGCACACGGGCTGCCCTTCCGCCTCGATGAGCTCAACTCCGCTTCCTGCTCGGGCGCCCGCGGCGTGAGCGACACGTTCGCGTCCGCGCTCTGGGTCCTTGACACGCTGTTCGAGTTAGCGGCCAACGGCGTGGACGGCGTGAACTTCCACACCCTGCCCGGCGCCGCTTACGAGCCGTTCACGTTCACCCGTCGCGGCAGCTCGTGGCGGGCGTTCGTGCATCCGCTCTACTACGGGGCGCTCGCGTTCGCGCAGGCGTTTCCGCTGCGAGCGCGGCTGCTGCCGGTAACGGTCCCCGCCGCCGGTGGCGCCGGCGCGGACGCCGGCGCGGCGGTCAAGGTATGGGCCACACAAGCGCCAGACGGGCGGATCCATGTGGTTGCGATCAACAAGCAAGCCACGGCGCCGGCCCAACTACAGCTGCAGCTTCCAGGCGCGCCGAGCGTGGCGACGGTCGAGTCGCTCAGCGCCCCGGGCCTCGGCGCCACGAGCGGAGTGACGCTCGGAGGGCAGACGTTCGGAGCCCAGACGGCGACCGGTGTGCTGCCGCCCCCGGGTGCCACGCCGGTCGCCCCGGACCCGAGCTCGGGCGCCTACAACGTCCAGGTGCCGGCCGGCAGCGCCGTGATCCTGACTCGGTAGGTACTTAGACGCCGCTCTTGTGCAGCTCGCGGTGCAGCTCCCGCGCGAGCTTGCCCGAGAGGCCGGGCACCGCCTCGAGCTCCTCGCGGCTCGCGGCCAGGATCGCGTCAGGCGAGCCGAAGTGCTGCAGCAGTGCGCGCTTGCGCGCTGGACCCACGCCGGGCAGCCCGTCGAGGATCGAGGCTGTCATCGCGCGGTCGCGGCGGATGCGATGGTGCGTGATCGCGAAGCGGTGAGCCTCGTCGCGCACACGCTGCAGGAGCTGAAGCTCGGGCGTATCGTGGGCGAGGCGCAGCGGCTCAGCGCGCCCGGGGATGAATACCTCCTCGATCCGCTTGGCCAGCGAGATTACGGTGACTCCGCGCTCGCGGAAGCCCTGCAGCGCGCGCAGACCGGCTGACAGCTGACCCTTGCCGCCGTCGATCACGACGACGTTGGGAAGCGCAGCGAAACTGGGGTCGTATTCCTTGTCGTGGGGCGAGACTTCGCGCTGCTGCTGCCAGCGGTGCATTCGCCGTCCGAGCACCTCCTCCATGGCGGCGAAGTCATCGGGCCCGCCGTTGCTGAACGCTCGCTCGCCGTTCTCCGATGCGCGCTCGCCGTTGCCGCTCGTGAACACTTTGAAGCGCCGGTAGTCGGACTTCTTCGGAGCGCCGCCCTCGAACACGACCATCGACGCCACCGTGTTCGTCCCCATCAGGGTCGAGATGTCGAAGCACTCGATCCGCAGCGGGATCGTGTCCAGGCTCAGCGCGTGCTGAAGGCCGTCCAGCGCCTCGACTCGCTGCTGGCGCCGGCGCTCGGAGCGGAGCTTCTCCTGATCGAGCGCGAGGCGCGCGTTTCGATCCGCGAGCTCGAGGATCCGCCGCTTGTCGCCGCGCTCGGCGGCGCGGATCTCAACCTGCCCGCCCCGCCGCTCGCCGAGTGCCTGCGCCAACGCGTCCGTCGACTGAAGCTCGCGCTGGACGATCAGCAAGGGCGGGATCATCATCGCCGAGGCGTAGTACTGAAGGATGAACGCCTCGGCCACCTCGGCCACGTCTCCGCCCGCCTCGTTGTCGAGGTAGAAGCTCTGGCGGTCGGACAGCACACCGTCGCGGACCTGGAACACCTGCGCATTGGCCTCCCCCTCTCCGACCGCGACCGCGATCGCGTCGAGCGTCCCAACCGCCTCGTTGGCCACGCGCTGGCGCTCGAGCAGCGAGCGCACGGCCCGCAGCCGGTTGCGCTCCCGGGCCGCGTCCTCGAAACGCTGCTCAGCCGCCGCCTCGCGCATCGAGTCATCCAACGCGCGCTCGATCTCGCGGTAGCGGCCGGACAGGAACGCGATCACCCCGTCGATGCCGGCGCGGTAATCCTCCCGGCTGACGTAGCCAACGCAGGGCGCCTCGCAACGCTTGATGTAGTAGTCCAGGCACGGAGAGCCGCTGCGCCGCCCCGGCTCGGGTCCCTCGCAGGAGCGGAACATGAACACCTTGCCGAGCACGTCGAGTGTCGAGCGAACCCGCTTGGCATTGCTGAACGGGCCGAAGTACGCGCGGTCACGGCGATGGCGCTCACGCGTGAAGTAGACCCGCGGGAAGTCCTCGTCCAGGCTGATCGCGATGTACGGGTAGGACTTGTCGTCGCGCAGGCGGATGTTGAAGCGCGGCTTGTACTGCTTGATGAACGTTTGCTCGGCTAGCAGCGCCTCGGCCTCGGTTTGCACCACCAGCGCCTCGATTTGATCGATCATCGGCACCAGGTCGCGGCCGGCGCGGGTACTCGGGTTGGAGAAGTGAGAAGCAACCCGCTTGCGGATCGACTTCGCTTTGCCGACGTAAATCACTCGTCCCCGCTCGTTGCGGAACAGGTAGACCCCCGGCTCGTCCGGCAGCTCGCGGCGCTTGTCGGCTGGTGTTATGGACATCTGTTATCGAGGATAGGCGGCGCCCGGCGGACGGCGCGAGCGGCGCGATCGCGCCCATGCGGTTCAGGGCGCTCAGCCCCGCCACCACTAAATCGCATGCAAGCGCGGACGGATTTCGCCACGTGCATGCGTTCGGGCGCTTTTCCCGCCAAACCGCATGCACTCAGCCCGAGTCGAGATTGATTGCATGCGATTTGGTCACCCGACCCAGCAAGCCAGCTCAGCGCCCTGAAGCGCCCCTCACGATCGCAACCTGGCGCGCGCCGCCGCTGGGCCTCAGTCCGCTGTGAACGACACCAGCAGCCCGAGCAGCGCGACGCCAAGGCCCGCCAGCGCAACCGTCTCCCCCACGCCGGCCGCCGCCGACCCGGGTGAGTAGCCGGGCACGAACAAGTTGGCGCCGTTGGTCGCCGGCGCGCTCAGCGCCGCGAGCGTGAACGCCAGCGCGAGCGCGCAGGCGAACAGCGCGACCCACCGCACGCCGCGCCGGCCGGCGAGCGCGACCACGAGCAGCGCGCCGGCCAGCAGCGCCAGCAGCATGTCGGCAGTGGAATAGAGCTGCCAGGCGGTGAGTTCCCGCGGAATGCCCTGCAGCGCCGGCACGTTCGCCCGCTGCGCCGGCGTGTATTGATAGGTCCAGGTCAGGAACAGCGAGACGGAGAGCGAGA
>JAFAZV010000315.1 GCA_019239445.1 Solirubrobacterales bacterium
TGCTCAAGCCACGCCACTGATCCGTCAGATCCTTCAGGGCCAGGCTCAGACGACCGCGCAGAACGCGGTCGACAATCAGGCGCGCAAGAACTGGCTGCACAGGACCAAGTGCCGCACGCTCTACGCGATGAACGACTGTGCCGGATACAAGGCGCCGAAGGGATCGAGCACGAGCTCGACGCAGACGGCGCCGCCCGCGACGACCACCACCCAGTAAGCGGGTGGGCGCCGACGCGCCGAACATCCTGCCGGCGCTGGCCCGGCTCGACGCGATCACGAGGAGGCTCCGCCCCGAGTGCCCGTGGGATCGCGAGCAGAACGAGCGCACGATCGTCCCGCACACGGTCGAGGAGGCTTACGAGCTCGCCGATGCCGCGCAGCGGGGCGATGACGGCAAGCTGCTCGACGAGCTCGGGGACGTGCTCTTTCAGGTCCACTTCCTCGCTCTGCTGCTCGAGGAACGTGGCGCCGGCGATCTCGCCCAGGTGGCTGAGCACTGCACCGAGAAGCTGATCCGCCGCCACCCGCATGTGTTCGGCGAGGCGCAGGCGGAGAGCGCCCAGGAGGTGCTGCGCAACTGGGATCAGATCAAGCAGCGCGAGCCAGGACGCGAGCAGGGCGTCTTTGGGGAAGTTCCCGACAACCTCCCCGGGCTGCTCTACGCGCGCAAGGTGCAGCGGCGCGCTGCCACGAGCGGATTCGACTTTCCCGATGTGGAGGGGCCGCTGGGCTCGCTGCGCGAGGAGCTCGAGGAGCTGCACGGGGCGCAGAGCGCGGAGGAGCGGTTCGACGAGCTCGGCGATGTGCTGTTCGCGGCCGTGGGGATCGCGCGCAAGCTGCGTGTGGATCCCGAGCTCGCGCTGCGGGCCGCCGCCGAGCGCTTCCGCTCGCGCGTGACGACGGCGCACGACCTGGCCGCATCGGAGGGTCGAAGCTGGAACGATCTCGACTCCGACGAGCAGCTCGGTTACTACGCGCGTGCGCGTAGTACGCAGAAAGGTCCCGCGAGATGAGCCAGATCGAGCACGTACACGCGAGGCAGATCCTCGACAGCCGCGGCAATCCGACGCTCGAGGTCGAGCTGAGCGTGCGCTCGGGAGCGTGGGGACGTGCCGCCGTCCCCTCGGGAGCGTCGACGGGCGAGTTCGAGGCCACGGAGCTGCGTGACGGCGGCTCAGACTGGATGGGCAAAGGCGTTACTCGTGCGGTCGACAACGTCAACGGCGAGATCGCCACTGCCGTGAGGGGCCAGGATGCCTCCAGCCAGGCAGCGGTGGACCGGACGATGATCGAGCTCGACGGCACGCCGAACAAGTCGAGGCTCGGCGCCAACGCGGTTCTGGCGGTGTCGTTGGCCACCGCTCACGCGGCCGCTGCCGAGGAGCGGTTGCCGTTGTGGCGATACCTCGGGGGCGAGAGTGCACACGTACTGCCCGTGCCGATGATGAACGTGCTCAACGGCGGCGTGCATGCCGACAACCGCGTCGACTTCCAGGAGTTCATGATCGTGCCGGTCGGAGCGAGGACGTTCAGCGATGGGCTGAGGATGAGCGTCGAGGTGTTTCACAGCTTGAAGCGAACGCTGCACGAGCGAGGACTCGGAACCGCGGTCGGGGACGAGGGCGGGTTCGCGCCCGACCTGAGCTCGAACGCCGAGGCGCTCGAGATGGTGATTGCCGGCATCCGCGCCGCCGGCTACGTCCCCGGCGATCAGGTGGCGGTCGCGCTCGACCCGGCGGTGTCGGAGCTCTACAACGACGGGAGCTACGTGCTAGAGCACGAGGGACGGACGCTGAGCGCCGACGAGCTAGCCGCGTACTGGGCCGATCTCGCCGCCCGGTTCCCGATCGTCTCGCTCGAGGACGGGATGGCCGAGGAGGACTGGGGGGGATGGCGCACCCTGACCGACCGGCTCGGCGACGCGCTGCAGCTGGTCGGCGACGACCTGTTCGTGACCAACACCGAGCGTCTGCAGCGTGGGATCGAGAACCGCGTCGCCAACGCGATCCTGATCAAGGTCAACCAGATCGGAACGCTCACTGAGACGCTTGCCGCCATCCGGATGGCGCGCGAGGCCGGCTACAGCGTGGTCATCTCGCATCGGTCGGGCGAGACCGAGGACGTGACGATCGCCGACCTGGCGGTGGCCACGGGCGCCGGACAGATTAAGACCGGCGCGCCGTCGCGCAGCGATCGGGTGGCGAAGTACAACCAGCTGCTACGAATCGAGGAGGCGCTCGGAGCCGACGCCACGTATCCGGGCCGCGCCGCCTTCCGGGCGTAGCCTTGCAGCAGGAAGGAGAGTCGCGGCGGCGAAAGAAGCGCAGACGCGATGCCGTCGGCGCGTTCCGCAACCGCACTGCCGCGCCCGGCCCGGACCGAGGGTCGAAGGCGGGCGCGCTCGCGGCCGACCTCGACCCGGCGTCAGCCGCTGCGCATCCGCTGGGACCGGGTCGGGCGAATCGGGCTACTCGTCGTGCTGGTGGTCGTGGCGGGTCTGTATGTAAAGCAGGGTCTGTCGTATCTGGCCGCTCGCACGCAGGCGGATCAGCAGGGTGCGATCGTGCACCGGCTCACGCGCGAGAACGCTCGCCTCGAAGCGCAGCGCCGGGCGCTGAACGATCCGGCCACGATCGAGCGCGACGCTCGCGCTCTCGGCATGGTCAGGCCGGGCGAGCGCTCCTACGTGATCACGGGGCTGCCCAACCGCTGATCCTCACCCGGCGCAGCTGATGCGCCTGGAGGAGGTGATCGGGCTCTGGCGCGAAGGACAACGAAGGCTCGAGCAGGCCGAGCCGAGCCGGCGCGCGGCGCTCGAGCGCGTGACCGAGGAGATCGTCGACGAGCTCCGGCGCCGCCTCGGCGGCCAGTTCACGGCCGACGAGCTGGCGCAGTTCTACGTCGAGCGGGGCACGGACTGGTGCTTCGACGTCGCCACCCGCGCGGCGCCGTCAGACCCGGAGGCGTGGGACCTGACGACGGTGGCGGGGGCGGCGTTCGCGCGTTATCTGCGCGAGGCGAGCGACTACGGTGGAGGCCGGCGGATCGACGCAGAGTGACCGGGAGTCTGCGGATCTAAGGAGGGCTATGGCACGCAAAACTTCCACAGACCCCCGCCGGCAGGGGTCGACCGGCCGTCACTCGCCCTCGTCCGACTCCTCGCCGCCGGCGCGCCGGATCACGATCTGATCCTCCTCGATCGTGACCTCGACCGGGCGATGGCCGGCCCAATACTCCGCGTAGACGGGATCGTCCTGGACCGCCGGGTCGAGCCACAGGCCGTAGCCCTCCTCGCCGTGGTCGAACGTCGCCTCGAGCGGACGCGAGGTCTTGCGCCGGCGGGCGCTGCTGCGTCCCCCGCGGCGGCTGCGTCGCCTGCGTGCGGGACGC
>JAFAZV010000330.1 GCA_019239445.1 Solirubrobacterales bacterium
ATGCATGCGCAGCATCGGCAGCGCGCTGCGAGCGGCGGCGCGGATCTTGACGTTCCGGCCGTAGGCGATCTCGTAGACAGTCTCCTGGATCGCCTGCTCGTGCCCGGCGATCTGGTTCGTCGCGAACCAGTGGTTGAACTGCGCGCCAGACAGGGTCGCCAGAATTTGAGCCTCCCATTGCTGGGTGGGCGAGGGCGCCGTTGGAAGCCTGATCCCGAGCCTGTGCGCGAGCACCCGCTTGCTGTTCAGCAGCGCGGTGTGGTCGCTAACGAGCGTCTGTGCCAGCTTGACGATCGCGGGATTGGTGCTCTTGGTCAGCGCGGCAGTACCACCCTGAATCTCCGCCAGGTCGGTTTGCGCCGAGCTCACGAAGTACCAGCGGTCGTACGCTGACACGGCGACTGACCTGTGCCCGTGGAGGCGAGCGTGTCCGCGCGCCGTTGCTGCCGCCGGAGCGGCAAGAGCCACGGAACCGATGCATACGAGCATGAGAAATCGCTTCATGGAACTAATCCTTCCTCGTGTGATGATCTACCTAGAAGTTGGAAATGAGCACGGCAATAACAGGGCGTCGCCCTGTCACTGGCGTAACTCCACTTACCGGCTGGCGCGAGCCCGCCACACGCCCTTGGACTCTCCCAAGGCGGAGCCGAGCAGCATGCCTACCAAAAACCCCCAGATCCCGCCGACGACGGCGCCGACGATGACTCCCGCGGAGCCCCCGGCGGCCGCGGCGGTGCCAGCGGCAGTGGTGGCTGTACCGGCCTCGCGAGCCACGCCCTCGCTTCCTGTGGTGCGCTGATCGTCGCTCATGCGAGTCCCTTCCAGTAGCCGCGCTCCTCGCCGTGACTGAGCCCGAACACCAGGCCAACGATCAGCCCGAACGCCGCCGCCAGCATGGTCGCGACGGTCGTCCCCACTGCGGCTCCGGTGACACCACCGCCGGCGCCCACGCCTGACGTTGTCGCCATCGTGCGTTCCTCGGCCTCCATCTAAACCTCCTCGGTCGCTGTCATGGACGCTGCTTACCCAGGCTAGTCCAAAGGTGAACACCGCGTGTAGCTATATCTGCCCTTCATGTGTTGGTTTCTAACCCCGCTCGGCGTCGGCGCGGCGATCTTCAGATCTATCGAGCCGAACACAAAGGACCTCGCCGACCTGTGCGCCGCCGAGCTGGGCCGCGCTGGACCGGTTCGCGAGCTCGGTCTCTGCGGCGATTCCGTTGGGGTGGTCGAAGTCGCCCCGGACACACCCTCGCCCAGGAGGTCGCTGGGGCGCAGTCTTTGGACGTTTCCCGCGCTAGGCACCACTCAGACCCAAGACCCCGAAGGGGCGTCGCGGGGGCTCGATCGCCCGCGTGGACCTGGGGGCGGCCAGCTCAGCCCGGCAACAGCATGCAGGGCGTCGGTGACGACACGGCGGGCGGAAACCGCTCCTTCCGCAGAGGTTGAGCCGCCAATCTTGCCCGTAAACCTCTCGCGAGGGTTTCGCACCGATCCCTGCGGCGACGTGAGACGAGACAGCTCGGCTGTGAGCACGAGCAGGCATCAGGTGACGCAGTGAACTGGGAGGGGAAGAAAGCGCGTGCGTGCACGGCAATCTCGCCGTCGGGTTCATCGGCGTCCACAACTCGGTCGATGGGACCGCGACCGCCATCGTTCAAACCAGCGTCTCGAACGCTCAGAGAGTGCCGTTGACACGCCGAGCCGGCGGGTGGCGACGGCAAAGGAGGTTTACGTGGGTGCTAGCAACGATCGACCGGCGAGGTTTCGCCGCCTGATTGTGATCGTGGTCGGCGGCGCGCTCGCCGCGTTGACGATCGCATTTGCCGTCGTTCCGGGTGCCGGGGCGGCGCGGCATGCCGCGCGAGCGGCGGCCGTCCAGCAAGCGCAACTCCCGTATGAGAACCCGAGTCTTTCGGTGCGTGCGCGTGTTGCCGATCTTCTGTCGCGTATGACGTTGTCCGAGAAGGTCGGGCAGATGACCCAGGCCGAGCGCGGCAGCGTCGACACGGCGACTTCCAAGATCACGACGGACAATCTCGGGAGTCTGCTTTCGGGCGGCGGCTCGGTGCCCACACCGAACACGCCCACGGCATGGGCCGATATGGTCGACCGCTATCAGCAGGCGGCGTTGGCTACGCGGCTGCACATTCCGTTGATCTACGGCATCGACACGGTGCACGGCGACGGGAACATGTACGGCGCCACAGTGTTCCCCCACAACATTGGGCTCGGCGCTTCTCGCGATCCGGGGCTCGTGCGGGCTGTGGAACACGTCGCCGCCGAGGAGACCCGGACCACCGGCCCTCAGTGGGCCTTTGCCCCGTGCATCTGCGTCGCGCGCGACGACCGCTGGGGGCGCACCTATGAATCGTTCGGCGAGACCCCAGGCCTGGTGCGCGAGATGGAAACGGCGATCGACGGCTTCCAGGGCCCACCCGGGCATCTGTCTGATCCCGACCGCGTACTGGCCACCGCCAAGCACTTCGCCGGCGACGGCCTGACGACCTACGGGACCGGATCGAACATGCACACGACCGGCAACTATCCCATCGATCAAGGTGTGGACCAGGTCGATCACGTGACGTTCTACCGGCTTGCGCTCTCGCAGTACGTGCCCGCCGTGCGCGTGCACCACGTGGGCAGCGTGATGCCCTCCTACTCCGACGTCGACTGGACGGAAGATGGTCTCGGCAACCGAATCAACATGCACGGCAACCGAGCTCTGATCACCGGTTGGCTGAAGGACGCAGTCGGCTTTGATGGTCTCGTGATCTCGGACTACAACGGCATCGATCACATCAATCCCGAGACCTACACCTTCGCCCAGAAGGTTGCGGCGGGCGTGAACGCTGGCATCGACATGTTCATGCAGCCGCAGAACTTCGAGCAGTTCGAGTCGACGTTGATAGACCTGGTCAACTCGGGTCAAGTACCGATGACACGAATCGACGATGCCGTGCGCCGCATCCTGACCAAGAAGTTCCAGCTGGGACTGTTCGAACATCCGTTCACCGACCGCCGCTACATCGGCCAGGTCGGTTCGGCCGCCCACCACGCGCTGGCTCGTCGCGCGGCGGCTGAATCGCAGGTCTTGCTGAAGAATCGCCACCAGGTGTTGCCGATCCGTGGGCGTGGGGCGATCTACGTCGCCGGCTCCAACGCGGACAACATCGGCAATCAGGCCGGCGGCTGGACGCTGACCTGGCAGGGCGGCTCGACGAACAAGATCCCCGGTACGACGATCCTCGACGGCGTCCGGCAGCTGGCTCGTGGCAGCGTGACCTACAGCCAAGACGCGTCGGCGCCGATCCCGCCCAACGCCACCGGGATCGTGGTCGTCGGCGAGACACCGTACGCCGAGGGCTACGGCGACGTCTTCGGCCCACGGTGGGCGTCTGACCCGGGCGACCGGAACATCCCGCGACCGGTCAAGGACATGCAGCTCTCGGCCGCGGACAAAGCGGCGGCCGACAAGGTCTGCGCCGCGGCGAAGCGGTGCGTCCTGGTGATCGTCTCCGGCCGCCCGCTGATCCTCGATCCGGCTCAGCGCCGCGAGGCCGACGCGATCGTGGCCGCTTGGCTGCCGGGCAGCGAGGGGACCGGGGTGGCGGACACGCTGTTCGGCGCCCGGCCGTTCACCGGCAAGCTGCCGGTTTCTTGGCCGCGGACGCTGGCGCAGGAGCCGATCAACGTCGGCGACCCCCACTACAACCCGCTGTATCCGTACGGCTACGGCCTCACGACACACGTCGGCCGACGGCAGACGAACACGCGCTAAGCGTCGCTCTGGTGGCGGGTCGCAAGGCGCGGCCCGCCACCTCGCGCTCCGCGAGGCCGGCGCGTCAGGCGAACGCTCCGCGATACTCGCGTAGTGCAGCTGAGGCCGTTTCGGATCGAGCGCTACTACGCCCGTTACGAGTTCTCGACTCGCTACATGCTCTCGAGCAGCGACTGCGAGTCGCGGACGATCGGCGAGCTGCTCGAACTCGAGCCTGACGCGCATGCCAGGCTGCTCGAGACTTGGTGTGGGTACACGGAGTCGCCGGGGGCGCCCGAGCTCCGGCACGCGATTGCCGGGCTCTATGAGCGGATCGATCCCGACGAGGTGATCGTCACCTCGTGCGCAGAGGAAGGGATATTCCTGCTCAACAACACGCTGTTGCAGCCGAATGACCACGCGATCGTGGAGACGCCTTGCTATGAGTCGGCGCTCGAGCTCGCGCGTAGCACAGGCGCCGAAGTGAGCAGGTGGAGCCGTCGCTACGAAGACGCCTGGACCCACGATCTCGACGCGCTCGAGCAGGCGTTGCGCCCGGAAACGCGGCTGATCTACGTCAACCAGCCGCACAACCCGACCGGCACCCTGATGAGCCAGGCGACGTTCAAGCGGGTCAACGAGCTTGCACACGCGTGCGGGATCGTCTTATTCAGCGACGAGGTCTACCGCGAGCTCGAGCATGACGCACAAGCGCGGCTGCCTGCCGCCTGCGACCTGGATGACCGCGCTGTCTCGCTTGGAAGCATCTCCAAGAGCTACGGCCTTCCAGGGTTGCGGATTGGGTGGCTTGCTACGCGCGACGCCGCTCTGCGCAAGGCTCTGCTGCGTCTGAAGGACTACACCACGATCTGTTCCAGCGCGCCGGGCGAGCTGCTCACGGCGCTCGCCCTGCGCAATCGCGATGTCCTGCTCGGGCGCAACCTCAGCATCGTCGAACGCAACCTGCCGCTGATCGACGGCTTCTTCGCGCGCCATTCGGAAACCTTCGACTGGGTCCGTCCGACGGCGAGCCCGATCGGCTTCCCACGCATCCAGGGCGTCGGCGACACCGATCGGTTCTGCACTAGCCTCGCCGCTTCAGCCGGCGTGCTGCTGCTGCCCGGTTCGGTCTACGACCATCCAGAGCACGTCAGAATCGGTTTCGGGCGCGCGAACCTGCCTACCGCGTTACGCCTGCTCGAGAGCAACCTGGGCGACGAGCACGTCGGGCGTGAAGAGCACTCCGGAAGCCGGCCGCGG
>JAFAZV010000011.1 GCA_019239445.1 Solirubrobacterales bacterium
GAGGCCTTCAGCGTCCGCGACCGCTCCGCCTACATGGAGGAGCTCGACCGCTTCGGCGCGTCGATCGAGACGGTCGGACAGCTGCTCGGCACCGAGCTTCAGTCGCGCGAGGCGGCCAAGCTGACCTGGAAGCTCGCCCGCGCACTCGGACGCCGGGACGGGTTGTCCTTCGCCGGCGACGTCCTCAGCTCGGCGCGAGGATGGTTCGAGACTCGATTCGAGGGCCAGGAAGTCGCCGACCTCTATGCCCCCTGGTCGCTGCATACCGGGATCCCGCCTGACGGCGGCGGCAGCGGGTTTCAGGTGCTCGCCATCGCCGGGTCCCTGCACGCGGTCGGGCTCCCGGTGGTTCAGGGTGGCGCCGCCAACTTCGTACGCGCCTTCGAGCGGCTGATCGGAAATCACGGCGGGCGCGTCAGAACCGGCCTCGAGGTCGAGCGCGTCGTCGTCCGCCGGGGCAGCGCCGCGGGCGTGATCGCCGGCGGCATGGAGATCCGCGCGCGCCGGGCGGTGATCGCCAACACGACTCCGCTCCAGCTGTACGGCCGGCTCCTGCCCGAAGGCGCGGCGCCGGCCGCGGCGATGCAGCAGGGCCAGCGCTTTCGCTTCAGCCCGAGAGCCGGTATGCAGATCCACGTGGCGCTGCGCGAGCCGCTGCGCTGGCGTGATGCGCGGCTGAACAAGGTGCCGATCGTCCACGTGAGCGCTGGCGCCGGGTCAGTGTCGCTCGGCTGCGCGCAGGCCGCCGCCGGCCTGCTGCCTGCCGAGCCTACGGTGGTGGCGGGCCAACCCGCGGTGGTCGATCCGAGCCGCGCGCCGGACGGCGCCGGCATCCTCTGGATCCAGCTGCAGCAGGTCCCCTACGCGCCGCGTGGGGACGCCGCGGACGAGATCGACGTTTCGGGCGGATCCTGGACCCCCGAGCTCGAGCGTGCGTTCGTCGAGCGCGTCCTCGCGCGGCTCGAGCCGCACGTCGAGAACCTGGCCGACGCACGCGGCACCACGGTCGCGCTGTCGCCGGTCGAGATGGAGCGCCGCAACCCGAACCTGGTGCGCGGCGACATCTACGCGGGCGACTGCGAGCTGGGGCAGTCGTACTTCTGGCGCCCCCTCCCCGGCTTCGGCGCCCATGCCACCCCTGTCAACCGGCTTTATCAGTGCGGCGCTTCGACGTTCCCGGGCCCGGGACTGAACGCGGCGTCCGGGCGAATCGTCGCGCTGCGGATCATCGGCGAAAGCCGGCTCGGACGAGCGGGCCGGCAGCTGAGCGCATTACGCCGAGCGCGAGCTTCGCGTCCGTGAGCCGCCGCGGCGCCGGCGCGAGCAGCTTCTGCGCAACGTTGTAGCCGGAGATGGCGTTGACGCCAGCTCCGGGCCAAGTGGCGGCGCCTACCATCAGCAGCCCGGGCAGCCCCGTCTCGTAGTCGCTGACTTCGGGGAAGGGACGGAAGAGGAAGTTCTGGCGTAGGTGCATGCTGCCGGCGATCGAGTCGCCGCCGGCGAGGTTGGGGTTGTGGCGCTCGAGCTCGGCGGGACTGAGGACAGCTTGGTCGAGGACGAGATCGCCGATCCCGGGTGCGTAGCGCTCGAGCTTGGCCCTCACTCGCTCCGCGTAGGGCGCGGCTGCGTGCTCCCAGTCCCGAGCCGGGATTTCGCCCAGCGCATCGCCCGCGATCTGCGCCGGCAGGGCCCGCACCTGCACCCACAGGACGTGACCGTCGCGGGACCTCGAGGGGTCGACCGCGCTCGTCTGCCCGACCACCAGCATCGGCTCGGCCGGCAGCAGCCCCGCCGAGGCCTGGGAATAGGTGGCGCAGAGATCCTCGACGTAAGGCGCGATGTGCACATAGGCAAAGTCGGAGAGATCCTCGCCGGCGGCCCACGGGGCAGGGCCCGAGAGCGCCAGGTGGAGCATCATCGTCCCGGGCCCGTGCCGGTAACCGTTAGCGGCGCGGCGGATCTGCTCCGGAACCGGGCCGTCGGCGAGCAGCCGCCCGTAGAGCTGCGGCGGGGTCACGCCGGCGATCACCGCCCGTCGCGCCTCGAGCTGCTCGCCTGAGGTGAGCTCGACGCCGGCGGCCCGGCCGCCGCGGACGATCACCCGTGCGACTCGGCATCGGTCCGCATTTCCATTCCGCGCGCGCTCCCGAGCGCAATCAACGCTTGCACCAGCCGCGAGGCGCCGCCGCGGACGAGCGAGATCCCGACCCGCATGTCGGTGAACGCCTCCAGGAACGGGAACATCGCTCCGCCCGAGACGTCGGGGCCGAAGTCGAGGTGCATCCCCCAGCAGGCGAGCAGCGCGTGCGCCTCGCGCGAGTGCAGGTGACCCTCGGCGAACTCGCGCGTGGACGTCAGCAGCAGGCGCATCAGCTCGCGCGTGCCATCGGCGCCGAGCGTCCGGAGCTGCTGCGCCACCACCGTGGCGATACTCCGGCCGTCGAGCCGCGAGCCATAGAGCGCGAACAGCGCCGGGCTCAGCCGCTCGTAGAGACGATCTAGCCCGCGCCAACCCACCGCGTCCTGTGGGTCGTGCCGCTCGAGCTCGGCCAGCGTCTCGGCCACCCCCTGATGCACGCGCAACGCCCGCTCGTCCGGAAAGACGTTCGCGAACGGGCGCGGGCTGTGCGCGTAGACGAGTCCATGGCGCTCGAGCTCGGGCCCGAGCTCGCCCGCAACCGGCGAGCCGAGGAACAGGTTCATGTTGGTCGCGAACAGATCGTGGACGAACCCGGGCCGCGTGATCTCCGCGCTCATCACGGCGCCTCCCGGGCGCTCGGAGCGCTCGAGGACCAGGGTCCGCCAGCCGGCGCGGGCGAGATACGCCCCGCACACCAGGGCGTTGTGACCTGAGCCGATCAGGATGGCGTCGTGGGCTGGCGAGAGACTTGACATTTGATACAACGCGGCGTGAGGATCGCCGGTGGATCAGACTTTTTCAAGTCTCCCGGGTGCAGGGCGCGACGACGGCGCCGGCTTCGTCGTCGGGATTGACATCGGGGGCACGTTCACCGACACCGTGGTCGTCGACCCGTCCGGCGCGCTCGCGACGTATAAGACGCCGACGACGCCGAACGCGCTCCTCGACGGGTTGCTCGCGAACTTGAACCTGGCTGCGAGCGAAGTGGACGACGGCCACGGCCTGAGCGGCTTCCTCGACCGTGTCGAGCGGATCGCCCACGGAACCACGGCCGCGACCAACGCCTACATCGAGCGTCGCGGTGCTCAGACCGCCCTGCTCTCAACGCGCGGCTTCGAAGACACGATGTTCATGCAGCGCCAGCTCGGGATGACCGCCGGCCTATCCGCCAACGAGTTGACCGACTACTCGTTGCGACGAGTCCCCGAGCCGCTCGTGCCGCGCTCGCTCGTGTTTGGGATCCGCGAGCGGATCGACTATCGGGGAGAGGTGATCGGACCGCTCCAGGACGAGGATGTCCGGGCCGCGGCCCGGGCGATCGCCGACGCAGGAGTGACGGCGATCGCGATCTGCTTTCTGTGGTCCTTCAAGAACCCTGCTCACGAGCAGCGCGCCGCGGCGATCCTCCGCGAGGAGCTGCCGGACGCCTACCTGTCGCTCTCGAGCGAGCTCGTGCCGCGGCTCGGGGAGTACGAGCGCATGGCCACGACGGTGATCAACGCCTATCTCGGCCCGGTGATCTCACGCTACACAGGTGCTCTCGCCGAGCAGCTCGGCTCTCGCAACTTGCTGCTGCTCGACTCGAGCGGCGGCGTGATGTCGGCCGAGGAGTCCGGTCGTGCGCCGGTCCGCCTGCTCTTGTCCGGCCCCTCCGGTGGCGTCACCGCATCGCAGTACATGGGTGCCGAGCTTGGACATCGCAACGTGATCACGTTCGACATGGGCGGCACCTCCACCGACGTCGGGTTGATCGTCGATGGGATGCCGCTCAGCCGGACGGAGACCGAGCTCGGCAAGTACCACGTTCTGCTGCCCATGATCGACGTCAGCGCGATCGGCGCCGGCGGCGGCTCGATCGCCCGCGCCGAGACGGGCGGGTACCTGCGCGTCGGACCGGAGAGCGCCGGAGCCAGTCCCGGACCGGCGTGCTACGGCAGCGGCGGCACGCTCCCGACGGTCACCGACGCCGACCTCGTATTGGGGATCCTCGACTCCGACAACTTCCTCGGCGGGCGGATCCGGCTCGACCTCGACGCCGCGCGCCACGCGATCGCGCGCCACGTCGCCGATCCCCTTGGCGTCTCGATCGAGCAGGGAGCGGCCGGGATCAAGCGGATCGTCGACGGCCGCATGGGCGACCTGCTGCGGACGGTGACGCTCGAGCGCGGCCACGACCCGCGCGACTTCGTGCTCTACGCATTCGGCGGCGCGGGACCAGCGCATGCCGGCGCGTTTGCGCTCGAGGTCGTGGGCAAGCTGCTCGTCCCGGTCAGCCACTCGGTTCACTCGGCTCTCGGGGCCGCCTCCTCGGACATCGTGCTGACCGTCGAGCGAACCGTTCCGATGCGTGCCCGTCGCGATCATGTCGGCACCGATCTCGATGAGGAGCAGATCGAGCGCATCTTCGTCGAGCTCACCGAGCGCGCCGACGGACAGCTGCGCCGCCAGGATGTCCCGCCTGAGGATCACGAGCTGGCGCGTCTGGTCGAGGTCCGCTTCGTCCGCCAGACGAAGACCCTTCAGGTTCCTTACCCCGGCTCGGCGCTCGGCTTGATCGAGGCTTTCCTGTCCCTCTACGCCGGGCGCTACGGCGCCACCGCGGTGCCGGAGCTGGCCGGCTTCGAGCTCGTGACGTTCCTTGTCGCCGCCCGCGGGCGGCTCCGCCGGCCGCGCCTCGCCGCTACGCACGAGGGCGCGAGCACTGGGGCGCGCCCCACCGTCCGCGCGAACCGCGCTGTCTACGATCCGATCGCCGGGCAGTTCCTCACCACTCCGGTGTTCGACGGCGAGCGGCTCGCGCCGGGGAGCTCGCTCGAGGGCCCGGCGATCGTCGAGTACCCGACGAGCACGCTCGCCATCTGCTCGGGGCAGCGGGCGAGCGTCGGCAGCTTGCGCCAGGTAGAGGTGGTGGCCGCTTGACCGTCGAGACCCCGGCACTGGAGTTCGTGCTCGGGCCGAGCCCGGCGCGATGGGACGAGCTCGAGGCGCCGCTCGCGCTCGATCCGGTCACCCTCGAGATCCTGCGCCACAAGCTCGAGGCGATCAATGAGGAGCAGGCGATCGCGCTCAAGGAGGTGTCGGTATCGCCGATCGTCACCGCTGCCAGCGACTTCAACAACGCGATCTATACCGCCGACGGCCGGATCGCCTCGATGGGCCGGCAGGTGGTGTTCCACTCTGGCGCGATGCCGATCGTGCTGCGGCACGTTATGGATGCCTTCAGCGCCGAGGAGATCGCGGACGGCGACATGTTCGTCGTCAACGACCCGTTCTACGGTGCTGTGCACCATCCCGACGTGTCGGTGGTGGCGCCGATCTTCGCCGGCCAGCAACTGATCGCGTGGGCCGGCGTGGCCGCGCACCAAGTCGACATGGGCGGGATGAGTGTCGGCTCGATCTCGGCGCGCGCGCGTGAGAAGCAGCAGGAGGGGCTGATGATGCCGCCGATCAAGCTGATCGAGCGCGGCCGTCTACGCGAGGACGTCTGGCGGCTGATCCTCAACATGACGCGCCAACCCCAGATGGTCGGCCTCGACCTCCGCGGCTTCATCGCCTCGAACGCGGTCGCTCGCGAGCGGATGCGCGAGCTGATCGACCGCTACGGGGCGCAGACGATCCTCACCGCGATGGAGGAGCTGATCCGCTACTCCGAGCGTCGCATGCGCGAGCGACTGCGGGAGCTCCCGGATGGCGTGTTCCGCAGCCGGGGCTTTCTCGACCACGACGGCATCGAGAACCGGGTCTACCGCACCGACATCCGGCTCGAAAAGCGGGGCGACGTGCTGCGCTTCGACATGCGCGAGTCCTCGCCTCAGGCGGCCACGTACATCAACTGCACCGAAGGAGCGCTCGTCGGCGCGATCTTCGGTGGCACGGCGCCGATCTTGGGCGCGGGAATCCCGTGGAACCACGGGATCCTGGGCGCGCTGGAGGTGATCGCCCCCAAGGGCCTGATCGTCAACGCGCGGCGCCCGGCGGCGACCGGGGCGGCCACGATCGGACAGGGCTGGACGATCATGAGTGTCGCGAGTCACGCCGTGTCGAAGCTGCTCGCGTGCTCGGAGCAGCTGCGGCGCCATTCCTGCGCGGTCACGCACGGGACGTTCGCGGCACTGTTCAGCGGGGATCGCAACCAACATGGCGAGCCGTATGGCACGCAGCTGATCGACGCTCAGATTGGCGGGGGCGGCGCGAGCGCGGTGGCCGATGGCATCGACCAGTCGGGAGCGCTCGTCGCGCCGCGCCCGCACATCGCCAACGTCGAGACGAACGAGATGCACGGGCCGATGCTGTTCCTGTTCCGCGCGTTCTTCCCCGACACGGGCGGGGACGGCAGCTTCCGCGGCGCTCGCGCCGCCGGCACGGCTTGGACGCCGCACGGCGTCGAGCGGCTGCGCAACTCGCTGACTTCACATGGCGTCGAAGTTCCGGTCTCCTTCGGCCAGTTCGGCGGCTGGCCCGGCGTCTGCAATCGCCAGCTCGTCGTCCGCGGCTCGCGCGTCCACGAGCTCTACGCCGAGGGTGCGCTCCCGCTGCAACTCGACGACGGGCTCGCGCCGCTGGATCTCGAGCGGCTCGGCGGCGAGGTCGAGGTGCTCGAGGCCAAGGTGCCCGAGTTCGAGCTCGTCCCCGGCGACGTCGTCCTCTACACCTGGCAGGGCGGCGGGGGCTACGGCGACCCGCTGGAGCGCGACCCGGACCTCGTACGGCGCGATCTCGAGCTCGGGCTGATCACCAGCGAACGGGCCCGCCGGGCATACGGAGTTCCGGGCGACCGCAGCCAGCTGCGGAGCGCCCGGCTGGCGAGCGCCGATCCGCCGGCGGACGAGAACGACGGCGCCCGCCGCGGCAAGCGACTCGGACCGGTCGGCCCCGCGCTGATCGTGGCCGAAGGTGCGCACGGCCTTCAGCTCGAGTGTGTGTGCGGGAGCGTGCTCGGGAGCACCGAGTCGAGCTGGAAGCGCGGCTGCGCCACCCGGCACCTCGCCGGCTCGGACTTGCCGCGGGGCGTCATCGTCCACCCCGCGCTGGAGCTCGTGGCATACCTCTGCCCCTCGTGCGGGCGCCAGCACGGCGTCGCCGTCGAGGAGCGCGGCCAGCCGCCGCTCGACGACATCCGCATCGGCCGGTGGGCCGGATGAGCGGTCGCCTCGCGGGGCGAAAGGCCCTGGTCACCGGAGCCGGTCGGGGGCTCGGGCGCGAGATCGCGCTCGGCCTGGCGCGCGAGGGGGCCGACGTCGTCGTGCACTACAACCGCTCGCACGAGGGCGCACGCGCGGTCGCCGAGGAGATAGCCGGTCTCGGCCGTCAGGCGCACCTGGTGCGCGCCGATCTGACCTCCTGCGCCGAGATCGAAGCCATGGCCGCGGAAGCCTTCGCGCACTGGGGTCGGCTCGACGTGCTGGTCAACAACGTCGGCGACGTCGCGCCCGAGCAGCAGTCGTGGCGGGAGGTGACCGAGGAGCTGGTCGATCGTGTCCTCGCGGTCGACATCAAAGGCACGATGTTCACCACACATGAGATCGGCCGACGAATGCTCGAGCAGGAGCGCGGAGCGATCGTCAACGTGTGCTCGAACGTCGTCGTCACCGGAAGCGCCCGCGCACCGCAATATGCCGCCTCGAAGTACGGCGTGCTCGGCCTGACTAAGTCCTATGCCGCGGCGTTCGCTCCCGACGTGCGGGTCAACGCACTCGGGCCGGGTTATGTGGAGACCGAGACGACGCTCGCTCGCGCCGACTGGCGCGGTGGCCGGCGCGACTGGGTGCTCGAGCGCACGCCGCTGAAACGGATCCCGGCTCCGCAGGAGATCGTCGGCACGGTCCTGTTCCTGGCCAGCGACGATTCGTCGCACATGACCGGCGCCTTCGTCCTCTGCGATGGCGGTTTCAGCATGGTCGGCGCCTAGGGCCGCGGCCCGGGACGTCGTCGCGGGGTCATAGCGACCAAAACTGATCATGCACGCTGGCGTGCGCCCCGGCGGATGAAAATGGTTGAGACTGGCGCGGTTCGTGTTGAGGCCGGTCATGCAACGGCCGTGTGAGGCCGCCCAAAAC
Source organism: Solirubrobacterales bacterium (assembly GCA_019239445.1). Classification (GTDB taxonomy): domain Bacteria; phylum Actinomycetota; class Thermoleophilia; order Solirubrobacterales; family Solirubrobacteraceae; genus Palsa-465. Next base: position 8,197 of record JAFAZV010000011.1, read on the forward strand.
TAGGCCTGGGAGCTTGGGTGGTACCCCGGACTGTGCC
>JAFAZV010000376.1 GCA_019239445.1 Solirubrobacterales bacterium
GCGAGCACGTCGGATGGCGCTTGAGATCCTCTTGTACTCAGGATTGGAACTCCTGTGCACACCTCGGGTGTATTCCGGCAACAGAACTGCTTCGACGAACTTGTCCAGTCGGTCCAGGTAGATGTTGGACAGGCACGGGGAGAGGACTGCTCCCACGCAATCGCAAACTTCGAGTTCGAGCGGTCGATTCAGCGGCTGTCGGGAAGGAGTCGGCCGTGAGGCGTAGTACTCAACGGACTGATGGCCAGTCGCCGAGCGTACGCGGACGAGTACGCGGTCAGGGTGAACCGGGCGGCCAAGCTGTTGGCGGAGGAGTTGGCGCCGGCGGACGCGGTACGGGTGCTGCAGTCCGAACATCGGCTGTCGGAGCGGCAGGCTCGCCGGTACGTGAGCGCGGCGATCGAGCGGCCGGAGGGCGTGGCGGTGCCGGAGCGCACGACGGTGTTCACCGTTCGACTCGCGCCGTCGCTGATCGCGGGCCTGCGTCGGCACGCGCGGTCGCGAGGACTGACGCTGAGCGCGGTCGTCGCGGAGGCGGTGAGGCTGTATCTCGATCACGTCGACGAGCGATACGGTGGCACCGCGGGTTGAGATCGAGTTCGTCGGTGATCGGCTTGCCAGTGCTCGGCTGGCGCAGGCGTACGGGTTCGTGGTGCCCGAGCGGCGCCGAGTGACACGCAACGAACGGAGCGATGATGACGAGCGACGTGACCTCGCACACGGGCAGGGTGGCGGCGATCTACGCGCGGGTGTCCTCCGAGCGCCAGCGTCAGGACGAGACGATCCACAGCCAGACCGTCGGGCTGCGTGAGCTCGCCGCCGAGCGCGGGCTGCTCGTGCCCGAGGACCTGGTGTTCGAGGACGAGGGGTTCTCCGGCGCGACGCTGACCCGGCCGGCGCTCGAGCGGCTGCGCGACCGCGCGGCCGAGGGGGCGTTCGAGCTGCTGCTGTGCCATGCGCCCGACCGGCTGGCGCGTCGCTACGCCTACCAGGTGTTGCTGCTCGAAGAACTCGCCCGCTCCGGGATCGAGGTCATCTTCGCCAAGGAACCCGAGCGGGGCGGCACCCCTGAGGACGAGCTGCTGCGCCAGTTCCAGGGGATGATCGCCGAGTACGAGCGCGCGCAGATCGCCGAGCGGACGCGGCGCGGAAAGCTGCACCGCGCGCGCGGCGGCTCCCAGGCGGTGATGTCCGGCGCACCCTATGGCTACCGGTATGTGAAGCGCTCCGAGCACATGGAGGGCTACTGGGAGATCGACGAGACCGAGGCCCAGATCGTGCGCGAGGTGTTCGACCGCTACGCGGGCGATGGCGTCTCGATCGGCGAGCTCGCGCGCTGGCTGACCGACCGCGGGGTCCCGACCCGGACCGGCAAGACGCGCTGGGAGCGCTCGACGATCTGGGCGATGCTGCGCAACCCCGCCTACCGCGGACTGGCCGCGTTCGGCAAGACCAAGACCGCCGAGCGGCACGGCGGCCCGACACGCACGACCCGCCAGCGCGGCGAGCAGCACGGGCGCCGGCTGACCCGCACCGACCAGCCCGCTGAGAAATGGACGCTGATCCCGGTGCCGCCGCTCGTCACCGAGGAGACCTTCGCGCTCGCGCAGGACCGGCTGACAGCCAACGCGCACTTCTCCAAGCGCAACACCAAGGAGCTGACGCTGCTGCAAGGCATGCTCGTGTGCCGCGAGTGCGGCTACTCCTGCTACCGCACCTGCACCCGCACCACCAACAAGCGGATCAGCTACTACCAGTGCATCGGCCAGGACGGCTGGCGGCACCCCGACGGCAAGCGATGCAGCAGCCGCCCCGTCCGCGCTGATGAGCTCGACCCGCTCGTCTGGGCCGAGGTCCGCCGACTGCTCGAAGACCCTAAGCTCGTCCGCGCTGAGATCGACCGCCGCCTCGCCGCGCTGCGAACCGAGCACCCTGCCGCCCGCCGCCGCGAGACCCTCGAACGCGACCTCACCCGCGCCGACCAGGCGATCGCCCGGCTGATCGAGGCCTACCAAGAACAGCTGATCTCGCTCGAGGAGCTCCGCAGCCGGATGCCCGCTCTGCGCAAGCGCCAGACCACCCTCCAGGCACAGCTCGACCGCCTCGACGCCGAACTCCACGACGCCGAGACCTACCTCCAGCTCGCCGACACCCTCGACGGGTTCCTCGGCCGCCTCACCGACGGCCTGGACCAGCTCGACACCGCCGGCCAGCAGCGCGTCCTGCGGCTCGTTGTGCGCGAAGTCCTCATCGGCGGCGACGACACCGTCACGATCCGCCACTCGATCCCCACCCCGAACCGAGGCCCCGACGACCCAAGTTACCTTTTGCGTGGGAGCAGTCACCACACCGCCTTGGGGAGTTCCCTCCTCGGTGCGGTGCAACCGGCCCTGCTCGACCACGCCCGCCTTCAACCATTGCGCGACCATCCCCCGGGCGGGGAACGTGCCGAGCTGGCTGAGGATGTGGTCGTGCGCGATGCGGTCGAACGCCCCGGCCAAATCTGCGTCTAGCGCCCACCGCCGCTTCGGGTCTTTGCCCTTCACGGCGTGGTAGACCGCCTCGATCGCGTCATGGCAGCCACGGCCCGGCCGAAACCCGTAGGACCTCGGCTCGAACCGCGCCTCCCACTCGGGCTCCAACGCGTTGACCACCCGAGCTTGGTGTGCTCTGTCGGCGATCACGGG
>JAFAZV010000361.1 GCA_019239445.1 Solirubrobacterales bacterium
GAGACCCTGTCGATCGACGAGCTTCCGAGGAGCGGGGGTACCTGGCTGCGCAAGCCGCTGCGCGGCGGCGGTGGGCGCGGCGTGCGGCGATGGATGGGTGGCCGGCTGCGCGCGAGCGAGATCCTGCAGCGTCACGTGTACGGTGTATCCGTCTCGGCGGTGGCGATCGGGGACGGCCAACAGGCCGCGGTGCTAGGCATCACCGAGCAGCTGCATCGGCGGCCGGGCTATCAGTGGACTGGCAACCTCACCCCTCCGCGCCTGCCCGACAGCGACCAGGCCGAACTTGACGTTCAGCTGCGCGCGGTCTGCGACGAGGTGGCAGCTCGCTTCGGCGTCCGCGGAGCGTTCGGCGTGGACGCGGTCTGGGACGGGCGGCACGCGTGGGTGCTCGAGGTGAACCCGAGACCGCCCGCAGCACTCGAGCTGTTCGGGCCCGGGAGCTTCCAGGCACACGTCCAGGGTGCGCGCGGACGCGGCCTCCCCGACCGCGGCACGCCGCCCGCGACGAGTTGTGCAAAGGTGAAGCTCGTGCTGTTCGCAGACCGGGCCGTTCGCGCTCCAGACCCCGCGTGGTGGCCGGCGGACCTGGTCCGTGACCTGCCTCATGCTGGCGAGACGATCAAGCGAGGCGCCCCCGTGTGCACGTTGGTCTCGGCGACTGAGGCGGCGTCCGAGATCGCCGCGCGCGCCACCCGCCTACTGGCGGCCCTCGACGAGCCAGTGCTCGCGCATGGCTGAGCTCGGCCCGCTCACCTGTGCCGGGTGTGGCCTCCTGTGCGACGACGTGTTCGTCGAGCGCTCGGAAAACGGCGTGCGCCTGCAGCCGGATTGCCATCTCGGGACCGAGTGGTTCTCGGCACGCGTGCTTCGGCCGCGGGACGCGCCCGCGGCGATGATCGACGGGCAGCCGGTCGATGTCGAGGAGGCGTTGACCCGCGTGGCGGAGCTGCTGCGCGCTGCCCGGCGTCCGCTGCTGCATGGCTTCGACTGGGCCACCGTTGAAGACGCGCGGGCCGCCGTCGCGCTGGCCGACCGGCTGGGGGCCCTGGTCGCCACCGATCGCGTCGGCGGCGCCTGGCCCGGCGCCCCGGCGGTTCCGCTGCGCGGGGATTCGAGCGCGACACTCGGCGAGGTGCGCGATCGCTCGGCGCTGATAGTGATTTGGCGCGAGGACCCCGAGACGACCCACCCGCGGCTGCTCGAGCGCCTCGGCGCCGGCGTCGGCTCGCACCGACGGCGTGCTGCACAGCGCACGCTGGTGGTGGTCGACGACCGTGACACAGCCACCTCGAAGCTCGCCGATCTGCGCCTCGCGCTGTCCCCGGAGCGCGATCTCGAGGCGCTCAGCTCGCTCCACGCCCTGCAGCGGGGGATGACACTGCGCATGGCGGATGCCGAAGGCGAGCTGCGCGAACTGCTGCATCGGATCAACGACGCCCCCCACGCCGCGTTCGTGTACGGCCCCGGCCTCACGGCTGGAGCAGGCGGTGAGCGTCGTGCGCTCACACTCCACGAGCTCGTGCGAGAACTGTGCCGGAGCCGTCACGTGGTCTCCGTCGCGTTGCCCGCGGCCGCGGGCACGAGGGGCGCCCAGGAGGTGCTGAGCTGGCAGACCGGCTACGCGCCGAACATCGACCTCGCGAGCGGCCATCCCGAGCTGCTCAGCGTCACCACACCGCTCGACACCGCGGAGGGCGTGGACGTGTCGCTGTGCATCGAAGCCGCGCCTCAGGCGCCCCGCGACGGCGTGACGGGGATCGCGCTGTCAAGCCTGCCGGTCGAAGGCGTCGCGGTATCGATCCGCACGGCGTCCGCTGGGGTCGAGGCAACCGGCACTGCGCACCGACTCGACGGGGTCCCGCTGACGCTGCAGGCACCTCTGCCCGGCGAAGCGCCGACCGCGGCCGCGCTGCTGACACGCCTGCTCGCTGAGGTCGGGGCGTGACGGCGATCCGCATCAGCGGCGGTCAGGTCCACGATCCCGCCAATGATGTCGACGGCGACGTCGAGGACATCTGCATCCAGGACGGCAAGGTGGTTGACGACGTCGGGCCCGAGGCGCGGCGGATCGACGCACGCGGCATGGTCGTGATGCCGGGCGGCGTCGACATCCACGCCCACATCGCGGGGCCCAAGGTGAACGCGGCGCGGAGGCTCTCGGTTGAGGACCGTCGTGACGATTACCTGGAGCGAACCGAGATTCTCCGCTCGGGGACGGGCGGTCTGGTGCCCTCCACGTTCGCCACCGGCTACCGCTACGCGCTGCTGGGCTACACGACGGTCGTGGAAGCGGCTGCGCCTCCGCTGGCGGCGCGACACGTGCTCTCCGAGCTGCGCGACACCCCGATCATCGACAAGGCGTTCCTGATCCTGATGGGCAACAACCAGGTGCTGTTCGAGTTGATCCGGGAGTCCGGCGGTGCCGCCTCGCAGCAGCTGCGGGACGCGATCGCGTGGTGGCTCGAGGCGACCGGCGGCTACGGGGTAAAGCTCGTCAACCCGGGCGGGGTGGAGCTGTGGAAGCAGCGCAACGGGACGGTTGAGTCGATCGACGACGAGGTCGCCGGCTTCGGCGTGACCCCCCGCCAGATCCTGGAGGCGATCGCCGGCGCTGTGCACGAGCTCCGACTGCCGCACCCCGTCCACATTCACGCCAATAACCTCGGCGTCCCCGGCAACGCCGACACCACGCTCGAGACGATGCGCGCGATCTCGGGCCGCCAGGCGCACTTTGCGCACCTGCAGTTCCACTGCTATGGGGGCAAACCCGGCGCTCAGCCCCGCTCGCGCGCACCAGAGCTGATCGAATACCTGGGGGCGCATCCCGAGCTCACCGCCGACGTAGGGCAGGTCATGTTTGGCCCGGCGATGACGGTGACGGCCGACGGACACGTCTCGGCGCTGTTGCGCGACCTCACCCGTGGCAAGTGGATCAACCACGACACTGAGGTCGAGACCGGCTGCGGAATCGTTCCCTATACGTATAAGGCGGGCAACTATGTCCACGCCCTGCAGTGGGGGATCGGCCTCGAGCTGTTCCTCCTGGGGAGGGATCCCTGGCAGGTGATGCTGTCCACCGACCATCCCAACGGTGGCTCGTTCCTCTCCTACCCGAAGCTGATCCGCTTGCTGATGGACCGCGGCTTCCGCGAGGATCAGATGCGTCGGGCCAATCAACGCGCGATCCGCCGCACCGCCCTGCTCGACGGGCTGGATCGCGAATACACCCTGAACGAGATCGCGATCATCACGCGCGCCGCCCCCGCGCGCCGGCTCGGCCTGCATGACAAGGGCCATCTAGGGGTGGGCGCCGACGCCGACGTCACGATCTACCACGATCGTGCTGACCGGGAGGAGATGTTCGCGACGCCGCGCTATGTCATCAAAGCGGGCGAGGTGGCAGTGGAGGACGGTGAGCTCCGTCGCGCCGACGACGGTCTGCTGCTCTCGAGCCGCGCCGCCTTCGATTCGGAAGTGAGCACGGTGCTCGCGCCGCTGTTCGCCGAGCGCTACACGGTCGCGTTCGAGCACTATCCGGTGACCGATGGCTCGTTGCGCGAGCCGGCCCGCATCGTGGAGGCGGAGCGGTGAGCGGCTTCGGGGTGGGGGCGACCAATGTCGCCGACACGTTCGCCGAGGCGTTTCCGATGCGATACGCGCGGCTCGTGATCACCGCTGCAACCGAGGCGTGGGCGCACGAGGCGGCGCGCTCGGCGACTGGCTTCGCCACCTCGGTGATCGGCTGCAAGTGCGAGGCCGCGATCGAACGGCCGCTCGGGGTCGAGCAGACCCCGGACGGCCGATCTGGGGTCGCGATGCTGCTGTTCGCGATGGACCGCGAGAGCGTCGGCAAGCGCGTGCTCGATCGCGTCGGCCAGTGCGTCATGACCTGCCCGACCACGGCGTGCTTCGATGGTCTGGCCGGCGCCGAGCGCACCGTGGCGCTGGGAGCGAGCCTCCGCTATTTCGGCGACGGCTTCCAGGCCAGCAAGGTGATCGCCGGCGAACGGTTCTGGCGGATCCCGGTGATGGAGGGCGAGTTCTTGGTCTGCGACTCGGTCGGCGTCGGGCGAGGCGTCGGCGGTGGCAACCTGGTGATCGGCGGGCATGACGAGGACGCCGCACTGGCCGCCGCGCAGGCCGCCGCCGACGCGATGCGAGGCGAGGGCATCGCCCTTCCGTTCCCGGGCGGGATCGTGCGCAGCGGCAGCAAGGTGGGTGCACTGACCTCCTCCTCGATGCCCGCCTCGACCAACCATCAGATGGCGCCCACTTTGCGCGCCCGCGTGCCCGACACGCTCGTGCCCGAGGACGTCTGCGCGCTGTTCGAGATCGTCATCGACGGCGTATCCGAGGAGGCGGTGCGCGAGGCGATGCGCCGCGGGCTGCACGCAGCCGCCGGCGCGGGAGCCACGCACGTGACCGCCGCCAACTTCGGCGGAAAGCTCGGCGAATTCCACTTCCCGCTCTCGGAGCTCCGCGACCCGCCATGACGCTGACGCTCACGCTGCGGACTCAGCCCCCGGGGCGAATTGCGGGCGACGTCCTCACGCCCGATCGCCTGCGCGGGCTCCAGGCGGCCGAGGTCGCGGCGCTGACGGTCCGCTGCGGGCGCCAGGCGCTGAGCCTCGGAGATCTGTTCGCCGTGTCCGGCCGGGGCGACGAGCAGCTGTGGCTCGCCGGCGACCTGCGCCAAGTCGATGGAATCGGTGCCGGCATGTCTCGCGGCCGCGTGCTCGTGGAGGGACCGTGCGGTGATCACCTCGGCGCCCGCATGCGCGGCGGTGAGATCGCCGTGCGCGGCGACGCCGGCGCTTGGGCTGGGGCCGAGCAGGTCGGCGGCCTGCTGCGGATCTGGGGTGCGGCAGGCGCCCGCCTCGGCGGCGCGTATCCCGGGTTTCGCGCGGGAATGGCCGGTGGCGAGATCGTCATCTTCGGCGATGCCGGAGAGGAGGCCGGAGCCGGCATGCGGCGCGGCCTCGTGGTGGTGGCCGGTCGGACCGGGGATGGAGCCGGATTGCAGATGTTGGCGGGGACGCTCATCGCCCTGAGCGGGATCGGCGCGGAGGCCGGGATGGGCAACCGTCGAGGCAGCCTGGTCTCGCGGTCTCCGGTCGATCCGCTTCCCGGCTATGCCTTCGCAACCCGCTTCCGCCCGCCGACGCTCCGACTGCAGCTTCGCAGGGCCCGCGAGCTCGGGTTGCTGGTTGCGGACGAGCTGCTTCGCGGGACCTGGGCCCGGTGGTCCGGCGACCGCAGCGAGCTCGGTCGCGGGGAGCTGCTTATCTTCGACGAGGAGGAGGGTCCGTGAACCTGTCTTTGAACGAACGCGCCGCCTCGTTGGTGGATGGGTTGGTGGGCGACGCCGCCGCCCTGGGGATCGAGGCCCGCACGCTCGAGTCCGGTGCGCGCGTGGTCGACTGCGGGGCACGGGCCCGCGGTGGACTGCAAGCCGGTCTCGGCTTCACAGCAGCGTGCATGGGCGGGCTCGGCAGGGTCGATCCCGTGGCCGTGGTGATCGGCGAGCGAACCTGGCCAGGTGTCGGTGTCGCGGTGGACGAACCGGCGGCCGCCTGCCTGGCCGCGCAGTACGCGGGCTGGAAGCTCGAGCACGAGGATTTCTTCGCGATGGCCAGCGGACCGGGGCGGGCTCTCGCGCGCGCCGAGGACCTGTTCGCGGAGCTCGCCTGGCATGAACAGGCCGAGCGCGCGGTCCTGTGCCTCGAGACCCGGCAGACGCCGCCCGTGGAGATCGTCGAGAAGGTCGCGCAGCGCTGCGGGCTCGAGCCCTCCGCGCTCACCTTTCTGATCGCGGGCACCGCCTCGGTGTGCGGCTCGGTGCAGATCTCAGGCCGCGTGGTGGAGACAGCGCTGCACAAGCTGCACGAGCTCGAGGTCGACCCGGCTCGGGTGCGCAGCGGCTGGGGTTGTTGCCCGGTCGCTCCGGTGGCCGCTGACGACCCGGCGGCGATCGGACGGACCAACGATGCCGTCCTCTACGGCGGGACCGTGCATCTGTGGATCGAGGGTACCGACGAGGAGGTCGCCGAGCTGGCGAGGCGACTGCCCTCGTCGGCCTCGGAGGCGTTTGGCACGCCGTTCGGGGAACTGCTCGCCGCCGCGAACTGGAACTTTTACGACATCGACCCGATGCTCTTCAGCCCCGCTGCGGTCACCCTCACCAGTACCGAATCTGGGCGCGCCCACCACGGCGGGAGTCTCGCGCCCGACGTGCTCGAGCGCTCGTTCACGCGGTGAGCGAGCGGCTGCGCGTCGGCGTTCTCGGCGCGTCCGGCTCCTGGCACACGCGTGGGCTGTTCGCCGCGCTCGCGGCACGCGGCCACGAGGTGCTCGCGATTCCGGCCACCCGCTTGCGCTCGGAGGTTGACGAGCGCGGCGACGTGCACGTACTCGGGCCCGACGACGCTCTTCTGCACGCGCTCGACCTGCTGATCGTCCGCGGTCTGCCGCGCGGCTCGCTGGATCAGGTGATCTTCCGCATGGACGCGCTCCACGTCCTCGCTGAGCACGGCGTCCGCTGCGTCAACAGTCCGCGTGCCGTGGAGCGCACGATCGACAAGTCCTGGGCCGGCGCGATGCTCGCGCGCGCCGGTCTCCGCACTCCCCCGACGATCGTGTGCGAGCGCTACGACGACGCCATGCGCGCATTCGTGCAATTGGGCGGCGATGTCGTCGTCAAGCCGCTGTTCGGCGCGATGGGCAACGGCATCGTTCGCGTCGAGGATCGCGACGTCGCCCACCGCGTGTTCCGCGCCCTGGAGCTGGAGCGGACGGTGTACTACGTACAGCGCACGATCGCCCCGGCCGACCGCCGTGACCTGCGCGTACTCGTTCTCGCCGGCGAGATAGCCGGCGCGATGGAACGGGTGACCGATTCTTGGCGAGCCAACGTTGCTCGCGGCGCCCGGCCGCGCGCCGTGGCACTCAGTGAGGCGGAGCAGGACGCGGCGCTCCGGGCGGCCGCCGCGCTGGAGGCCGACATCGCGGGCGTCGACCTGCTGGTCGCGCCCGAGGAGGAAGTGACGGTTCTGGAGGTCAACGGGATCCCTGGTTGGCAGGCGCTGCAGTCGGTTTGCCAAGAGGATCTCACCGCGCGCGTGGCGGCCCGCTGCGAGGTGCTGGTCGTGGGATGAGGCGGCGCTCGTGCAGGGCGCTGGCGACGAGCGCTCCGGCGGCGCCGGCCGACTCGAGAGCCCGTAGATCGGCAGCGTCGCGCACGCCTCCGCCGGCGTAGATCGGTATTCCGGGAAGCGCTGCCGCGAGCGCTGCCACCGCGGACAGCGGCGGACCAGCCCCGCTGCCGACGCGGGCGAGGTCGATCATGATCAGCTCGCGCACGCCCAAGGCCCGCGCCAGTGGTGCGGCGGCCGCCGGTTCGCGACCGGCGAGGTCGGAGCGCGGCGAGATCAGTCTTCCGTTGCGCAGATCGACGCTCAGCACCAGCGGCGGGGCCGGCACGGCGAGAAAGCTCTCGCCCAGGGCGTCACGCCCGAGCGACTCCGTGCCGACGACATTGCGCGCCGCGCCGGCGCGCGCCAGCGCGGTGGCCCGCGCCGCGGTGCTCGCGCCGGCGTCGACCCACAGCTCCGCCAGCGCCGCCAAAGCTTGCAGTGTTCCCTCGTCCGCCCGGTTGCCGGCAAGCGCGTCAAGGTCGGCGACGTACACGCGGCTCGTCCCGCACGCTGCGCAAAGCGCTCGGGCGACCCTCACGGGCTCACATCCGGCAACGAGTGCACTACGCACCGGTTCGTAGCTGGTGCGCTGCCCGCGACGGGCATGCACGACGATGCCGCCCTTGAGATCGAGGACCGGCACGATCTGCATCGTCCGCCCAGACAGTACGGAAATGCTGCAATGCGTTGATGCCCGTGTCAGGACAGCCGCCGGGCCCGGTAATCGGACTCGATGTCGGCGGCGCCAACACGAAGGCGGCCGTCGTGGATGGGGACGAGGTCCGGATCGTCTCTGAGCCCTTCGAGGTGTGGCGCGCACCCGAGGCGCTGGCCGCGACGATCGCGTCTGTCGTGGGACGACTGGAACTGGATGGCGCACCGGTCGCGCTGAGCACAACCGCGGAGCTCGTAGACGTGTTTTCCAGCAAGCGAGAGGGAGTGCGGCACGTGCTCGAAGCCACGCAACAGGCTCTGCCAGGACGACGGTTGCGGGTTCTGACCACCAGCGGCGAGCTGCTCAGCGTCGGTCAGGCGCGGGCCGCGCCCCTGCGGTGCGCGGCGGCCAACTGGGTGGCGACGGGACTGCTGATCGCGCGCTCCGACCGCGATGCGATCCTGGTGGATTGCGGCGGCACGACCACCGACGTGATCCCGATCGCCGGCGGCGAGGTCGCCGCTCGGGGCCGGACCGACCTCGAGCGGCTGCTCCACGGCGAGCTGCTCTACACCGGTGCGCTGCGGACAAACGTCGCGGCGGTGCTCTCGCACGTGCCGATCGGCGGAGAGCCGTGCCCGGTGTCCTCCGAGTTGTTCGCGATAAGCGCCGATGCTCACCTGCTGCGAGGGAGCCTGTCCCCGCAGCAATGCACCTGCACGTTCCCGGACAGTCGCGGCACCTCGCTTCGGGAGGTGCGCTCGCGGCTGGCCCGCGTGGTCTGCGCCGACCCTGAAGAGCTTGGCGATGGCGATCTCGAGGCGGTTGCCGGAGCCGTCGAGGAGGCGCAGATAACGTCGATCGCCACCGCGCTGCATCGCGTCGCCGCGCGCTTTCCTGCCGGCGCGCCGGTGATCGCCGTCGGCGTCGGCGCCTTCCTCGCCCGGGCCGCAGCTGAGCGCTGCCGGCTTGCACTTCATTCCGAGCTCGGATCCAGCGCTTCGGGCTCCCCGCTCGGTGGCGATGGCGGCGTCGTGGCCGCGGCGGTGGCGCTGTCCGTGCTGGGCCATGAGTGAGGCCGTGCCGCTCGTGGTCAAGATCGGTGGCGGACTGCTCCGCGCCCACGGCCTCGACGGCCTCCGGCGGGCGTGCTCGGAAGTCGCCGAGATGGCGAGGAGCCGGCCGGTGCTGGTCGTGCCCGGAGGTGGACCGTTCGCCGATACGGTGCGCGCGGTTGACGCGGCGGTGGGCCTAGCCGACGACGTCGCCCACGAGCTCGCGTTGGCCGCGATGGATCAGCTGGGCGTGCTCGTGCATCGGCTGCTGCCGGCGGCAGAGCCCCTCGATGCTCTGCTCGCTCCGCGCGGGCTGGCGCTGCTTCTGAGCTTGCCGGCGTTCCGCAACCGGCCCGAAGTGCCGGAGTCCTGGGCGGTGAGCAGCGACTCGCTCGCGGTGCTGGCGGCTGCGGCCATCGGCGCGCGGGAAGCGGTTCTGCTCAAGCCGGTGCCAGGGGTCTTCGCGCACTGGCCGTCAAACGGTCCACCGCTTTCAGACTTGACTTCGTGTGAGCTTGCGAGGCTCCAAGCGTGTGGCGGCGCTCGAGCGGTGGACGCCTACTTGCCCGAGGCCGTGCGACGCACCGGTGTGGCCGTGTTGGTGCGGGATCCGGAAGGGGTGGGCACACGAATCACACCGGGTTGAGCGGGCCCGCGGAGCTCGGCGACCGCGGCTGCCACCAGCTCAGCCTCGATCTCGGCTTGCCGGTCGCCACCACGACAGACCGCCGAGCGCACACCGACGACATCGGCGTGCACCCGCCGCAATTCGCCCCGACCTAGCTGCCCCGCGATGGCGAAGCTCCCGCCCGCCGCACGGGCGCGAGCGACCAGTTCAACTAAAGCGGAGTCGGATAGCCAGCTGTACAGGCCACGCCCATCCTTGACGAACGTATCGACAAGCGCTCCGGCGATTCCAGTCCGGTGCACGAGGGCGGGCAACCAGAAGGGAGCGAGAGCCGGGGGATCGAGGGCATCCGCGTCGGCGTAGGCAGCGGCGATGACGGCCGTGCGCGGCCCCACCGCGTCCGCGACGGCCCTCACGATCGCCACGGCGCCATCCAGCTCGGTCACGCCCCGCAACCCGACCTTCACGTAATCGGCGCCGCTGAGCGAGGCGCCGCGCGCGGCCAGCGCGGCGGTGTGTGGCAGGTTTGGCAGGTCACCGAGCGCCGCGCTCACCGGGGCGGCAGCCCCGACGGCGCGCACCACGTCGGACAGTACACGCGGCGACGGGGCACCCAGTGCGCCTTGACCTGGGTCCTTGACGTCGATGATGTCGGCTCCCCCAGCGAGCGCGGGGCGCACCTCGTCCGCCGAGACGACGCTGACCAGCAATCTCACGCCGCGGCCTGCCCGGAGCCGCCGCCGGCAATCCACGCGCCCCGGCGGTCGAAGTCGACCACCTCCACGGCTGTGCCGGCGCCCGCAGCGATGCGCAGCTGGCCAGCCACCTCGGCGGCGCGCTCGGGGCTGTCGACGATGCCATACACCGAGGGGCCCCAGGAGCTCTGTCCCACCGCTCCGACCCCCAGCGCCAGCAACGCGTCGACGAGCGGAGCCGCTCGGGGATGAAAGGCACCGCCCTGCTGGGCCGCGAACATCGATCCGATCTCACGCTGGATCTCGGTGAGCGCGGCGCCGAATTCCTCGATGTCGCCCCTCAGCAATCCTGGTAGGAGCGCGGTCAACAGCAGCCGCGAGACACGTGGCTCAGCGGCCGGCGAGTCGTGCAGCCGTCGAAAGAAGCGCTCCTCCGCATGCCCCGAGAGTCCCTCAACTCCGAGGGGCAGCGCCAGCACGCAGCGCCACTGCTCCGGCATGGGATACCGGCCTACCAGCGGGCTGACCGACCCTCCGTCGCGTACGCCGGCCTCGACCACCAGCCCGGGGGCGGCAAACGTCCAGCAGCCAACGCTGGAGCGTGCCGCCCGGCCGCTCGCCTCCGCCAGCTGCTCCGGTTCCGGCGCGCTGCCCGACAGCGCAGCCATCGCCCGGGCGATCGCGAGCCCCAGCTTGGTCCCGGACCCGAGGCCGGAGTGTGGCGGGATTGCTTCGCGGACGTTCACCTCGACGCCTCCGCTGAGCCCGAACGCCGCCCGCGCACGAGCTGCGAACGCCGTGGCGCGCTCGGCCTGCGATCCACACACGATGACACCATCGCCAGGACGGGAGCTGACCACCACGACCACGCGCGGGGGCTCGACGCCGACGCCGAAGCCCCCGAAGCGACGCGCCCCAAGGCCCGTCGGATCGAGCATGCCGAAGTGCAGCCGCGCCGGGGCGGTGACGATGATCTCGGTCACGAGCGCTCGGCGACATAGCGTCGCACGTACGCCATCGCCTCGCGCTCGCGCGGTCCGCCGGTCTTGTCCACGAGCTCTTGCAGGCGCGCGAGCTCGGCCGACACCGGTTCGGCACCCAGCCATCTGAGTCGGGAGGCGACGATCGACGCCTCGACCGCAGCGTGGCGGGCGCGGCATAGACCGAGCGGCGGCCGCGTACCCGTGCCGCTCGCCACCACCTGTGCGCGGACTCGGGAGCGTGCCAGCCCATCGTCGCTCGGCGTGATCTCGGTCACGATGACCTCCCTCCACGCGTTCGCCTCCTCGATCACCGAGCCGGCAACCGCGCTCGCGGGGTGCATGGGCGGGCGCGGGTGGCCGAGCGCGGCCTGGACGAACAGGAGCACATCGTCGGTGAGATGCACGACCGCCTCGCCTCGAAAGCACAGATTCTTGAACGTCCGAGTCGCGTGAAACGGCCAGAAGACGATCTCCGGTTCACCCCAGCGGACGCCCATTGCCCCGCAGTTGACTGCACCGTCGGTCCCGGTCGTGGTCACCACCGTCTCGATCAGCGGGACTTGATCGAGAGCGTCACTCAACGAGGCTGAAGAGCTCCTGGCGCGTCCGCGGGTCGTCACCCAACTCGCCCCGCAGCGCCGACGTGACCGTCCGGGCACCGGGCTTGCGGACGCCGCGGACCGTCATGCAGGTGTGCTCGGCGCTTAGCACTACCCCGACGCCGCGGGGGTTGAGCTCCTGCTCGAGCCAGTCGGCTATCTGCACCGTCATCCGCTCCTGTAGCTGCAGATCTCGGGCGAAAGCCTCGACGACTCGCGCGAGCTTCGATATCCCAATGATCCTCTCGCCGGGCAGATAGGCGACGTGCGCATGACCGTAGAACGGCAGCAGGTGGTGCATGCACAGCGTGTGGAAGTGGATGTCGCGCACGAGGACGAGCTCGTCGTACTGGCCTTCGTTGGGGAACGTGGTCGCGGCGAACTCGGCCGGCGTGACAAGCTCGGCGAAGGAGGCGGCCACGCGGCGAGGCGTTCCCAGCAGCCCCGGCGCGTCGACGTCGGCGCCAATCGCGCGCAGCAGCTCCAGCGCAGCTCGCTCGGCGGCGGCGAGATCGAGCTTCGAAGGGTCGACGACGCGTCGCGGCGGCGCGGTGCCGAGGGTTCGCGCATCACGACCTCCGGCGTTCATCGGGCCAGCGTAACGCCTGTGCGGTAGCTCACGTGCTTGACGGAGCAGTCAAACGCGCGGCGAGCTCGATCAGCATGCGAACGCCGTAGCCGGTCGCGCCACGGCCGAACGCGTCGCCACGATCCTCGTCCAGCAGCGCCGGGCCCAGCATGTCGACATGCGCCCAAGGCTGGTGCCCCGCGAACTGCTGCAGGAACGTCGCAGCCACGATCGGGAAGCCGAAGCTCTTCCCCGCCGTGTTGCGCAGATCGGCGACGTTCGAGTCGATCAGCGGCCGATAGCGCGGGTGAAGCGGCCACGGCCAGGCAAGGTCGCCGCTAGCGTTGCCGGCCGCGACAACAGCGTCGCGCCAGGATTCGTCGGACGCGAAGACGCCGGCGTAGAGGTCTCCCATGCCGGCTCGCAGCGCGCCCGTCAGCGTCGCCAGGTCGACAAGGTGCGTTGCGCCGTCACGCCGTGCATACCAGAGCGCATCGGCGAGGATCAAGCGCCCCTCGGCGTCTGGGTTCGTCACCTCGACGGTCAACCCGGCCGCCGTTTTGACGACGTCCGTTGGGCGCATCGCGCTGCCGCTGAGCATGTTCTCGCAGGCCGGCACGACACCGGTGACCGACAGTGGGAGTCCAAGCTCGGCGATCGCGCCGAGCGCGGCGGCGACGGCCGCACCACCCGCCATATCGGCCTTTTGGCGGACGATGTCCGTCTGCGGCTTCAGGAAGTAGCCGCCAGTGTCGAAGGTGACAGCCTTACCGACGAGTGCCAGCCTGGGTGCGGGCGGAGCGCCGGGTGGCTCGTGCCGAAGGACGAGGAGCAGCGGCCGGGCCGGGCTGCCAGCGCCGACGGCGCAGAGCGCGCCGAGCCCAGCCTCGTCGGGGTCGACGACCTGCACGTCCAGTCCCGCGAACGCAGCCACCCGCTTGGCCAGCCCCTGCGGAGAGATCACGTTCGGCGGGGCATCGACCAGCTCACGGGCGGTGTTGGTCCACCGCGCGATCAGCGCCGCCCGCCGGACCACGGGCGCGAGGTCCTCGCTACAGCCGCAGATCGCGAAGCGCTGGACCCGAGGCGGCTGCCCGCCGCTTCGCCAGCGGCGGCCGTCATAGCCGCCGATCACAGCGCCCTCGGCCAAGCCGCGGACGTGGTCCTGAGCGGACAGCGCCAGCGACTGATCAAGCACCCACGCCACTGTCCCGCCACCCCGGCATGCGCGCACCGCCCGGGCCGCGGCCGTGCGAAGTCCCTCCACGTCCGGCTCGAGCGCGACGACTGCGAGCGGAGGCCCTGCTCGGTACACGATCGCGACCGGATCTGCATCGCTCAGCGCCCGCTCTGAAGCACCGAGTTCCAGCGCCTGTGGTCCGGCCGAGGCCGCGACGAGGTCTGCGCTGATCGTGTCCGGGCCGCTCGCGGTTACTTCGATTTCCATCGCCTACAGGGACTTCTTCTGCTCGAGCTTGTTCGCTAAGATGCGGCGCTCGTGGGACCAAGCTCTAAAGGGAGAGGCATCCTATGACGTGGATCAAGCCGGAGTTTGAGTTCGTCGAGATGTGCTCGGAGGTCACCTCCTACCTGTACCACCGGTAGGAAGCTGAAGCCGGCGTGGCCTCGGGCGCCCGCCTGGGGCTACGCAAAGCTTCTTCAGCCGCGTGCGCGTTCGGATTCTCGGCTCCGCCGCCGGCGGTGGGTTTCCGCAGTGGAATTGTCGTTGCCCGACCTGTGAAGCCGGGCGCGAAGGCGTACGCGCGCGACCGCGTACGCAATCGTCGCTGGCCATCCGAGGTGACCATGGACCCTGGTTTCTCGTCAACGCCTCGCCGGATGCGCGCCAGCAGCTCGAATCGCTCACGCCGCTGCACACCGACGGACTGCGCGCGCCGCCGATCGCGGGCGTGCTGTTGACCGACGCCGAGATCGACCACACAGCTGGTCTTCTGCTCCTCCGGGAGTCGGTCGCTCCGGTGCGCGTGTACGGCGAGGGAGGTGTCGAGCGCGCGCTCAGGCAGGGGTATCCGCTGCTACCGATTCTCGAGCGCTACTGCGGAGCGGAATGGCAGACGCTCGCAGCTGGCAAGGCGAGGCCGCTCGAGGGCTCGAGCCTGACGGTGGAGCCATTCGACGTCGGCGGTGACCCGCCGCGTTACCTCGACGGTTCGGGCGTCGAGCTCGGAGCAAGCGGGCTCGTCTTCCGCGACCGGGCCACGGGCGGCGTCGTGACCTACGTCCCTGGCCTGGCCCAATTCGACGATGGCGTACGGAGCCGATTCGCCGTCAGCGACCTCGCTCTCGTCGACGGTACCTTTTGGCGGGACGACGAGCTCGCCCAGCTCGGCATCTCGGACCGGAGCGCGCGCGACATGGGGCACCTGCCCCTCTCGGGCCCTGGGGGAACGCTTGAGGCGCTGGCCGCGTTCGAGCGACCGCGCAAGGCGCTTGTCCATATCAACAACACCAATCCGATCCTGTTCGAGGACTCGCCTGAGCGGGCCGCCGTCGTGCGGGCGGGGATCGAAGTTGCTTACGACGGGCTCGAGGTGGAGCTGTGACCCAAACTGCCACGAGAGCAACGGGCGAGCGGCGCCCGGCGCCGCCCGAGGAGTTCCTCGCTGCGCTGCGCGCACAGGGGATGCGCTACCACAATCTGCATCCTTTTCACAGGAGGATGGATGCTGGAGAGCTGACTCGCGAGGAGTTGCAGCGCTGGGTGAGAAATCGTTTCTACTACCAGAAGTGCATCCCGCAGAAGGACGCCGCGATCATCTCCAACTGCCCTGAGGTCGAGGTTCGGCGCGATTGGATTCATCGGATCATCGACCACGACGGCAAGACCGACGGAACCGGCGGCATCGAGTCGTGGCTGCGGCTTGGCGAGGCGCTCAGCGTCTCCCGAGCGGAACTACTCACCGAGCAGCATGTTCTCCCCGGGGTGCGCTATGCCGTCGACGCTTATGTGAACTTCGCGCGGCGGAAGCCGTGGATCGAAGCGGTTGCGTCGTCGCTCACCGAGCTGTTCGGCCCGGCGGCGATCCGTGTGCGACTCGAGGCGCTCGAGCGTCACTACCCCTGGATCGACCCGGCCGGTCTCGAGTACTTCCGGACCCGCCTCGTCAAAGCCCCGAGGGATGCGCAGTACGCGCTCGAGCTCGTGCTAGAGCGCTGCCGAACGCCGGAGCAACAGGATGCTGCGGTCGCGGCATTGAGATTCAAGACCGAACTGCTGTGGGCGCAGCTGGACGCCATCGAGCGCGGCGACACGCAGCCCTCGGGCGGGGAACCATGACCCACCCCCGCCTGGTCACCGGCGCCCGGCTGCGCTACGACGACGTGCGTGAAGAGCACATGCTGCTCGTCCCCGAGGGAGCGGTACGACTCAACCCGACCGCCGCCGCGGTGCTCGAGCTGTGCGACGGCGAGCGCTCGCTGGATGACATCGCCGGCATTCTGAATGTGCGCTACGAAGGCGTCGACGTCCATGACGACGTTCGGGGGTTGATCGACGCCATGGCTCAGCGGGGGCTGCTGGTCGATGCTGCCGCCTAGGCCGTTCACGCTGATCGCCGAGCTGTCCTACCAGTGCCCGCTGCATTGCCCGTATTGCTCCAACCCGCTGGACATCGGTGACCCGAGGTACCGCCACGAGCTCGAGACCGAGCACTGGGTCCGGGCGTTTCGGCAGGCGCGCCGGCTCGGCGTCGTTCAGCTGGCGCTCACGGGAGGTGAGCCGATGCTGCGCCGCGATCTGGTCGAGCTGTGCATGGGCGCCCGCGACGCGGGGCTCTACGCCTCGTTGATCACCGCCGGCCTCCAGTTCACGCGCGAACGCGCCGCGGCGCTCAAGGAAGCCGGGCTCGACCACGTGCAGATCTCGATCCAGAGCCCCGACGCTGGCGAGAACGACCACATCGCCGGCAACAGATCATTCGAGAAGAAGATCGCGGCCGCCCGCGCTGTCAGGGAACTCGACTTCCCGCTGACGATCAACTGCGTCCTGCACCGACACAACCTCGATCGAATCGAGGAACTGCTGGAGCTGACCCTCGAGCTGGATGCTCAGCGGCTCGAGCTCGCCAACACCCAGTACTACGGGTGGGCGGTGGTGAATCAGGATGCCCTGATGCCAACCCGGGATCAGGTGCGCCGTGGGGAGCAGGCGGTCGAGCGCTTTCGCGAGCGCGTCGGCCCCAAGGTCGACGTGCTCTGGGTGCTCCCCGACCTCTACGAGGAGCTGCCTAAGCCATGCATGGGCGGCTGGGGCCGGACGGCGATCGTCGTCGCCCCCGACGGCGACGTGTTGCCCTGCCAGGCGGCATCGACGATCCCGGGGCTCGAGTTCGCCAACGTCCGCGACCATTCGCTCGATTGGATCTGGAACGAATCCGATGCGTTCACGCGGTTCCGCGGAACGGACTGGATGCAGGACCCATGCCGCTCATGCCCATTGGGACGCCAGGAGACAGATTGGGGCGGCTGCCGCTGCCAAGCGCTTCGGCTGACTGGCGATGCGGCGGCTACGGATCCCGTCTGCCGGTTCTCGCCACACCACGATCGCGTCGTCGCGACACGCGAGTCGGGGCAGGACGACCGGTTCGTTTACCGCACGGCAAGGCGAGCGGCACGGGTCTGAAGCCGGCGCCGCCCGAGGTTGTGCTGTAACTATGCTTGATGGCGCAACGATGACCATGTCATAGCTGGTGGCAATCGAACGTCAAAGCACCCCACGAGCCGGTCTCAGCGCCCCCACAGCTGACCAGACGGACGTGTTCATGTTCCCCCGCCTCTCGGCGTACTCCCAGATCGTGGCCCGTCTTCAATGGAATCCGGCGGCGATCGATTTCACCGCCGACGCCCGGGCGTGGCCGACGCTTCCGGACGCCCGCCGCCGCCGCCTCACCACGCTGCTCGCCGGCTTCCGCGTGGCCGAGGACGCGGTCGCCCAGCATCTCGTGCCGTTTGCCGACGTGGCCGAGGACCTGGATTCCATGCAGATGTGGATCTTCTTCTTGCAGCGGCGCGACGAGGATCGCCACGCTCTGTTCTTCGATCGGGTCAGCGCCGAGGTGCTCCGGCTGCCGGGGGGCACTCCGGCCGAGCGACGCGCCGCGGCGAGCGCGCACGTCCCGCCGGCGTTGCTCGAGCTCTTCGACGTGCGGCTGCCCGCGCTTGCCGCCGATCTCGCGGCTGGCCGGGCCGAACTGCTCGACGGCATCGCCCTCTACCACATGGTGCTCGAGGGCGCGGTCTTCACCGCCGGGCAGAGGGCACTGCTCGACGACTTAGCCGACGGCGCCCTCCCGGGCGTGCGCGCGGGCTTGGAGCACGTCGAGCTCGACGAGCGCTGGCACATCGGCTTCGGCTTGCGCTGCCTGACCGGGGCTCGGGCGCCAAACCTCCTCGACGATCTGCCGGCCCGCGCCGCAGAAGCAGCAGCCGTATGGGGTGACGCAGTCCCCGACGTCAACCGGGACCAGATGATGGAGATGTGCCGGCGACGGCTGTCAATCGCCGGCGCCGCGCTCGCGCGAACGGCGGCTTAGCGTTAGCGCGAACGGCGAGTTAGCGCACGTTCATCCGAACGCTCAGCCTTTCGACTTCGTCCGAGAGGGCTCATGTCGAGATGGTGATCGCGACTGCAACGTAGGCCACGTAGAGGCTAGTCAGCGCGGCCCCCTCGATCCTCCCGAGCTGCCCTCGAGCGAGGAGCAGGGCGGCGAGGATCGCCGGGCTGGCAGCGGCGACCGGCAGGTAGAAGCGCGTGGTTTCGTGCCCGAGCGTGAGCGGTTTGACGAGCGCGATGATGCCGGCGTTCAACGCCGAGAAGTGAACAACCGTGCCGGCGATGCTGCCGAGCCCGAGCTCGGGGCGCCCGCGCCGTGCGGGGACCGCGAACCGCGCGAGCTCCTCGGCCTCGACCGTCGCCGCCAGCGCGGTGTTGCCGATCAGCGTCTGCGGCACCCCCAGCTGTCGCACCACCGTGCGCAAACCCTGGCCGAGTAGCCATCCCCCGCCACTCAGGATCGCCAGTCCGGCCAGGAGCCGCCAGGCTGGCTTGCGGACGCGCTCCTCACCTTCCGTGGCCAGCAGTTGTCGGCCCGAGCGTGCCAGACCAACCAGCGCCAGGACCGACCAGATCACGAGGAGCGCGCCCTCCGGGCGGGACACGTGCCCGTCGATCGCGCAGGCCAGCAGCGGCAGCGGCGCGATCGCGGTCCAGACAGCGAAGCGGCGAGGGAGCTCTACGCGAATCGGCGCGATCAACCCACCAAGACCAGCCACGCCGAGAGCCAGGAACGTCACGCCGCCCAGGAACGTTCCAGCCGCCGCTCCCGGCAGACCCTTCGCGTTGGCCGCGATCCCCGCGGCTAAGTTCTCGGTCTCAAACCCGGAGAGGGCGACCGAGAGGACGAACGGGGCGATTCCGAGTGTCCGGCCGACACCGAGCAGTCCGTCGACGAGCGCGTCCGCGCCGAGCACGACGACGCCGATCCCAACGACCAGGACGATGACGCCGGCGGCTCCCGACACGCTCCGGGCACCGGCCTAACCTGGATATGGCGCCGCGACCGCCACGGGGGTAGGTGTACAGCGCGAGCAGCTCGGGCGCAAGCACACGAGCAAGCGTGCGGGCGGCGGACCCAGGAGCAAGCCGCCGACCGCGAGCGGGCGCGAGGTGCTTCGGCGGACGGGAAATTACGATACGGGCCGATGCTTCCGCGCCGCCTGACCCCTGACCCGTATCGGCCTGTCGGATCGATGATCGAGGATCTGCGTCCCCACCCCGTGGTACAGACGGTCCTGCGGCGCGGCAGCGAAGGTTCCCGGCCGGGGGCGCGGAGCGACGGCCGGCGCGTCGTCCTGGTGATCGAGGGCGGAGGCATGCGCGGCGTTGTGTCGGCGGGAATGACCGCAGCGATCGAGCAGCTCGGCCTGCTCGATGCATTCGACGAAGTACATGGCGCTTCCGCCGGCGCTTTCAATGCGGCCTTTCTTCTGGCTGGCCAGGCCGGATATCTCGCGACCCTGTATCAGCATGGATTCGGAGATCCGCGGTTCGTCAGCATCTCGCGCGCCTTGCGCGGGGGCCCGGCGCTCGACCTCGACTACGTCATCGACCATGTGTGGACGCGACAGCGACCGCTTCGCTTCGAAGCGATCATCTCGAGCGAGATCGCGCTTCACTGCACGGCGACGGATGCGGATCGCGCATCGATCGTCGATCTCAGCGACCTGACCACGGAGGAACAGATCCGGGGCGCGTTGCGCGGCTCCGGTCGGCTGCCATGGCTCGCTGGGCCGCCGGTCGAATTCCGTGGCATGAGACTGCTCGATGCGACGCTGGCTGAGGCGATCCCGGTACAGGCGGCGTCCTGCACCGCCACCGACATGCTCGTGCTGCAGACTCGACCCCACGGCGTCGCCCACACTCCGCTCTCGACGGTGGTCGCGCGCCTCACGGATCGATATCTCCGCGCCATCAACCCTGCTCTGATCGAGCTCCGCCAGACGCGCTCGGAGCGCTACGACATGCTTGCCGACACGCTCGCCGGCCAAATGTCCGATCCCGACCACAGCCCCGGGGTGTGCGTGGTTCGCCCGCCTGCGGGATCGGCGGTAGTCGGACAACTCGAGAATCGCGCGCCGGTGCTCCGGGCTGGGGCCTGTTTGGGGTTCCGGGCAGCGTGGATGGCCTTGACCGGCGAGGATCCTGAGCTCCTCGCCACCCTCCGGGCGTATCCGGTGCGGTCCGCCGGCGCGCCCACCACCGATGCCGACCCCGGAGGCCGGGCCCGGCCGGTCGACGACGACGCGGGGGACGCCGCCGCCGCGAAGCTCCTGGAGTCGCTCCAGGGCGGTGGAGGTTAGGCCTGCTGGAGCGGCGCGCGCGGAACGTGCGCGCACATAGTCGGCGCTCAGGCGGGTAAGAACCAGTCGTGGACAGCCCGGTCAGCGGCTGGGTCCAGTTCAGGCGTGGAGGCGTCATGGAGCTGTGCACGATCTTGATTTCCAGAGCCCGTAACGTTCGTTACAGACGGGGGTTCTTTGAGCGTGCTTCCGGCCCGGCGTGACACGTCAACTCCAGCGCGCATCAGGCGCCAGGCCCGGCGGTGGCAGTCTGCGGCGTGGGACCTGCTCCCCGCCC
>JAFAZV010000036.1 GCA_019239445.1 Solirubrobacterales bacterium
TCTCGACTGGGCGCCCGCCCACGTAGCGCACGGTGACCTGGGTCTTCCCGTCCGGACGCAGGTAGGGGACGATCTCGGCCTTGCGCACATCCGCCAGCCGCTTGGCCAGCTTGTGCGCAAGCGAGATTGGCAGCGGCATCAGCTCGTCGGTCTCGCGCGAGGCGTAGCCGAACATCATGCCTTGATCGCCCGCGCCGGCGACGTCGAGCTCGTCGTCGTCGCCAGGGTCGGTGCGCGCCTCGTACGCCGTATCGACGCCCTGGGCGATGTCCGGCGACTGCTTGTCGATCGCGTTGATGACCGCGCAGGTGTGGTAATCGAACCCGAAGGAAGCGTCGGTGTAGCCGATCCGGCGGATCGTCTCGCGCGCCACCTCCTGGATGTCGACGTAGGTCGAGGTGGTGATCTCACCCGAGACCACGACCAGCCCCGTGTTGACGAGCGTCTCGCAGGCCACCCGGCCGGCTGGATCGTCACGCAGGACAGCGTCGAGGACGCCGTCGGAGATCTGATCGGCGACCTTGTCAGGGTGGCCTTCGGTCACCGACTCGGAGGTGAACAGGAATTCGTTATCGCTTGGCGGGGTCATGAGATCTGAAGGCGGGAACAAGCGCCCCGCGGCAGTCCCTTCTGCTCGACGAGGGTCAAGGGTCGAGACAGGGTAGCGTCGTCATCGGTGGCGGGGCGCGCTGGGTGATGGCTTGGGGCGCCCGGGAGATGCGCGCGGATCACAGCGCGGTCCCTCGCCGCCCTGCCCCCACTCCGGCGCCGGCGCCCCGCCGCTCGTTGCGCTCGACGAAGTCGATCACCAGCGGGATGCCGTCGAGCCCGAAGCGCCCGCGCAGGCGGTTCTCGAGGTAATACGCGTAGTCGCGCGTGACCAGGTAGTGAGAGTTGACCTGGACCGAGAAGCGCGGGGGACGGGTCGCGGTTTGGGTCATGAACAGCAGCTTCAGGCGCTGGGGCGTGCCGCGCCTCCCGCCGGCGCGGGAGGGGGGCTGACGCGCCGCCGTCAGCTCGGACAGGAAGCGGTTCAGCTGCGGCGTGGGGATCCGAGTCCGGCCCCGCTCGGCCAGAGCCACGGCCTCGACCAGCAGGCGCTCGATGTTGCGGCCGGTCTTGGCGCTCGCAGTGATGAGCCGCGGTCGCAGGCGGAGCTTCTGATAGGCGCGAGCGCGTTCGTGCTCGAGGTCGAGCTCCTGAGCGAGGTCCCACTTGTTCAACACGAGCACTGTCGCGCAGCCGCTCTTCATCGCCAGTTCCGCGACTCGCAGGTCCTGCGTCGTGAGCCCGGCACCGGCGTCACAGACGACGAGCGCGACCTCAGCCCGCTCGGCCGCGCGACGCGAGCGCAGCCCGGTGTAGTACTCGAGCGACTCGCCGACCTTCGCCTGCCGGCGCAGTCCGGCCGTGTCGACCAGGACCAGCTCTCGACCCTCGAAGCTCATCGGCAGGTCGATCGCGTCGCGAGTGGTGCCGGCGAGCGGGGCGACGATTACCCGCTCCGCCCCCAAAAACCGGTTGACGAGCGAGGACTTGCCGACGTTGGGCCGGCCGATCACGGCGAGCCGGATCGGATCCTCGAGATCGTCGCTGGGCTCCCCTTCCGGCGGCCCCAGCTGGTCGATCCGGTCGAGCAGATCGCCCGTGCCCAGCCCCTGAGCGGCCGATACGGGGATCGGCTCCCCCAGTCCGAGGGCATGAAACTCGGCCGCCAGCGCCAGGTCGGCGACCACGTCGATTTTGTTCGCCGCCACGATCACCGGCACGTGGGACCGGCGCAGGACATCCGCCAGCTCGGCATCGCCCGGGCGCAGGCCGGCGCGGGCGTCGACGACCAGCACGACGAGATCGGCCTCGGCCAGCGCGACGCGCGCCTGCGCCTGAATCTCCCGCGCCAGCCCGTCGCGATCCTCGAGGTCGACGCCGCCGGTGTCGACCAGCGTGAGGCGGCGGCCGTTCCAGTCCGTCTCGAGCTCCTTGCGGTCGCGCGTCACCCCCGGGCGCTCGTGCACGACCGCCTCGCGCGAGCCGGTGAGCCGGTTTACAAGCGATGACTTGCCTACATTGGGATAGCCGAGGACCGCAACCTTCATGACCCGTGCTTCCCGCCGTAAGTACGGTCGCACCGAGAGGCGCGACTGGCGGATGCATGGCGAGGACGCAGGAGGCAGCTGGATGACTCGGGGGCGGCCCCGCTGTTGGCGAGGCTGGAGGCCGAGCGGGCCGCCCCCGAGGCAGCAGCGCTGCGCGAGACCGGCGCCGCCGGCGAAGCCGGTGGCGGGACGAAGACAGGCGCCGCCAGATGCGGCTCGAATGCGACCGTATTTTCGGTGGGGAGCACTTCCTCGAGGCTACTCAGCCACGAGCCCGATGATCCGGTCGACGACCTGATCGAGCGTCAGCGAGGTGGTGTCGATCAACACGGCATCGGACGCGGGTTGCAGCGGCGAGTGCGCGCGCGTGGCGTCCCGCTGATCGCGCAGCGCCTGCTCGGCCAGGACCTGTCGCGCGTCGATGCCCAGCTCGCGCGCCCGCCGGCGGGCGCGCGACGCGGGATCGGCAGTCAGGAACACCTTCAGCTCGGCTTGGGGGGCGACCACCGTGCCGATGTCGCGCCCCTCGGCCACCCAGTCGCCTTCGCTCAGCAGGCGCCGCTGGTGCGCAACCATCGCCGCGCGCACGAGTGGATCGGCCGCGGCGCGCGAGGCCGCCTCAGAAAGTCGCGGCGAACGGATCTCTCTCGTTACGTCGCGACCCTCGAGCCGCACCCGGTCGCCGAGCTCGATCCGAATCGCGTCCGCCAGCGCCGCGGGCTCCACCCCCTGCTCGAGGGCCGCCAGTGCGACCGTGCGGTACATCGCGCCTGAGTCGAGGTAGGTGAAGCCGAGTCGCTCGGCGACGCTGCGCGCGACGCTCGACTTTCCCGCTCCGGCCGGACCATCGATCGCGATCACCATGGTTAGTGTCTCGATTCAGGAATTCGGTGGCATCAAGAGGTGCCACTGGTGGATGCCTCGCAAGGACGCAGGAGCCAGCCGGACGACTCGAGGGCGGCCCGGCTGTTGGCGAGGCAGGATGCCGAGCGGGCCGTCCTCGAGGCAGCAGCGCTGCGCGAGGCGACGAGGACGCGGCAGCCGGACGACTCTGGGGTGGCCCGGCCATTTGCGAGGCCGGATGCCGAGCGGGCCGCCCCAGAGGCCACCAGAGGCGCCTCGACTGCCATCGAGTTTCTGAATCGGGACACTAGAGGAGTCGCTCGACGTCCTCGCCGAAGCCCGGGTAGGAGACCGCGGCCGCTTCCATGCCGGCCACTTCCACGCCTTCGCGTGAGGCCAACCCCGCCACCGCGCCGAGCAGGGCCAGGCGATGGTCGCCGTGGGCGTCGAGGTGGCCGCCGCGCAGGCCGCCGCCGCCGCGCACGACGAAGCCGTCCTCGAGCGCCTCGATGTCGGCCCCCAGCCCGTGCAAGCCGCCGACCACGGACGCGATCCGGTCTGACTCCTTGACCCGCAGCTCGCCGGCCCCACGGACCACCGTCTCGCCCTCGGCGAAGCAGCCGAGCAGCGCGACCAGTGGGAGCTCGTCGATCGCGAGCGGTACCTCGTCCGCCTCGACCGTCGTGCCCTCGATCGGCCCGGCGGTCACGTCGACGTCGGCCATCGGTTCGGCAGGGCCGAATTCGCCTGCCGGCTCGAGCTCCGCGAGCACGATCGCTCCCATCCGCTCGAGGATGCGCAGGAAGCCGGAGCGGGTCCAGTTCACCCCCACGCGCTCGAGCACCAGCCGCGAACCCGTCACGAGCACGCCGGCCGTGATCAGAAAGGCCGCCGAGGAGGGGTCGCCAGGGACGTCGATCCGGTCGAGCTCGAGCTCGTCCGCGGCATGGATGGTCGTGCGGTACCCGCCGCCGGGCACGCCCGCGCGCTCCACTGGGGCCCCGGCGGCGAGCAGCATCCGCTCGGTGTGATCGCGCGAAGCCACCGGCTCGAGCACCGTGGTGGCGTCGGTCACGAGGCCCGCCAGCAGCAGGCACGACTTCACCTGCGCGCTGGCCACCGGCAGCTCGTATTCGATCCCCCGCAGCGTGCCGCCATGGATCGTAAAGGGCGGGAAACGCTCCGCGCGCGCTTCCACCTGCGCGCCCATCTGCCGCAGCGGGGTGGCGATCCGGTCGACCGGCCGGCGCCGGATCGAGGCGTCGCCGTCGAGCGTGAAGCTCATCCCCTCCTGGAACGCGAGCCATCCGGGC
>JAFAZV010000102.1 GCA_019239445.1 Solirubrobacterales bacterium
ACGCCGGCCCTCCGGCGGCTGTCCTGGAGGTGCCCGTTGCGCCGCCGCCAGTCGTCGGCGAGGATCGCCCAGCGTTCGTGGTCACGCCAGCGACCGCCGATCTTGAGATATCGCGGCGAGAAGCCCTCGCGCTGGAACCCGGCGCCACGAGCGAGCGCGATCGACGCGCGGTTGCCCGGCTGGATGTTCGCCTCGATGCGATGCAGCCGCAGGTTCAGGAAAGCCCGGCGGAGCACCAGCTCGATGCCTTCGCGCATGTAGCCGTATCCCGCAAATGGCTTGCCCACGGCGTAGCCCAGGTAGGCGCTCTGCAGCGATCGCCGCACGATCTGGGAGAGGTTGAAGAAGCCGAGGATCGCTTCGTCTTCGATCCGACAGACCAACATGGCCTCGAAGTCCAAACGCTGCGCGTCAGCGATGTAGGCGGCGAACCGCTCTGCGTCGGTCGGCGCACTCGCCCAAGGCCGGTGGAACGATCTGCTCGCGCGCATGAGCGCGATGAACTCCTCGCGGTCAGAAGGAGTGGGCACACGGAGATACACGCGCGGCGACTCGGTCATGGCGTCAGCACCTGCTCGATCCGATACGCAAGCGCCTCGCAAGCCAGCTCCTCGGTTACGTTCAGCTGAAAGCGCTGCCGCGTGTCCTCGACGAGCTCGATCGCCTTGCGCAGCGCGTCCGGCGAGACGCCGCCACCCTCGGCCAGAATCGCTCTGCGATCACGATTTCGGACCAGATCCTCAGCCCCCCACTCCAGATATGCGAGGTCCGCGAACCACAGCGCCACCAGCTGCAGGCCAAGGTCGAGCATCGATGTCTCGACCCGGCGCCTGACGCGTCGGATTCTTTCGCCCCACTCCGTCTCGACCCGCTTGCGTTCCTTACGCGGATACAGCTCGAGTTCGGCCACGGCGCGTCCCTCGAGCTCCGATCGTGTGGCGTCGCCTCGTGCGCGCACCGCACCGAGCAAGTCGACCCAAGGCCGCCGCACGCCGGCTTCACCGTCACGCGTTGCTCGGGCGAATCCCTCGGCCGCGTGTCGCAGCGCGATCCCCTCCTCACCTGCCAGCTCGCGCGCCCGCTCGGCGTCGCCGAGCGCCAGGCGGGCACAGCTGAGCGCGCTGTCACCGTTCACTCCCAGCTCGCGCAGCGCGGCAGCGATCTCGCCCTCAGGACGCGGGTCAAACCGAACCAGCTGACAGCGCGACCGGATCGTGGGCAACACATCAACCAGCCGGTCGGTGAGGAGGATCAGATGAACGTACGAAGCCGGCTCCTCCAGCGTCTTCAGCATCCGGTTCGCCGCCTCGTCCCCCAACTCGTCGACGCGCTCGATCACGAACACACGACGCGCAGCCTCGAATGGCGTCTTGCTGGCCGCAGCTACGACGGGCTGATCGATGTCGCTGACGAGGATCTCGTGGGCGCCGCTCGGCGCGACCCAAGTCAGGTCGGGATGGACGCCTGCCACGGCCCGCCTTCGCGCCCCGCCCGGATCAGGCCCATCGGCAGCGAGGAGTTCGGCCGCAAGCTCGCGCGCCGCGGCTCGCTTTCCTGAGCCGCCCGGGCCATGGAACAGATAGGCATGCGACGGCTGGCCATCTGGAGCCAGCGCCGGTGACAACACCGAGCGGGCGTGGGGATGTCGATCGAGCATCGCGAGCACGTTCTCCGATGTTATGCCCCGATAACGTCGAACCATGAGGCGCGGCAAGCTGATCTCGATTGAGGGCATCGACGGCGCCGGCAAGACCACGTTAGCCGGGGCCCTAGCCGCCGCGCTGAGCGAGCGAGGCATCGACGTTCGATTGCTGCGTGAGCCCGGAGGCGTACAGGCCGCGGAGCAAATACGCGAGCTCGTCAAGGATCCCGACCGTGTCATCGGCGCGCGTGCCGAGACGCTGCTCTACGCCGCCGCGCGAGCGCAGCTGATCGAGGAGGCGATCGAGCCGCTCCTGAGCTCTGGCACGTGGGTCCTGCTCGATCGCTTCATCGACTCCTCGCTTGCCTACCAGGGCGGGGGCCGCCAGCTCGGCGTCGATCAGGTGCGCGAGATCAACGCCTTCGCCACCGGCGGCCTGCTGCCTGACCGGACTCTGCTTCTGTACCTCGACCCGGCTCTGGCGCGCACACGCTCGCGCCGGCGCACTGACCCTCCCGACCGGCTCGAGCGCGAGCGGGACGACTTCCACGCGACGATCGCCCGGACCTACGAGGAGCTGGCATCCGGTGACCCGGAGCGGATTCGACGCCTCGACGCCTCGCAGGACGAGCGCACGCTGCTGGCCAGTGCGCTGCGGGCGCTAGAGGACTTAGCCTGAGTAGCCGTGCGGGTGCGCCTGCGCGAACTTCCACGCGTCGGCCACCATCCCGGCCACGCTCGGCTTCTCGGGCTTCCACCCCAGTTCGGCGCGGATCCGATCGCCGGCCGCTACGAGCATCGGAGGATCTCCCGGGCGCCGCGGCGCCTCCTCGGTCGGGATGTCGATACCGGTCACCTCGCCCGCCGCGGCGATCACTTCGCGCACCGAGAAGCCGCTGCCGTTGCCCAGGTTGAAGATCTGATGCTCGCCCGCGCGCGTGTGATCGAGTGCCAGGAGGTGCGCCGCGCTCAGGTCGTCGATATGGATGTAGTCGCGCACGGCGGTGCCGTCGCGCGTCGGGTAGTCGGTCCCGAAGATCTTCACCACCGGATTGACTCCCATCGCCGCTCGCAAGACATTGGGGATGAGGTGCGTCTCAGGCTCGTGGTCTTCACCCAGGCCGTGACTGGCTCCCGCGACGTTGAAGTACCGGAGGCTGACCGCGCTCAGGCCGTGAGCGCGCGAGAAATCCGAGATCATCCGGTCCACCGCCAGCTTTGATGCGCCGTAGGGGTTTGTGGGACGAGTCTCGACCGTTTCCGGAATCGGTACCTCGTCGGGCTCGCCGTATACGGCGCAGGTGGAGGAGAAGACGAGCCGCGCCGCACCGGTCTCGCGCATCGCCTCGAGCAGGTTGAGCGTGCCGACGACGTTGGTTCGGTAGTAGCGCTCGGGATGTTCGACCGACTCACCGACGAGCGCGAACGCGGCGAAGTGCAGGACGCCTGCGAATCCCTCAGCGAGCACGGACCTCGGGGCGTCCGGATCTCGGAGATCGCCTTGCACCAGGCGCATGTCCGCGCCAACCGCCTGCCGGTGACCACGTTCGAGGTTGTCCAGCACGACCACTTCGTGGCCGGCGTCGACGAGCTGCCGGCCGACGATCGAGCCGATGTAGCCGGCACCGCCTGTGACCAGGAGCTTCACCAGGAAGGTCCTTGGGTGCTCATCGTGCGGACATCCTGGTCACCGCGGCCGACGTATAACAGACCGCGTCGGGGCATGAGGTCTCGGCAACTGGCGCGCCACCAGCAATGCCTTCGCTCCTAGAACATCGGGCGTGTGTCCGGCAAGCGCGAGCTTCCATCGGAGACGCGTCGTACGGCACCCAGCCGCAGATCTCGACGCGGATCGCCACAGGTTGCCGCCTGCACGGAGATGTAGAGCGTCTGCTTCCGATAAAGGTGTGCCCTTGCAGGCATTTCGGCCCGGGTCATGCGATCCAAGCGCTGGCGAGCGACCGTAAGTCGCCGCCATTCCGGAGTAAAATAGTGGGTGCCCTGAGCTCCGCCTTGGGCGCTCGGAAGGCCTCCGGACGAACCCTTTTCCGTCCGACCCGTCCGCGAGGATCTGCTGTTACCCCCGCAACCCGGCAGGGGCCTATCGAAAGCAGCGGAACGAGCGGAAAACGAGAGGAGCAGGCCGTATGGAGTACACCCCGCAAACCCAGCTCAGGCCCGATTCGCAGGCGGGCGGCGGCCTCTCGATTCGCAGGTTCTTCACCAGCGCGGGTCGCCATCCGTTCGACGCGGTCGAATGGGAGTCGCGGGATGCGCGCATCGGCCACGGCGACAAAGTCTCCTTCGAGCAGCGCGAGGTCGAGTTTCCTAAGACCTGGTCGCAGAACGCGACCAACATCGTCGCTCAGAAGTACTTTCGGGGGCAGCTCGGCTCTCGCGAACGCGAGCGCTCGGTCAAGCAGATGATCCGGCGCGTGGCGGGCACGATCGCGACGTGGGGTCGCGAGCGCGGGTACTTCGCGAGCGACGAGGACGGGCAGACGTTCGAGGACGAGCTGACGCACATCCTGCTGCACCAGATGGCCGCGTTCAACTCGCCGGTCTGGTTCAACGTCGGCTGGCATCCCGTTGGCGATCCGAAGATGCAGGCGAGCGCGTGCTTCATCCTCTCGGTACGGGACAGCATGGAGTCGATCCTCGACTGGAACACCCAGGAGGGGATCATCTTCCGCGGCGGCTCGGGATCGGGGATCAACCTGTCGAAGATCCGGGGCTCGATGGAGCCGCTCAGTCGCGGCGGCACCGCATCAGGTCCGGTGTCGTTCATGCGTGGCGCCGACGCTTGGGCCGGCTCGATCAAGTCCGGCGGCGGCACCCGCCGGGCGGCCAAGATGGTCGTGCTCGACATCGACCATCCCGACATCCGCGACTTCATCTGGTGCAAGGCCAAGGAGGAGGACAAGGCGGCTGCGCTGCGCGACGCCGGCTTCGACATGTCGATCGACGGGGATGGGTTCTTCTCGATCCAGTACCAGAACGCCAACAACTCCGTCCGCCTCACCGACGACTTCATGCGCGCGGTCGAGAACGACGACGACTGGCACCTCATCGCGCGCACGACCGGGCAGCCGATCGGCGATCCGATCCCGGCCCGCAAGCTGATGCGAGAGATCGCGGAGGCGGCGTGGCGCTGTGCCGACCCCGGCGTTCAGTACGACTCGACGATCAACCGCTGGCACACGAACCCGAACACGGGCCGGATCTCCGCTTCTAACCCGTGCTCCGAGTACATGAGTATCGATGACTCTGCGTGCAACCTGGCGTCGCTGAACCTCATGAAGTTCCGCAGAGCTGACGGCACGTTGGACGTCGAGGCGTTCGAGCATGCCGTCGACATCGTCTTCCTCGCGCAGGAGATCATCGTGTCTCCGTCGAGCTATCCGACGGAGCAGATCGGGACGAACGCGCGCGCGTTCCGGCAGCTCGGTCTTGGCTACGCGAACCTCGGCGCTTACCTGATGGCCAACGGCCTGCCTTACGACTCCGACGCGGGACGAGCGACAGCAGCTGCGATCACCGCCTTGATGACTGGACGCGCCTATCTGGGGTCTGCGCGGATAGCTGCCGCGATCGGCGCTTATGACGGGTACGACGTAAACCGTGAGCCGCACAACGCAGTGATCCGGATGCACCGTAACGCCGCCTACTCGGTCGAAGACGGGAGCTGCCGCGATGCCGAGCTGCTCGAGGCGGCACGGTCTACTTGGGATGAGGCGGTGGCTGCGGGCGAGGAGCATGGCTACCGGAACGCTCAGGCCACGGTTCTCGCACCTACCGGGACGATCTCTTTCTTGATGGATTGCGACACGACCGGCGTCGAGCCTGACTTCTCGCTGGTCAAGTTCAAGGAGCTGGTCGGTGGCGGCCAGATGACGATCGTCAACCGCACGGTGCCGCTGGCGCTCGAAACGCTGGGATATGACGACCAGCAGATCGAACAGATCGTGGCCTACGTTAACGAGCACGGGACGATCGTTGGTGCGCCGGACCTCGCCGCCGAGCACCTGTCCGTGTTCGACGTCGCCGTGGGCGAGCGGGCGATCTCGCACATGGGCCACATCAAGATGATGAGCGCGGTTCAGCCGTTCATCTCGGGAGCCATCTCGAAGACCTGCAACCTGCCGCAGAGCGCGACGGTCGACGACATCGCCGATGCCTACGTCGAGGCCTGGAAGCTGGGGATAAAGGCGCTCGCGATCTATCGCGACGGCTCCAAGACGGCGCAGGCGTTGCGTACTGATGCCCAGAAGGAGGCGCCGGCACCCGGCGTCACCGAGGCGGATATCGAGACGGCGGTGGCGGAGGCGCTGGCCAAGGCGCCGCCGAGGCGGCGGCGAATGCCACGGGAGCGCCAGTCGATCACCCACAAGTTCTCGATCGGGGGCCACGAGGGGTACATCACCGCCGGCATGTACGAGGACGGGTCGGTCGGCGAGATCTTCCTCACCGACATCGGCAAGGAAGGATCGACGCTGCGAGGGATGATGAACGCGTTCGCCACCGCGATTTCCATCTCGCTCCAGTACGGCGTGCCGCTCGAGACGCTCGTGCGGAAGTTCAGCTACATGCGCTTCGAGCCCGAGGGGATGACCTCGAACCCGGAGATCCCGTTCGCCAAGTCGATGCCCGACTACATCATGCGCTGGCTGGCGTCGCGCTTCCTCGACGTCGACCTCCAGGAAGAGCTCGGCATCCTCACCCCGGAGGTACGGGCGCGGAAGGCGGCCCAGGACGCCCTGTCATCGCAACTGGGCGACACCGCGGCCGCGCCGGCCGAGAGCACGCAGACCGCGGAGGCAGCGGACGTACGCGACTCGCCAGCCAGAGCCGGCGGCAATGGCGGCGGTAACGGCGGCGGGAGCGGACACGGCAACCGAGGCGGAAGCGGACCCAGCGGCAGCGGCAGCGCGAGAGCGCCCGCTCGCCCGCCGACAGCGGCCTTCACCGACACACCTCCGGTGCTGCCCGCCGTCGGCCGCGGACTCGATCTCGGCCCCGCCTGCCAGCAATGCGGCGGCATGATGCAGCGGACGGGCAGTTGCTACACCTGCTCGAGCTGTGGCTTCAACACCGGCTGCGGCTAGCTGGCGGCCGACAAGGAAGTGCTGCGGGCATAGGCCACACCGCACGAACCGTGTAGGTCTGCGGGGCGAGCACAGGTCAGCCGAGAGGATGCGGGGTCGCTGATCCAGCGGGTGAACGCAGGTCGGCGACTTCGGTGTCGAAGCTCGAGACGGAGAACGAGAGCAGAGGGCACACGCCCGCTCCCCGCTGCTCCGGCGGCCCGCGCCGCCCGGGCCCTCCATGGCCCAGTGGCGGCGCGAGCGCCCGGCGTCACTTGCCGTCGGGGAGTTACGAGACCCCGGGACCGGCGAGCAGCCCCGTGTAGCCGGCGAAGCAGGCGTGGGCGCGTGAGCCGTGGCCAGCCGGCCAGTTGACCCCGTCGTTGTAGAAGACGTCGGCCTCCTGCTTGTCGGCGGCGATCTCCGTCGAGCTCGAAGCGCTGCCGACCTGATCAAACGACCCCGCCGCGAGCGGGTGCTGCGGCGTTGAGTCCAGGGCGTCCGAGTTGGTATGGATGTTGACCAACGTCCCCGCCGCTGATGGGCCGTTGCCGTCCAGATCTGCCGTCGTATCGGCGGTTACGTCAAAGGTCACCTGGTTATCGCCATTGACCTTGGCGCACGAGGCGGTGAAGACAAAGTGCCCGTTGCGGCCCAGCATGATGGTCTTCTTTGACCCGTCTGCGTTTGGCGTGAAGAAGCGCGCCCCGTGCGAGGAGATGATCTCCTTGGCCGGCGCGTAGTACGAGGGCGGTTGGTGGCCGAGATGCCGCGCGTTGTCGACCGTCTGCGAGGCGGCATAGCCGGTGCCGCCCAACGCGGCGAACAACGCCACGCCCGAGACCACGGCGGCCGGAGACGGATGGCGAAACTTCATTGTGAGACCCCCTGTGTTGGTGTTTGATCGGCGGCCCGCAGTGATGGCCGCCGCGGCTTATGGTGGATCTAAAGCACGGTCGGCACATCGCTCAAGCGCACGTTTTTGACCAGGCCTGTTTAGGTTCGCGCGGCCGCTGTTTAGAGATCTTTAGAGGGCCGTGGCGGCTGTTTAGGCTTCTACGCCGTGCGCGCTTTTCGCCGTAGGGGCCTGGCGCGACGTGCCGCCTCTCTCTACATCAGCACCAGCACCGGCGGCGTTCACGTATCCAACATTCTGCGGAAACTGAACGCCAGACGACGCGTCGACGCCGCCGCACGGGCACAAGCTCTAGGACTCCTGGCATCGACTGACGCACACGTCGCGCCGCCCAGCGACACCTTCAGCTCAGAGCGAGACGACGGAGAAGAGCTGTTTGATCCCGCTGATCGCAGCGCGCCCGAGGACGATCTCGAGGACGACGCCGGCCGCACCCACGACGACAGCGACCACCAGGATCGCGATGTCTTCGAGCAGCACCGCCAAAGAGACCAGTACGCCGCCGAGGGCTGGCAGCGTGTCGAGACCTGAGAACGCCGGCGCCACGAATGCCCCGATCGAGAGCAGGATGATCAGCTGCAGAGACAGCAGCATCGCGATCACCTCGAACACATGTGTCGCGCCGCCGGTGGGCAGCGGCAGCGCCGGCACGCCGAGGAGGATCACGAAGATGACCGCGAAGCTCTTTTCCTCGAAGACCTCGATCAGGCTCCCCAGCGTCTTCTCGCCCTCGCCCTGCGCCCAA
>JAFAZV010000141.1 GCA_019239445.1 Solirubrobacterales bacterium
CTCGGAGTGCGGACCGGTCACACGTTCCCGTTCCGCTCGAGCAAGCGCGACGCGCCGCTGCGCGCCAGAGCGCAAGAGGCGGCGCGCGAGGTGGGTCTGGGGGATCGCCTCGAGACGCTGGTGAGCGAGCTCTCGCATGGCGAGCACCGCCAGCTCTCGATCGCGATGGCGCGTGCCGCAGAGCCCAGGCTGATGATGCTCGACGAGCCGGCGGCGGGGC
Source organism: Solirubrobacterales bacterium (assembly GCA_019239445.1). Taxonomy (GTDB): domain Bacteria; phylum Actinomycetota; class Thermoleophilia; order Solirubrobacterales; family Solirubrobacteraceae; genus Palsa-465. The sequence goes on from JAFAZV010000141.1 coordinate 221, forward strand.
TCTCGCGGGCCGAGCGCCAGACGCTGACCGAGCTGCTGCTGGCGCTGCCCTCCGATGTGACGCTGCTCTTGATCGAGCACGACATGGACGTCGCGCTGCGGGTCGCACACTCAGTGACGATGATGCACGAGGGCAAGATCATCGCCGAAGGAACGCCGAGCGAGATCCGAGCCAACGAGACCGTGCACGAGCTCTACCTCGGAACGCGCTACTACGATGAGTAGTAACGGCCAGCTGCTGGAAGTGTCAGGGCTCGACGCCTACTACGGGCCGGCGCACGTGCTCCAGGGCGTCGAGTTCACCGTGGGTGACCAACCGGTGTCGGTGATCGGCCGCAACGGCATGGGCAAGACCACCATGTGTCACGCGATCATGGGCATGCACCCGAGCGTGGCGCGCGGCTCGGTCCGCTTCGCCGGGCTCGAGCTGCTGGGCAAGCCCTCCTACAAGATCGCTCGCGCCGGCCTTGCGCTCGTGCCGCAAGGACGCCGGCTGTTCGGCTCGCTCAGCGTCGATGAGCACCTGCGCGTGGTGCCGAGAGCCGCCAAGGGCGACTGGTCGGCCGACCGGATATACGAGCTGTTCCCGCGCCTGGCCGAGCGCAAGAAGCTCGACGGGACCCAGCTCTCCGGCGGCGAGCAGCAGATGCTGGCCATCGGGCGAGCGCTGCTGCTCAATCCCAAGCTGCTGATCATGGATGAGCCCTCCGAGGGGCTTGCTCCGCGGATCGTCGATGAGCTCGTGGCGACTATTCACCGTCTCGCCGCTGAAGGGATGCGGATCCTGCTCGTCGAGCAGAACCTCGGCGTCGCCACCGCGGTGGCCGAACGGCATCTGGTGATGGTGGCGGGCAGGATCGCCACGCAGCTGACCTCGCATCAGCTCACGACCGACCCCGAGCTCCAGCGTCGCTTCCTGGGCGTCGAGCCGCTATCGGAGTAGGGTCACAAGCTGCGGACGGGCCGGTGCCCCCGGAACCCTGGCCGCCGGGAAACTTTCGAGCTATAAGTGCCACCCACCGCACTTCGCGTCCCATTCGAGTCACTCTGGCGGCGTCTGGCTTCGTCCTCCTCGGCTCGCGCAGCGCTGCTGCGCGTCGCCTCGTGCGTCCTCGCCATCCATCCGCCAGAGGCGCCTCTCTGTGGGACGTGAATTGCGGCGCGCGGCACTAAGATCGTCTGTCGCACTGTGGCGGACTCAGTGGACCAGCGGCTTGCCTGCACCGATGTAGCCGCGCTCGGCGCGCGCATCGCCGACAACGTGGGGCTGGCGGTCAAGGTTCCGGGGCCGACGCTGCGCGACGTGCTCGTGGCGCTGCTCGCCGAGGGGCACGTGCTGATCGAGGATCACCCCGGTGTAGGCAAGACCGCGCTGGCGCGCGCGCTGGCGAAGTCGATCGACGGCGCGTATGCGCGCGTGCAGTGCACTTCGGACCTGCTGCCGGCCGACGTGATCGGCACCAACGTGTTCAACCAGCGCGAGGCGCGGTTCGAGTTCCGCCCCGGCCCGGTGTTCGCGAACCTCGTGCTCGTGGACGAGATCAACCGGGCGCCGCCGAAGACCCAGTCCGGGCTGCTCGAGTGCATGCAGGAGCGCCACGTGACGGTCGACCGTTCGACGCACGAGCTGGCTCGACCGTTCGTGGTGCTGGCGACGCAGAATCCGGTCGAATACGCGGGCACCTATCCGCTCCCGGAAAATCAGCTCGACCGCTTCATGGTGCGCGTCTCGCTTGGCTACCCGAGCGCCGAGCGCGAGGTCCAGATGCTGAGCGAGCACTCGCTCGGCGATCGCGTGCTGGCGCTCGAGCCCGTGGCCAGCGTGGAGGAGATCATCGCCGCTCAGGATGCGGCCCTTGCGGTGCACACGAGCGAACGGCTGCTGCGCTACGTGGTCAGCGTGCTCGAACGGGTTCGGTCCGACCCTCGGGTCGAGTTTGGCGCCAGTCCACGTTCGGGGCTGATGCTGGTGCGAGCAGCCAAGGCGCTGGCCGCGCTCGAGGGCCGTGAGCACGCGCTCCCGGACGACGTGCAGGATCTGCTCGTGGCCGTGCTCGCGCACCGGCTGCTGCTCACGCCGGCGGCGGCGGAAGCCGAGCGCGCCCAAGTGCTGCACGACGCGCTGAACGCAGTGCCGGCGTTATGAGCATGGGCCTGCCGCGCGCGGCGGTGGCGATCGGCCTCGGGCTCGCGTTGTGTTTGATCGCGGCGGCGTTCGGGGCACCGCCTCTGTACGTCCCCGGCGTCACCTTCCTGATCAGCGCCGCAGTCGGCGGGATCTGGGTGGCGCGCTCCGCGCGCGGAGTCCGGGTGGCGCGCTCGATCGGCGGCCCGGCGGTGCAGGAGGACGAACCCCTGCGCGTGAGCGTCCGGGCGCTGCGGGGCCGACTGCCGCTTCCAGGAGCGGAGGTGCGCGCCTGGCCGGGCGCGCCGGCGACGCCGCTGACGCGCACGCGCGAGGTGATCCTGGACGACGCGCTGCGCATCGCGCGCCGCGGGCGCCACGTCGTCGGGCCGGCGACGGTGCTGATCAGCGATCCGCTCGGTTTATGGCACCGCAGCGTGGCTTCGCCGAGCGCCGAAGTGCTGGTGCTCCCGCGCCTCGAGCCGGTGCGGCTGCTCGATGTGAGCGGTCGTGACGGGATGGTCGCGCCGACGCGCGGCAGCTCTGCCGAGCTCGGCGCGAGCGAGGTCGACTCGCTGCGCCCGCACCGCAGCGGGACGCCCGCGTCGCGGATCCATTGGCCGACGGTGGCGCGGGCCGGCGTCTTGATGGAGCGGCGGTTGGTCGCCGATTCGGACGAGCGCCCGCTGATCGTCGTAGACCCCCGCGCTGCGGTCAGCTCGGAGGCGCTCGATACGGCGGTGCGTGCCGCCGCGTCGCTGTGCCTTCACCTCGCGCATCAGGGAGGTTGCGCGGTGCTGCTCGGAGGCGATCGCGCGCCGACACGGATCGATCCCGAGCTGTTCGGCTTCGGTGCCCTGCACGCCCGGCTGGCGCTGCTCGAGCCGGCGGCGGGGCCGCCACCGCTCGGGCCGCTGAGCGGCGCGAACGTCGTCTTGTGGGTCTCGGCGGCGCGCGAGGCCCCGGCCGTGCTCTCGCAGCTGCGCGCCGGGACGCGTTACTACATCTCTCCGCAGCCTGAGGCTCACTGGCGGGTGCGCTTCACCGTCGCAGGGTGCAGCGGCCAGCGCGTCGAGCGCGCGGCGCGCAGCGGACGTGAGGCGGCGTGAGGCTCGCCGCGTTCGCCGGGCTGTGCGGGCTCGCGGCCTGGCGTTACGCCGCTGTCGAAGTGCCGGCGCCCGCGGCTCGCGCGCTCCTCGTCGCCGCGATCGCCACCGCGGCGGCGGGAGCGATGATCGTCCCGGTCCGCGTGAGCGAGCGCGCGGGTCTGCGAACCCGGAGGCAGATCATCCTCCTGCGGGGCGGGGCGATCGTGCTGGCGCTGGTGATCGCGCTGCTCGTGATCGGCGTACCGGCGCACCTGCTGCTTCACCCAGGCCGCTGGGGGCATCTGGCGCATGAGCTGGATGAGGGGCTGCAGGCGATCGGGACGACGCTCTGGCCCTACGCCGGGCACGACACGTGGACGCGGCTCGCTATCCGCGTCCCGCTCGTCGTGCTGCCGCTCGCCGCGGCCGCCATCGGGTTCTGGCCGGGCCGGCGCCTAGAGGCCCGCCGGGTCGCCGCACTCGCGCTGCTTTTGACCCTCTACGTGCTCGGCGTGATCGACTCCAACGATCGTGCGTTCACGCTCGAGGGGCTGGCGCTGGTGGTGCTCGTCGCCGCCTGGCTGTGGCTGCCGGGCATGCGCCGCCGGCGCGCCGGTGCCGCGCTCGCCTGGCTCGGCCTGGCCGGCGCGCTCGCTGCGGTACTCGCGACGGGGCTCGGCAACCGTCCACCATGGCTCGACTACCGCGGCTGGAATCTCCTCGGCTTACGCACTGCGGGCACGACCTTCGCCTGGGATGAGACCTACGGTCCGATCAGCTGGCCGCGCACGAACAGGGTGATGTTCACGGTGCGGGCGGCACGGCGGCAGTTCTGGAAGGTGACGACGCTCGACCGCTTTGATGGCTTGCGCTTCGTGCGCTCGGGCACCAACGCCGGAAGCGATCACGACCTGCCGCTGCCGCTCAACGACACTTGGTACGCGTTCGCCACCGTGACGATCCGCGGGCTCGAGGCAAACCCGCTGCCGAGCGAGCAGGGGACGACACTCGGGCTGAACTCCGCCGCGCCGATCGTCCACGACGCCGATGGCACCGCGCGAGCGGCGGGCTCGCCACTGCACGACGGTAGCTCCTACACGGTGCTCTCCTACGACCCCGCGCCACGGCCGGCGGAGCTGCGCGCGGCGCCGCGCAAATACCCGCACGAGTACCTGCGCTACACGGACTTCGACCTGCCGGCGCCGGGCCAGACGGGGCTTGACGTTGCTGCGAGCGATCCCGCGCGCGCGGGACGGTTCCTCACCTCGCGCACGATCGGCGCGCCGGCCGCCGGGTCCTCGCCCGGAGCGGTGCCCGCGGTGCGGCGGCGGATTCTCGACTCGCCCTACGGGCCGATGTATCGCCTCGCGCGCAAGCTCGCGGGCGCAGCGCGTTCGCCCTACGACGTCGCCGTCTCGATCGAGAGCTATCTCAAGGCCAATCTCGGCTATAACGAGCAGCCGCCGCGGCGGCGTTACCCGCTCGAGGCGTTCCTGTTCGAGGATTCCACCGGCTACTGCCAGCAGTTCTCGGGCGCGATGGCGCTGATGCTGCGCATGGACGGGATCCCGGCGCGGGTCGCGGTCGGTTTCCTGCCGGGCTCTTACGACGCCGCGACGCACAGCTACCAGGTTCGCGAGACCGATGCCCACGCGTGGGTCGAGGTGTACTTCAGCGGCACCGGCTGGGTCCCGTTCAACCCGACCCCGAGCCGCGTGATCGGACGGCCGCAGAGATTCCCCCTGTATGAGAGCTCGCGCACGGTGAACGCGCTCCAGGCGCTGAGCGCCACCGTCGGGAGCGCGCGCGCGTCGAGCGGCGAGCAGCGG
>JAFAZV010000353.1 GCA_019239445.1 Solirubrobacterales bacterium
GTGATCGGCGCTCCGTTCTATGTGATGGAGCGCCTCGAGGGCGTGGTGGTGACCGACACGCTTCCCGACCCCCTCGACAACCCCGAGCAGCGGGCCCGGATCGCCGACGAGCTGATCGACGCGCTGGTCGAGCTGCACGCGGTGGACTGGCAGGCCGTGGGCCTTGAGGGATTCGGCAAGCCCACGGGCTACCTCGAGCGCCAGCTGCGGCGTTTCACGGGGCTGTGGGAGCACAACAAGACGCGCGAGCTCGCGGAGGTCGAGCAGGTGGGTGCGTGGCTGCGGGCCAACCTGCCGGAGTCGCCGTCCGCAACGATCGTCCACGGTGACTATCGGCTGGGCAACACGATGCTGGCGCCGGAGCCCCCGGCACGGCTGATCGCGATCTTCGACTGGGAAATGGCGACGATCGGCGACCCGCTGGCCGACCTCGGCTACCTGATGGTCCACTGGATCGAGGCCGGAGATCCTGTTGGCCGCTTCAGCCTCCAGAACGTCACGTCGCTCCCGGGGTTTCCGAGCCGCAAAGAAATGATCGCGCGCTACGAGGAACGCTCGGGCCGCTCGATGACCGCGCTCGACTGGTACGTGACGCTGGCCCTGTGGAAGGCGGTCGTGTTCATGGAGGGCAACTACAAGCGCGCGATCTCAGGCTCCACCGACGACCCGTATCTGAAGGACTTCGGCGAAGGTGTCGTCGAGATCGCCGGGCGCGCCCTCGAGGTCACGCGGCATGGTTTCTGAGAACGGCCGTCGACACGGCCTGCTGGTCGATTACGGCGGCGTCCTGACCAGCAACCTGTTCGACTCGTTCCGCGCTTTCTGCGCGGAGGCGGGCATCGAGCCTGAGGGGGTCGCGAACCGGTTTCGCTCCGATCCGGCCGCACGGCAGCTGCTGATCGCGCTGGAGACGGGGAAGCTGCCCGAGGAGCAGTTCGAAACGGAGTTCGGAGCGATGCTTGGCGTCTCGCCCGAGCACCTGATCGACCGGCTGTTCGCGGGCTCCACGCCCGAAGCGACGATGGTCGAGGCGGTCGCACGGGCTCGGGCGGCCGGCGTGCGCACGGGCTTGATCTCGAACTCATGGGGCACCCGACGCTACGACCGCCCCCAGCTGTCGCAGCTGTTCGACACGATCGTGATCTCGGGCGAGGTCGGAATCCGCAAGCCGGCCGTGGAGATCTATGCCCTCGGCCTCGAGCGGATCGGGCTCGAGGCTCGCGACTGCGTCTACGTGGACGATCTCGCGTTCAACCTGGCGCCGGCTGCGGAGTTGGGGATGACGACCGTTCACCACGTCGAACCCGAGCAGACGATCGATGAGCTCGAGCGTCATCTGGGGGTCCGGCTGCGATGAGATGGGGTGTAGCGGTCCTGCCGCTGCTCGCTGCGCTCGTGCTCGCCGGCTGCGGCAACAAGCCGCTGTCGAGCGGCCAGCTGCACGACCGCGCGAGCCAGGTCTGCCTGCTCGCCGCCGAGCAGACGGCGCACATCGCAGCGCCGCACTCTGCGACGGGCGCGAACGTGTTTCTGCGCCGCGGTATCACGGTGCTTACTCCGGAGCTGACGCAGCTGCGCCGCCTGCATCCGCCGAGCGAAGTAGCCGACGTGTACTCAGCCTCCGTCGCGGCGTTCGCGAAGAAGCTCAGCTACCTGAATCGCGCGGCGCAGGATCTCGCTACGGGTGGCGACCCGGCGAGCGCGATGCAGACTCTCGAGCACAGACTTGGCCCGGTCGTTTCGCAGGAGAACGGCGGTTGGGAAGCACTCGGCATCCCCGACTGCCTCAACCACTAGAGGCGCCGCCTCAACCACTAGAGGCGACGCGTATGGAGGGAGCATCGCGCCGGCCGATGTCTCAGGCACCGGCCGGCGCGACGCGAGGGCGCTACGGCGTCAGCTTGTCGGCGACCTTCGCGACCAGCCCCTCGGGCTGATTGGCGACCACACCGCTGGGCTCGCGTGAGAGGCCGGCCGCCTCGCGTAGGCGGGTGGCGATCTCCGTGATCTCCTCGGGGGCATAGTCGGGCGCGAACACCGCCGGCTGCGGCGGCAGGTCGTTCGGCGGCGCGCCCTCCGGCGGACCCTGCTCGACCGTGAGCTCCTCGCCGGTCTCCGGATGCGGGCCGTTGAACACGGCTGCCAGCTCGAGGTAATCCGTGGTGGAGAAGCGGTAGAGCTTCGTGTGCAGTCCCTGCTGGATGTGCGGCTGGCACTCCGGGATCTTCTCGGTCGGGATGCGCGGAGCCGGGAACATCTTCGTCAGGTCGGCACCGGTGAGCTTCTCGATCGCGCGCGCGTAAGCGACCTGATGGACACCACCGCGCACCAGCAGGTAGCCGGTCAGAGCACGGGCGGCGGGATGATCGACCATCTCATAGACCCGCAGCTTCCCGCTACGGGCGCCGGTCTCGAGGAAGAAGTTGTGCGTCAGATCCTCGATCAGGTCGCCGGACGCGAACACGAAGTCGCCCGTCCACGGCGCTCCGCGAGAATCCTGCGGCAGCGCTCCCTGGCCTCCGGCCACGAAGTGATGTGGATTGCCGAGTCCCTTGACCGCGCCGAGCGGCGTGCCGGGCCCACGCCCGTTGTCGGTCGGCGAGGCGCCGGTCAGCATCGTGTTGATCGCGGCTGCAACGAGCTCGATGTGGCCGAACTCCTCGGCGGCGATGTTGGCGATCAGGTCGAAGAACGGACGCGCCTTCTGGCGGCCGCGGAAGTTGAACGACTGGAACGTGTAGTTCATCAGCGTCGACATCTCGCCGAAGCGTCCGCCCATCAACTCCTGGACGACGCTGGCGCCGTCTACGTCGGGCTCGGACGGCGGCGGGAGCTCGACGGCCAGCCGATCGATGCGGCTGATCATGGCCTACCTCCTTATAGGGAAAAACGAGAAAGACAAAAGGCCCACTACCCACACCGTTTACCGCGCATGGGGCGTCCTAATCAGGACGCCCCATAAGACCTCGTTTAGGAGCTGCGCGCTGCAGTCGCGCCGCGTGCGCACCGCCCGGTGAGAGTCGCGTCAGCCGAGCTTCACCTTCAGCCGGTTGATACAGCGCGTGTGGATGCCATCGTCGGTATGGCAGACAATCGTTCCCGCGCCCTTGACGCCCCGGTAGGCGCCGCCACCGCCGGTGACGGTCAGCTTTCCCGTGGAATCGGCCTGCAGGAAGTTGAACGATCCTTCCTGCGGAGTCAGCTCGTACTTGCCCGAGATCGAGCCGCCACGGAAGTACCAGATCACGTTGGCCAGCGTGTTGCCGCTCTCCGGAATGCGGAATAGGTCTCGCTGCACTCCATTGCCGATGCCGCCGCTGCAGTGCGCGGTTCCGTACTCGGTGCCCTGCGCGACCGGCGGCGCGACGCCGGTGTCGCCTTCGGCGACCATCACGCCGACGCTGGTGGTGCAGGCGATGTTGACCTGCTTCGCCGGCTTGACGATTCGCTTGGTCGCCGCCGCTGCACCGGCCGTGACGGCGAGCGCGACCAGGCACGACGCGACTGCGATCAGACGTCTCACAACAACCTCCGGTTCTGAGGGTGACCCAAACCTTCGGCCCAGCGGATCATCTCGCCGATCCGGCCGGGCTCCATCAAGCTGCGGGCGAGCCCGGCCGCCCGGCGGCCGGGCTGTCCGCGTCACTTGCGTCGATCAATGCACCCGGCCGAGCGTGGCCTGGGCGGCGCGCTTGATGTTCCGCGGGAGCGGAACGAAGTCGAGCCGCGGCGCAAACGCCTGACCTGAGCCGAGCGCGTACGCGATGAACGACCTGACCAGGCCGCCGTTGCCGAGCGGATCGCTCGGGCGCAGGATTGCGTAGGTGAAGGTCGAGATCGGATAGGCGATCTTCGCCCGCCGCGACGGGTTGACGATGTGCAGCTCGTTGTTGCCGGGGATGTGGCTCACGGATGAGGCCGCCGAGGAGATGTTGTTCAGGTTCGGAACCTCGTAGTTGCCAGCGGCGTTCCTGATCGACGCCGCGGGGAGCCCGTGCGCGATCAGGTAGGTCACCGCCACGTAGGCGATCGAGCCGCTCGTGCCCTCCTCGACTGTGACCATGCCACTGTTGCCGGTGGCGCCGGGACCGACCGGGAACGACGGCTTCGTGGCGCGACCGATCCGCGAGCGGAAGGCGCCGCTGACCGAAGACTCATAGTCGGTGAACGCGTATGAGTCACCGGAGCCATCCGCGCGGTGAACGGGAGTGATGCGCAGGTTCGGCAGGCGCGTGCCACGATTCAGCGACGTGATCCGGCGATCGCGCCAGTTCGTGATTTGGCCGAGGTAGATCGCCGCCAGGACCTGGCCCGTCAGGTGCAGCCGGCGCACGCCGGGGAGGTTGAAGCTGACGCCGGTGGCGGACAGCGCCCACGGGATCTGAAAGCAGCCGGGACACGGGCTAGTCGAGGCCGAGATCGGCGCATCGGAGGCGCCGAAGTCGACCAGGCCGGCGCCGATGTCCTTGAGCCCGGTGCCGGAGCCGACGGCCTGGTACGTGGGGGTGGGATTCCCGGTCTGATTCGCCCAGGCTGTCGCCCACTCGGCCTCGAGCGGCGCAACCAACGTGGATCCGGCACCTTGGAGGGTCGGAGCCGCGGACGCACCGGCAGCTGCGAACCCGGTCAAGGCGGCCGCCGCCACAGCGGCAGACGCCAGCCGGGCGAGTCGCTTGCAAGGCAATGCAATGTCCTTTCCGGTTGGAAAAGTGGCTGAGATGAGTTCGCTTCGGGCGGACCCCGGCCCGGCCCGCCCGGCGAACCCGGCGGAAGGATCGCGACGGCGAAGAGCCCACCTGTTGCGCAGTTGTGACCACGAATTGGAAATATGGTTACGGCCGCGCGAGGCTCAGATCGGCCACTGAGTTTTCTTTACCCTGCCGCGCGGTGTCATCCTCGGCAAGGATCAGGTACCGGGTGCGGGTACCGCGACGACACAGGAATTCGAGCGTTCCGCGCGGAGTCGGCGACCGCCTCCTCTACGCCCTGTGCGGGGCCGCCGGGCTGTTCACGCTCGCGGTCCTCGGCGAGATCGTCCTCCAGGTCGTGCACGGCGCGAGCCCCGCGATCTCGAAGTTCGGACTCGGCTTCATCGGCCGCTCGACCTGGGCGCCGAACTTCGGCGTGTTCGGCGCCGCGGCGGCGATCTACGGCACGCTGATCAGCGCGCTCGCAGCACTGGCGCTGGCGGCGCCGCTCGGGGTGGCGATCGGGCTGTACCTGAGCATGATCGCGCCGCGGCCGGTGCGGGCCGTGGTCGGGCCTCTGGTCGAGATGCTGGCCGCAATCCCGAGTGTGATCGTCGGCTTCTGGGGCGTCGCCGTGCTGGCGCCTTTTGCGCAGCAGCACCTCGAGCCCTTCCTCCACGACGTGCTCGGGTTTCTCCCGCTGTTCGGCGCGCCGCAGACCACCGGGCTCAGCATCTTCACCGCCAGCCTGGGCCTGACCCTGATGGTCCTCCCGATCATCGCCGCGCTCAGCCGCGATCTGTTCCTGACCGTACCGCAGGAGCTCAAGGACGGGGCGGCGGCGCTCGGCGCCACCCGCTGGGAGACGATTCGCGGAGTCGTACTCCCGAGCACCGTGTCAGGCGTGGTTGCGGCGGCCGTGCTCGGGCTGGGACGCGCGCTCGGCGAGGCGATTGCGGTCACGCAGATGATCGGCGACGGGGCCGGGATCCACGCGTCGCTGTTCCTGCCGGGCAACAGCCTAGCCAGCCGCATCGCAACTGAGTTCAACACCCCAGAGAACAAGCTCCACATCCCGTCGCTGTTCTACCTCGCGCTGATCCTCCTGGGGATCGGGCTCTTGACCAGCTTGCTGGCCAGGATGATCGCGTCGCGCTTCGACGTGCAGCGAGTCCTGGCGACATGAGCGCTGTCTCCGAGACCTTCGACACGTCACGGTCGGGTTTTGACGCGACGTCGCCGTTGACGGCATCGGGAAACCTCCGCCGGCGCACACTCGTGAGCTCCGCCATCACGCTCGCGGCGTCGGTGTCGGCGGCGTTCGCGGTCGCGCTACTGATCGAAGTCGCGTACACGGTGGCGAGCAAGGGCGCTGGAGCGCTCAGCCTGTCCTTCTTGACCAAGAACCCCGCCGGCTTGGCCGGGGGCGGGATCGCCAATGCCTTGATCGGAACCGCGCTCATCGTCGGCTTCGGCGCGCTCATCGCGATCCCGATCGGCGTGCTCACCGGTATCTACCTGACCGAATTCGCCGGCGCGCGATCGGCGCCGGCACGCGCGCTCAAGCTGATGCTCGACCTGCTCCAGGGTGTGCCCACGATCATCGTCGGCGTCGTCGTGTTCGGCCTGATCGTCGCTCCCGCCGGACGGGAATCGGGTTTCGCCGGGTCGGTCGCGCTGGCGATCGTGATGCTGCCGCTGATCGCGCGCTCGAGCCAGGAGGTGTTGCTGCTCGTCCCCGCGAGCCTGCGCGAGGCTGCCGACTCGCTCGGGGTCGAGCGCTGGCGGGCGGTGCGGGGAGTGATCCTTCCGGCGGCCATGGGCGGGATCGCCACCGGCGCGATCCTGTCGGTGGCCCGCGCCGCAGGCGAGACAGCACCGCTGCTGTTCGTCAACAGCATCTACAACCCGAACGCGACGCAGCTGGTGATCTTCGGGCACGGCGTGCCGAGCATCCCGATCTACATCTTCACCACCTATGACCTTCCCTCCCCTTCGGCGCTGACCAGCGCCTGGGGCGCGGCGTTCGTGCTGCTCACCTTCATCCTGCTCGCCAATGTCCTGGCCAGGCTCCTACTCGCGCGCACGCGCGCGAAGATCGCCGCATGACCGCGTGGGAGACGTTGACCGGCCGCGGCGCGAGCGACGAGACGGCCCCGAGCCGGGTGCGTATCCAAACCGGCGCCGCTACCAGCTCCGCAGCCGTGCCGCCACCGCGCGAGCTGAGCCAGCGAGCTCGCCATCCCGAACGGCTGCGCGAGGCCGTGTTCGACATCGCCGACATGGGCGTCTTCTACGGCGAGAACCAGGCGCTGGGGTGGACGACCCTGAAGGTCTACCGCAACCTGGTCACCGCCGTGATCGGTCCGTCCGGCTGCGGCAAGTCGACCTTCATCCGCAGCCTCAATCGGATGAACGACTCGATTCCGGGCTTCCGCCTCACGGGACAGGTCCTGTACCACGGCCACGACGTCTACGCGCCCGCGACGAACCGTGTTGAAGTTCGGCGGCGCATCGGGATGGTCTTCCAGAAGCCCAACCCGTTCCCGAAGTCGATCTACGACAACGTCGCTTGGGCCCCGCGGAACCTGGGCATGAAGTCACGCCTAGACGAGCGCGTCGAGCGAGCGCTTCGCCAGGCGGCGCTGTGGGACGAGGTCAAGGATCGGCTCCGCGACGGCGCGCTCAGTCTGTCAGGAGGGCAGCAGCAGCGCTTATGCATCGCGCGTGCGATTGCGATCGAGCCCGATGTGCTGCTGCTCGACGAGCCGGCCTCGGCGCTCGATCCGATCGCCACGGCTTCGATCGAGCAGCTGATGCACACACTCAAGCATCGCTACACGATCGTGATCGTCACACACAACATGCAGCAGGCCGCGCGCGTGGCGGATATGACGGCGTTCTTCAGCCTCGATACCGGCGCCCGAGTCGGCACGTTGATCGAGTACGGCGAGACCGAGACGATCTTCAGGCAGCCGACCGACTCACGAACGCGGGACTACGTCACCGGACAGTTCGGATGATCCCGCGATCGCTTCCTCGGGCACCTGCTGGAGCAGCGGCTGGCCGCATTGCCAGCAGTAGGCGGCGCCGGCCGAGTGCGGTGCGCCGCAGCTGGCACAGGCGCCCGCGGTGGAGGTTTCCTCGAGCCTGAGGATCCGCTCGACCTCTGCCAGCTCGGCGTCGGCATCCTGAAGCGCCGCCGCTCGCTGCACGAGCACATCGACACGCATCCGGTCGCGGATCGCCATCTCGTAGACGAGGCCGCCGAGGTCGAACTGCAGCTCGGCGACGCGCACCATCAACTCATCGCGCCGGCGCCCCAGGTCGACGTCACCCTCGCCGCTGGGCAGCGAATCCGCAACCAGGGGTGGAGCTCCGCCCGCGCCGGCGACTGGACTGGACGGCGTGCGCCTCAGGGGTAGCCGCATCAGGGCGAGAAGAAGTTGCCCGTGAACTTGCCGCCCTGGCAGCCGGCGCCGTGGCTGCAGGACTGGCCCGGCTGCACAGTGGCCGGGGCCAGATTCTTGTCGCTGGCGCCGAGCACCTTCGCCGCCGCGGCGCTCGCCTTCGCCTGCACCTCCTTGGTCACATGCACGACCTTCGGCTGACTCGCCGTGGCTGCTGCCTGGGATTGGCTACGGCCGGTCTTGGCGCTTTGCTGAGGTGTCGAGGCGGTGCTCTGCGCCGCCGTATCGACCGGGCCGACCGCGCCCGGGGAGCCGCCAACGGTGACGACCTGGACGGGCGCGCTGGCTCGCTGCGGCGTGCTGTTGCTGTTGCCGAGGCGGCCGATCTCGACTCCCACTCCGAGCGCGAGCAGAAGCGTGGCCAGGCCGGTGATCAGCGTGGCTCCAGGCGAGAGCCGCCGCCGGCGTTCAGCTCGCGCGACCGGCACCGCGGTCGGCGCGGCGGCAGGCTGAGCTACCGCCAGCGCCGCGGGGAAGCGACTCTTGCCTCGGCGCTCGCCACAGTTCAGGCAGTAGCGCTGATCGCTCGCCAGTGGCGCGCCACAAGTGACACATGCATCCGGGCTCACCCCCATGATCGGGCGCAAGGTTATCGGCGCTTTGCGCGGACTTGTGAACAGCGTGTAACCGCAGTCGCCACCGCACCTGACAATCGGTAACAGGTCGTTCACATGTGTCACGAGGTGTCACGAAACACTCAGTCGTGTATTCATGCGTCAAGAGCAAACACGGTCAGGAGCGACTGGACGGTGCGCTGCCTGCGGCGCACGGCTGGCGCACGATCAGCGCTACTGCCTGGTCTGCGGGGCCCGCCGCGGGGCGCTGCCGGCTCCAGCCGCCGAGGTGCTGGGCTCGATGCTGGAAGGGGGTTCACGCGTCGCGCGCGCCGCGCCCGGCGGTGCGCCGCTCACGCTGATCGCGGATCCGGAACCACAGGCACCCCCGGTACTCGGTCTAAGCCTGCCTTCGCCACGCGCGGCCGCCGCGGCCGTTCTGGCGATGCTCGCCTTCGGCGTGCTGATCGGCTCCTTCGGCCGCGCTCATCTGCAGAACCTCGCCGGAGCGAAACTTCTCGTGGTCGCACAACCCGCGCCGCCTCGTCCCGCGCCAGCGGCACCGCCGGCGGCTGACTCGGTTGCCGCCGCGCCGGCAACCCCAGCCGCCGCGTCTCCGACGATCACGGTCGTAACCACGACGATCGTGCACTCCGCCGCGCCATCACCCGCCGCACAGGCGGCGAGCCCGGCCGCGCCGGTGCCGCCCCCGATCACCAACAGCGGCGCCGGCCCCGGCGCCGGCGCACCGTCGAGCCTCCTGGGACTGCCCCCGGTGCATCACCTGTTCATGATCGTCCTCTCCGGTCAGGGCTACGGCCAGACGTTCGCGCCCAGCTCACCCGACAAGTACCTGTCGGGAACGCTCGCGCGCCAGGGCGAGCTGATCACCAACTACTACGCCGTGGCGGGCAGCGCGCTGGCTAACCGGATCGCGCTGATCAGCGGTCAGGGGCCGACGGAGCAGACGATCGCGGACTGCCCGAGCTATACCGCGATCTCACCCGGCATCAAGCGCTCGGGCGGACAGATCAGCGGCAAGGGGTGCGTTTACCCAGATGGAGCGCAGACGCTGCCGGGGCAGCTGATCGCCGCCCGGCGGACCTGGAAGGCGTACTTCGA
>JAFAZV010000381.1 GCA_019239445.1 Solirubrobacterales bacterium
GATGTCGGTCTGCACCAGCGCCACCGTGGCCGCCAGCACGAGCGTGAGACAGCCGCCGATCGCGCCGACGTCCGCGGCCGTGGTCGCGATCTCGAACAGCGGGTGCATGCGCGCGATCAGATAGACGCCGGCGGTGACCATCGTCGCCGCGTGGATCAGCGCCGAGACCGGGGTCGGGCCCTCCATCGCGTCGGGAAGCCATGTGTGCAGCGGCACCTGGGCGGACTTGGCGAACGCGCCGACGAGCAGCAGCAGCGTCCCCACGACCACGTCCGTGCTGTTGTGGGCGAACACGTGCGGCGCCGCCCTGAACGTGTTCAGGAAGTCGACCGAGCCGGTGTGCTTGAGGATGAAGAACGTCCCGAGCACGAGCCCAACGTCGCCGACGACGTTGATCACGAATGCCTTGATGCCGGCGCGCGTGGCCGTGGTGCGCCGGTACCAGAACGAGATCAGCAGGTAGGACGCTGCGCCGACGAACGCCCAGCCGATGATCAGCAGGAAGAAGTTGCCGGCCAGGACCAGCAGCAGCATCGAAAAGACGAAGTAGTTCAGGTAGGCGAAGTAGCGCGAGAAGCCCCGGTCCGCGGTCATGTAAGTGACCGAGTAGAGGTGGATCAGCGTCGAGACGCCCGAGACGACGAGGATCATGAACACCGACAGTGGGTCGACCAGGATCGAGAGCTTGGCGTCGACGCCGACCGAGACGGCGTAGTTCCACAGCGTCGAGGTGTGCACGCGCGCCGAGGGCGCCTCGCCGAGCAGCTTGACCAGGATCGCGACGCTGAACGCGAACGAGACGAAGATCGCGAGCGTGGCGATCCAGCCCGCCGTTCGCCCCGGCCAGCGGCGGAAGCCTGAAGCGATCAAGCTCATCCCCACGAGTGGGCACAGCAGCACCAGCCAGCCCAGGGTGGTGATGCTCATCCGTTCAGTTCGCTCAGCTCGTCGACGTCGATGGGCAGCCGGCGGCGGTAGATCGCGACGATCAGGCCGAGCCCCACCGTCACCTCACAGGCGGCGATGACCATGATGATCAGGGCGAAGATCTGTCCGTCTTCGCCTCCGTGCATGCGCGCGAACGCGATCAGCGCCAGGTTCGCCGCGTTCAGCATCAGCTCGAGGCAGAGCAGAACCACGAGCGGATTGCGCCGTGCGAGCACGCCGCCGGCGCCGATGCAGAAGATCAGCGCGGAGACGACGAGGTACCAGCCGATCGCCATGGCCCTACTCGATCCCGCTCGCGGGTCGCGTTCCCACCACCTCGACCTCGGGCTCAATGTGCTCCTCGGCCGCCTCCACCGCCTGGCGCACGCCTGCCGCCTCAGCCATCGTGCCCGTGTACTTCGGCCGCGGTGCGCGCACGCGCAGATCGAGCGCCTCGTCGTGCTCGAGCCCGCGGCGCCGGCGGGCCAGCAGGACCGCGCCGATCGCCGCCACCAGCAGCAGCAGCGACGCGACCTCGAACGGGAACAGGTACTTGGTCAGGAACAGGGTGCCGATGTGTCGCGGCGTCCCGAACCCGAGCACGTACGGTGCGCCCTTGCTCGAGATCCCCTTGAGCGCCGAGCCGAGCATCGCGATGCACAGCTCGATCGCCAGCGCGAACGCGAACAGCGGCCCGAGGATGCGCAGCGCCGTTCCCGCCGCCAGCTCCTCGCCCCCGCCCACGTAGGCGACGACGAACACGTAGAGCACCATCACCGCGCCGGCGTAGACGATCACCTGGGAGGCGGCGACGAACTCAGCACGCAGGAGGAGGAACAGCGCCGCGAGCGAGATCAGGTGCACGACCAGCGCCAGCACGCTGTAGAACGGGTTGCGCATCGAGACGACGCCGATCGCGCCGGTCAGGGCACCGATGGCAGCGATGAAGAACAGAACCTGGCTCACGCTCCTACTCCTCCTCGGTCCGCAGCGGCGTGCGCTCGAGCGGCTCGGCCAGCAGCATCTCCTTGGTGAAGATCAGATCCGAGCGCGTGTAGTCCGACATCTCGTAGTCGTGGCCCATCGTGATCGCGTC
>JAFAZV010000112.1 GCA_019239445.1 Solirubrobacterales bacterium
ACTCGCGTCGCGGGCCGTGGCCGCAGGCATACTCGCGATCTGGACATCGCCGTTGCTGCGAGCCCGGCAGACGGCGGCGGTCGTCGCTGTCGCGGTTGCCGTCGAGCCGATCGTCTTGGCCGAATTGATCGAGTCTGAGCGGGGAGCCTGGGAGGGACAGTCCCAACGGCAGATCGCAGCAGAGTCGCCGGACCTGTTCAAGGCGTTCGAGGCGGCCGACCCCGACTTCGTGTTCCCGGATGGCGAGTCGCTTCGATCTCAGGTGCAGCGCACGAGCAGCGCGCTGACGATCATCGCCGCTCGTCGACAGCCGGCGCTGGTCGTCGCCCATGCCGGGACGATCCAGGCAGCGCTGATCGCGATCGGCCGTCGACCACCCCCAGAATCGGCGCTTGCCCATGGGAAACTAATCCCGCTGCCGTGGAGTCCGGGCGCCGGCGGAACGTGGCCCGCCGGCGCCGGCGAGCAGACCTAGAAGACGCGGACCGCGACTGCCGCTGGAGCGTCCAACAGGTCGTTTAGCTCGTCGTCGAGCTTTACGAGCGTCAACGAGGCACCAGCCATGTCGAGTGACGTGCAGTACTCGCCGACGTAGCTGCGCGTGACATTGACGCCGCGGTCCGTAAGTTGCTGGTGGGCCCGACCATAGGCGATGTAGAGCTCGGAGATCGGAGTCCCGCCGAGCCCATTGATCATCAGCGCGACCTCGTCGCCGGAGTTGTAAGGCAGGTCGGTCACGACCGCCTCGAGCAACTCGTCGACGATCTCGTTGGCACTTTTCAGCTTTTCTCGGCGGCGCCCCGGCTCTCCGTGGATCCCGACGCCCATCTCCATCTCGTCGTCCCCGAGGTCAAACAGAGGCGAGCCTTTCGCAGGCGGCGTGCATGACGTGAGCGCCATGCCCATCGTACGCGTAACCGAGTTGACCCGTTCGCCGAGCGTGACCAGTTCCTCGAGCTCGGCCCCGCGCTCCGATGCGGCGCCAACCGCCTTTATGACGAAGAAGTTGCCCGCGACTCCGCGACGCCCGACCGTGTACGTCGAGTCCTTCACCGCCACGTCGTCGTTGACGATGATCGTGGCGACCTTGACATCTTCCGCCTCGGCCAATTCGCGACCCATGTCGAACGACATACGGTCGCCGGTGTAGTTGTTGATGATGTGCAACACGCCCTTGTCGCTCTTGAGCAACTTCGTTGTCTCATACACGTAGTCGGAGGGTGGCGCAGAGAACACGTCGCCGGGACACGCCGCATCGAGCATGCCCGGCCCGACCGCCATGACATGCGCCGGCTCGTGCCCCGAACCCGACCCTTGGATGATCGAAACCTTGTCGTCGCGTGGCGAGTCTGCACGCATGATCAGGTTGTACTCAGGCAGGTACTTCAGCTTGCCCGGATTGGCCAGCTCGATCCCTCTCAGCATCTCCGGCACGAACTGTTGCGGATCGTTCACGAACTTCTTCACGTACGTCTCCTCTCCTCGAACCTGCCTCAGTTGTTTTGCCGGCAGTTCACGCCAGCTTCACAGCATCTCCCGACAGCACCCTCCGCTCGGCCCTGATCAGCTAGGCCTGCACCTCCGCCTCCCGCCAGGCGTTACTCACCGCCTCGAACATCACCGCGACACCCATTGCACCGGCATCGACCGAATCGCGGCTGCGCTCGCCCGTGTAAGACGCCCGCCCACGTTGGGCGAGCATGCCCTTCGTCGCCTCGGCGCGTTCGCGCGCGGTCGCCGCCGCACGTTCGATCGCCGGCTGGGTGCCGTTGGGAAGAGCCTCCTCGAGCGTGTCCACGGCAGGAACGAGCGCGTCGAGCAACGTCTTGTCCCCGAGATCGGTGTTGCCACGCTGCTTGATCCCCTCGATCGCGGCTCGCAACGCGGCGATCACCTCTTCGCGAGTGGGCTCGGTCACGTTCGTGAGGGCTCCGCCCGCGCGCAGGAAGGCCGTCCCCCAGATCGGCCCAGAGGTGCCGCCGATCCGCTTGCTCAGGATGATCGCGGTCTTCTTCAGCAGACCGCTCATGTCGCTGTATTCGAGCGTGTCCCAATCCCCGAGGACCACCTCGAAGCCGCGCGCCAGCGAATAGCCGAAGTCGCCATCGCCGACCACGGCATCGAGCTCGCAGAAGTACTTCTCGTTGTCGACGGCCGTCTGGGCAATCGCCCGGACCACCAGCTCCGCCTGGCCCAGCGGTGTGTCGCTCATGCAGCCTCCGTGTCGAGTAGGGGTTCAGTCCGGCACGCCTCGAGATCGTCAAGCGTGACGATGTCGCCCGGTTTCGCGGCGCCCCGGTTCGCCAACACTCGCGCGGGATCCCCCGGGTCGCCGAGACTGGTGAGCACAAGCACCGCTTCGCGCATGTCCTCATGGGCGGTGTAGGAGCTGACCGTCACCACGCATCGCAGACCGGCACCGATCGCGGCGAGCAGACCGTTGCGCGAATCTTCGACCACCAGAGCTTCCTGCGGACCGAGTCCGATCCGCTCGAGGGCGAGCACGTAGATCGCGGGATCGGGCTTTTTCGCCGGGACCACATCACCTGCGAAGACCTCGAACCTCCCCGCGTTGGCGCTGCCAACCACGTGCTCGAGCACCGCCCTGACAGATTCCTCGGCTGATGTCGATGCGACGGCGAGCGTCCAGCCGGCATCAAGGGCTTCCTGGACGATCCGCGCGATTCCGCTCCGCGCCGGTAAGCGCCCCGCTTGGACCATCGACTTGTATCGCGCCGTCTTGCGCTTGTGCCAGTCGGCCAGCAGCTCTCGTTGTCCGTAGGGATCCGTCGGCAGCCCGTTGGCGCGCACGAACTGAGCGGTCAGCAGCGACGCCATCCGTTCCTTGCCGCCGCCGATCTTAAGTTTCTCGCCGTACTCCGCTTCGGACCACTGCACCGGAAGCCCAACCTCTGTAAACGTCTCATTGAAGGCGATGCGGTGCCCGTCGCGCTCGGTATCAGCTAGCACCCCGTCGCAGTCAAAGATCAGGGCCGGCATCAATCAGCCGGTCGACCCCGACAGCGCACGCGCCCGTCCGGCGGAGCCGAACATCTCGATGTGATGCTGAGCGATCTTCTTGACCGCCGCTCTCACGTGGCTCAGCAGCGACGGCGGATCGTGCTTGCCCGGGTTCGCGTCCAGGTACTCCCGATGCGCATCGACGAACGCGATCTTGAGCGCCGTCGAGATGTTCACCTTTGCGCACCCACGAGAGATCAGGTCAGCGAACTGCTCTGCTGTCAACCCGGTTCCACCGTGCAGCACCATCGGGATCGGATGCAGCGCCACGAGGTCCGTCACCCGCTCAGGCTTGAGCTCGGGTGCGCTCTTGTACAGGCCATGCGCCGTGCCTATCGCCGGAGCAAACGAGTAAACCTGCGTCTCTTCGATGAACCGCGCAGATACCTCGACCGGGTGAACTTGACCACCCTCGTCGGAGCCAACATCATCCTCAACGCCAACCACACTCTCGATCTCGCCCTCGACCTGTGCTCCGTACCCGTCGGCCTCCGCGACGACCTCAATCGTCTGCCGCGTGTTCTCGGCGACGTCCAGCGCCGAGCCGTCGAACAGCACCGAGTTCCAACCCGCTCGGAGGCAGACGGTGATCCATTCCCGATCAGGGCAGTGGTCGAGATGAAGCGAGACCGGAACCGGCACCTCGTCGGCGCGTGCGCGCCACATGCTGTACAGCGGCCGAGCTCCGATCGCCTTCACCGTCTTCAGCGAGGTCTGAACGATCAAGGGCGACTCCAGCTCCGTCGCCGCCGCCAGAACGGCCTCCAGCGTCAGGTCGTCAACGACGTTGATCGCCGCGATGCCATAGCGCTCCGAGAAGGCATGGTCCATGATTTCCCGAATTGGCACGACCGGCACCGGCAGACCTCCTGATCCCGCGCACGCCGCCCCCTCGGAACGGGGTTGTCTTCTGCCGTAACTTACCGATCAAGCGTTTACCGCTCAAGCATGAGCGGCCCCGGGGACGAGGGCGAGGACGCGACCTTCGGCGCGCGTCGAGCGATTCGAGGTCGCCGCCCAGACGCCGGAGCAGAGCCTGAGCATTGAAGTCAGCGACGAGCGTCGGACGAGGAGCATGGGAAACGAATCGCAGCTTGGGACCGCGTCGACCGCGGGCGTGAAAGCGGCGGGCTCGATGCGCCACCGCATTGGGCTCGGGCTCGCCGCGCTCGGCCGTCCCGGCTACCTCAATCTCGGGCATGGGGTCGACCTGGGGCCGGACCGGTCCGTAGACGCCCTGCGCGGGAATGCGCACGCCGTCCTCGATGCGGCGTACGAGGAAGGCGTCAGAGCATTCGACGCCGCGCGCTCCTACGGCCGCGCCGAGGAGTTCCTGGGCCAATGGCTTCGCTCGCGCCGGCCTGGCGACGTCGTCGTCAGCTCGAAGTGGGGCTACGTCTACACCGCCAACTGGCAGGTCGATGCGGACCCGCCGGAGGTCAAGCACCACGACGTCGAGACCCTGCGCCGCCAGCTGGCGGAGACACGCGAGCAGCTCGGCGACTGGCTCGAGCTCTACCAGATCCATTCGGCGACGCCCGACAGCGGCGTCCTCGAGGACGACCGGGTTCTTTCCGAGCTGGCGGACTTGCGAGCCGACGGGCTCGCGATCGGCGTCAGCGTCAGCGGCACGACACAGCAAGCAACGCTCGAGCGCGCGCTCGAGCTCGACCTCTTCGATGCCGTGCAAGCAACCTGGAACCTCTACGAGCGCGCCGCCGAACCGGCGCTTGCGCAGGCATCCGCGTTCGGCCTCCGGGTTTACGTCAAGGAGGCGCTGGCCAACGGCCGCCTGGCCGGACGTGACTCAGCGCCCGAGCTCGAGGCGGCCGCCACCGAGGCCGGCGTCACGCCTGACGTGTTCGCGCTGGCCGCCGTGCTGGCGCGGCCGTGGGCAACGGTGGTGCTGAGTGGCGCCGCGACCGCCCAGACGCTGCAGAGCAATCTGCGCGCCAGCGAGCTCGTCTGGACGGACGAGTCCGAGCGCCGGCTCGCCTCACTCGAACAGAACAGCGACGCGTACTGGGCTCAGCGCGCGGCTCTGACCTGGAACTGAAGCGGTGACAGCCCGGACCGACGTCAAACAGTCAGACGTCGGCGAACTCGATCACGACCTTGATGTCGTCCGGCTCGTGCTCCAGCGCCCGCTCCACGGCATCCGGTCTGACCCGTCGTG
>JAFAZV010000178.1 GCA_019239445.1 Solirubrobacterales bacterium
GTCGCCATCGCGGTCTCCGCGCCCCATCGCGACGCGGCCTTCGCGGGCGGGCGCGAGATCATCGACGCGATCAAGGCGCAGGCCCCGATCTGGAAGAAGGAGGAGGGCGAGTGGGTGGCGGGAACGACGCCGCAGCCGCACGCCTGAGGGAGCTGCCCGCGGTCCACGAGCTGGTCGCGAAGCTCGGAGCCCCGCATGGGCTGGCGGTGAGCGCCGCCCGGCAAGCGATCGAGGAAGCGCGGACGGCCCTCGTGACGAGGGCGGCCGGCCCCCCGGCCACCGACGCCGATGCGATCGAGCGGCGTGCGCGCGGACTGCTTGAGTCCCTCAGCCGGCCTACGTTGACGCGCGTGCTCAACGCCACCGGCGTGATCCTCCACACCAATCTCGGCCGGGCACCCTTGGCGCCGGCGGCCCAGCGTGCGCTCGAGAGCGCCGCCGCCGGCTACTCGAATCTCGAGCTCGACCTCGATTCCGGCCAGCGCGGCAGTCGCCAGGCCCACGTTGACGCCCTGCTGCGCGAGCTCACCGGCGCCGAGGCCGCGCTCGTGGTCAACAACGGCGCCGGCGCGGTGCTCCTCGCCACCGCGGCGCTCGCCGGGCCCGGCGGTGCCGTGATCGTCTCGCGCGGGCAGCTGGTCGAGATCGGCGGCGGCTTCCGCATCCCCGAAGTGGTTGCGCAGTCGGGCGCGAGGCTGATCGAGGTCGGTACGACCAACCGCACCCGCAGCGAGGATTACCAGCGCGCGCTCGAGGCTGCGCCCGCCGCCCTGATCCTCCGCGTGCACCAGTCGAACTTCCGCTCGCTCGGCTTCGTCGAGGATGTGGCGATCGAGGCGCTGTGCGGCTTCGGAGCGTTGGTGATCGACGACGTCGGCTCGGGAGTGCTCGCGGATGCGGCCGGAATCCCAGCCTTGAGCGATGAGCCTCCGCTACGGCGCTCGGTGGCGGCGGGCGCGGCGCTCGTATGCTGCTCGGGCGACAAGCTGTTAGGCGGCCCTCAGGCCGGACTGCTCGTGGGCAGCCAGACAGCGATCAAGGCGGCAGGCGAGCATCCGCTCGCGCGTGCCCTGCGGATCGACAAGCTCTCGCTCGCGGCGCTCGAGGCGACCCTGATGCTGCTTCGCGACCCGGCTCGAGCCCGCCTCGAGATCCCGGTGCTCGCGATGCTCGACGCCGACGAGGGCACGCTCAACGCCCGGGCGCGGCGACTGCGCGCAGCTATCGGCGCCGGTGACGCGGAGGTGGTCGCCTCGACGGCCAAAGTAGGAGGCGGCGCGCTGCCGCTGCTCGAGCTCGAAGGACCTGCCGTGGCGCTTGCACCCGAGCTCGACCCGGCTGCGCTGATGCTCGCGCTGCGCCGCCAGGATCCGCCGGTGATCGCGCGGGTGCACGACGGCCGCGTGATGCTCGACCCGAGGACGCTCAGCGACGAGGAGATCGAGCCGGCAGCCGAGGCGGTCGGGGCCGCCGTACGTTGTCTGTCGCGGTGAGCGCCCGCGCGCCTGTCTCGGCGCCGCCGTTGACGCTCGGCACGGCCGGACACATCGACCACGGCAAGACCGCCCTGATCCGCGCGCTCACCGGCGTCGAGACCGATCGCCTGCCGCAGGAGCGGGCCCGAGGGATCTCGATCGAGCTCGGCTACGCGAGCCTGGCGCTGCCCTCCGGGCGCCGAGTCTCGGTTGTCGACGTGCCCGGCCACGAGCGCTTCGTGCGCACGATGGTCGCCGGCGCGACCGGGATTGACTTCTACCTCATGACCGTGGCCGCTGATGACGGTGTCATGCCCCAAACCCGCGAGCACGCAGCCGTCCTGCGCGCGCTGGCCGTAGACAACGGCGTCGTCGCGGTGACCAAGACCGACCTGAGCGATCCCGAGGCCGCGGTGCTCGAGGCCGCTGAGCTCCTGCCCGGCGCCGAGGTGGTGCCGGTCTGTGCCCGCACCGGTGCCGGGCTGGACGCACTGCTCACGGCGCTCGACCGCGTGAGCAGCCGCCTGCCCGGCCGCCGCGAGCGCGATGGCGAGAGCCGGCTGCACGTCGATCGCGTGTTCACGATCAAGGGCGCCGGCACCGTCCTCACCGGAACGCTGTGGTCGGGCGCGATGAAGCGCGGCGATGAGCTCCTCGTCCTGCCCGAGGGGCGGCGGGTGCGGGTCCGCGGCGTGCAGGTGCACGACCAGCCCGTGCAAAGCGCCGAAGCCGGGCAGCGGGTGGCGGTGAACCTCACCGGGGCCGCGGTGGCACAGATCGCACGCGGGGATGTGCTGGCCTCGCCCCGTGCCGAGCTGCATGCCAGCTACCGCATCGACGCGCGGCTTCAGTTCGAGGACGACGCACCCGCACCCGGGGCTCGCGTTCAGGTGCACCATGGCACGCGTGAGACGCCCGCTCGGCTGACCTGGCTCGGGAGCTCCCTGTGGCAGCTTCGCCTCGAGCAGCCGCTGGTTCCCGCAGCCGGCGATCGGCTCGTCGTGCGCCGGATCGCACCCCCCGACACGCTGGGCGGCGGCGTCGTGCTCGACCCGAGCCCGGTTAGGCACGGCCCCAGCCGGGCGACGCTGTCTCGCCTGGAGAAGCTCGCGCGGGGCGAGGCGCCCGAGGAGCCCGCGACGCCGCCACCGCCCGCGACGCCCGCGAGGCCCGCGCTACCGCCGCTGAGCGCCTCAGCGCTCGCGCTCGAGCAACGGCTCAAGGAGGCCGGGATCGAGCCGCCCCTCGACTCCGAGCTCGACCCCGACGATCTTGCTGCGCTGCGTGCGGCCGGGCGGGCGGTGCGGGTGTCGCGCTCGCTGCACTACCACCGCGATACCTTGGCTGCGGTTCGGGAGCGGGCGATCGAAATCGCCCGCGCGAACGGGGGGACGATCACGCTGGCGCAGCTTCGCGACGCGCTCGGCACCTCGCGCAAGTTCGCCCAAGCGCTGCTCGAGCACCTCGACGCCGAGCGAGTGACGATCCGGCGCGGCGACCGCCACGACCTCCGCGCCGCGGTCAAATAGCTCGCTAAAGCGCTCCGCCGGCCGCCGTCGGCGCGGTCGGGTCGGCTCCCTCGGCCGCGGCGTGCTCGCGCGCGAGGTAGTCCTCGGCCAGCATCGGGTTCTCGATCGAGCGTTGCACGACCGCGAGCAGCGACGACATCGTCGCTACCTCCTCGACCTGCTCCTTGAGGAACCACTGGACGAACTGTTCGCTGAGGTAGTCCCCCTCGTCGCGTGCTAAGCCCATCAGGGTGGCGATCTGGTCGCTCACCCGCCGCTCCTGCTCGAGCGCCAGCGCCACCGGAGCAACGGCGTCAGCGAACTCCGTCTCTGGCGCCTGGACGCCCGGCACCGTCACCTTGGCGTCCGCGTCGAGCAGGTACTGCACCATCATCATCGCGTGGTTGCGCTCCTCAACGGCTTGGGCGTAGAAGAAGGCAGCCAGACGCGGCAAGGTCTGGCCGTCGTAGTAGATCGCGTTGGCGATGTACTGCTGCGAGGCGGCGAACTCGTGCGCGATCTGCTCGTTCAAGCGCTCGACGAACCTAGGCGCGGCCATGCAAAAACTCTAGTGAGATGGCGGCCGCTGCGCCGGCCGAGGTAGATTGCCCTGCATGCCCACCTGCCTCGTCACCGGCGGCGCCGGCTTCCTCGGCTCGCACCTGTGCGAAGAGCTGCTGCGCCGCGGCCATCGCGTGATCTCGGTCGACAACCTCGAAACCGGGTCGCTGGCCAACATCCACCACATTCGCACGGATGCGTTCACGAACCTTCACCTCGACATCATCGACCCCTACTTCGTCGATGAGCCGGTCGACTTCGTCTATCACCTGGCCTCGCCGGCATCGCCGATCGACTACCTGCGCCTGCCGCTGCACACGCTGAAAGTCGGCTCCTACGGGACGCACCACACACTCGGGTTGGCCAAGATGCACCGCGCCAGGTTCCTCCTCGCCTCGACGAGCGAGGTCTACGGCGACCCGCAGGTCCACCCCCAGCCCGAGACCTACTGGGGTCACGTCAACCCGATCG
>JAFAZV010000193.1 GCA_019239445.1 Solirubrobacterales bacterium
GCGGCCAGCCGGCCGGACAGGCGCCCGCTCGACGGCCCCTCAGGCTCGAGCAGTGCCCGTAGCGCCAGCAGGTAGTCCGTCAACGCCTCGAACGGGGCCAGGCGCTCGCAGCCCATCTCGAAGCGCGCCAGCGCCCACGCGATCTCACCGGCGGCCGGAGCGCGCTTGGTCACCAGGTTGAAGAACCCGCGCAGCTCGTCTTCGTGTGCGGCGTCGATCAACGTCTCGGCCCCAGGTCGCCCACGGCCGTCGAGCGCGAACTGGCGCCACCGCCCGACATCGCTGCGCGTCCACGCGATCGGTCCGAGCGCGTAGCCGCCCGGCTCGAACAATCGCACCGCGCTCAGCAGCCGGCCAAAGCGCGACCGTGCGAGCGCCACCGGCGATGGCGCTCCCCGCTCCTGCACGATGGTCAGGACTGCGAGCACGTTCGGCTCTTCCTCGCGCCCATCGCCGCCTTCGCTCCAGACGGCCTGCACCGGAGCGTCGGCAAGTGCATCGCCGCGGACGAGCGAGAGCCCGCCGCCGAGGGCGAGCTCGCTCGTCTCGGAGTCGAGCCCGAGCCCGAGGAGCGGCGCGATCACGGTGCTCACGCGGCGGGCTTCGTACACCGCGCGCTCGAGTTCCGCGTACGCCGTCTCGAACCGCGCCGGCGCCACCCCGAACTCGCTGCGCTCCGCGAACACGTGATCGAGCAACGCGCGCAGCGCCCGGTCAGCCCGCTCGCGGGCGGCGCTCGGGATCGGGTGTTCGCCCCTCACCTCGAGGTAGGCCGGCAACCCGTCGAGGCCGGCGAGAGCCTGAGCCGCCGCCGCGTAGGTCGGCAGCACCCGCAACAGGTCGAGCCGCTCGTCGATGAACTCGCTCGTCAGCGCCCGGTAGCAATAGAGCGCGGTGCGGCCCGGTCGGCCTTCGGCCTCGATCAGCTCGAAGTCCACCTCGGCTCCTCCGGCCGTCTCGGCCGCGAGCTGACCTGCGGCGTCGGCCGTGAACGCCGCGAGGATGCCGTGGAGCGTCGGGTTGCGCACGACCGGCGGTTTCGGCCTCAGCTCAAACGATCCTCCACACGAAGGTCGGCTTGCAGGCGCGCGGGCGCGGGCGCGACATGCCCCGGCCCTGGATGCGGACTCAGATGCCGCGCTGCAACGCGAGGATGAACAACGCCACCGCGACGAGCGCTGCGACGACGACGACGACGAGGTTGGTCGCCAGCGCCACTTGCAGCGCTCGCGCCGGCTGCCGGGGTGCTGCCGGATCCTCAGAGGAGGCGACGGGAGCGCTCGCGCCGGCTGCATCTGCCGGAACGGAGTCGCGCAGCCGCTCGCGCTTCGGTGGTGGCGAGGCTTGTTCTGCGATTGCCGCAGCAGCGGTATCGGTGGCGGCCGGCGTCTCGGTGATGGCGGGCGTCTCGGTGGCGGCGGACGTCTCCGTGGCGGCGGGCGTCTCGGTCGGGTCGGGCGTGGCGGTCGCGTCCGCTGTCACCGCGGCGTTGAGCGTCACGGTCGCCGTGGCGGCGTCCGCCGGCGGCGCCACCGCCCTCGCCAGGGCTTCGGTCACGAACCGGTTCAAGCTGATGTCCTCGCGCTCGGCGGCGGTGGCGAGCTCGGCGTGAAGCGCGCCCGGCATGCGCACGAGGAACCGCCCGCTGTGACCGGAGCGATCCTTCGCCTTGGTCACGGAACCCGGCACGGGGATCGGGCGTCCCTGTTCGAGTGCGGTCCTCACCCAAGTCTCCTTCGCCGAGCGCAGCAGCCGGACCGCTTCGTCCGGAGTGCTTCCTTCGGCAGCGCAACCTGGCAGCTCCTCAACCGTCGCGGTCCACCACGATCGGCCGCTCTGGCGCTTTGACCTGACTGCGACGTGATGAGGCAGCTCGAGAAAGTGCGCCACGCTCCGATTCTCCTCAGGCCCCACGGCCGCGATTCTAGTCTCGCCATCGCCACCGGGCTGGGCATTTGCCTCATGCTCGAGCCGCGCCTCCACCGCACCGACCTCGGGCGTCTGCGATATCGCCTCCGCGGCGGTGATATCAGCCGGCGAAACGTCGCCAGTTGCAGCCATTTCGGCGCGCAGCTTCGAGAGCGCGGCAGCGAGGAGCCGCGACACATGCGCCTGCGAGACCCCGAGCTCGCGGCCAATCTCGCTCTCCGTCATGTCCGCGTGAAAGCGCAGGAAGACGATCCTGCGCTCGCGCTCGTCCAGGCACTGAACGCTCCCGGCCAGCAGCAGCCGATCGTCGCTGTCGACGAGTGACTGCGGGTCCGGCGCTTCGGAATCCGCGCCATCAGAGGTCGTGAACGCGATCGAATCGTGCGCCCGCTCGGCGTCGAGGAGAGATGCGATCTCAGACTCGTCGGCAGACAGGTCGGCCGCCAGCTCCTGGGGTGTTGGCGAGCGGCCGAGGCGCGCCGTCAGCTCGGCGCTGTGACGGCGAACCTGAGCGCTCATCCGCTGCAGCCGCCGCGGAAGTCGCAAGGATGACGTTCGTTCCGCCAGATGCCGGCGGATCTCGCCCTCGATCGCGGGTGTGGCGAAGGTCGCGAACGCGACGCCTCGAGCCGGATCGAATCGGGCGCTCGACTTGATCAGGCCGATCGATCCGACCTGGATCAGGTCCTCCAGCGTCTCGCCGCGCCCGGCGTAGCGTCGCGCTACCGACCGAACAAGCGGGAGGTGGGCCTCGATCAACCGTTCCCGCTCGGGCCGTGAGAACTCCGAGTAATTCGAGCTCACTGCGCCTTACCCCCGAAAAAATCGCTGCGTCTTCAGCGATACCACTTTTACGATAGCAAGCATTCACGCCCCGCCGAGCATGGGTTTCCGCTCGCGTGGCGAGGTAAACGGTGCCAATGCTGGTGGGGCTGAAAGCAAGAGGCTTTCACGTGCGGGGGTCAGCCGTAGCGGCTGCCCCTGCGGCAATCCTATTCCTGGTCGCTCTCGCGCTGCCCGCCTCTGCGGTGGCGTCGAGTCCATCCGTACCGACCCCTGACGTTGCCGCGCCAATCGCGCACGTGCCGAGCGCTCCCGCCCAGGCCATCGTCACCAGCACGATCGCCCGTGTCAGCGCGTCTACGCCGGCAGCGCCGCAAATCGCCGCGGCAACGAGGATCGTCACGAGCGTGGCTTCCCAAGTCACGGCGCCCCGCCCGGCACCCGATCCTGCCCCCCAGGCAAACGCCGCGGTCGTGCACCCGGCTGCAGCACAAGCGGCGGAACCTGATCCGACCCCGCCGCCTCGCCGCATCGCGAGCTTCCATGCCTCGCCCCCGGTCTCCCCCGCCGGCGGAGATCACTCAGGCCCGAGCTCGATCCCGTCGAGCCACGTCAGCTCGGGCAGCCATGGGTCACCGCCGAGTCCGCCCGACTCGCAGATCCACGCATCCGCGCCGCGATCCGCCGGCGGCTCGCCGCCGAACGGCACCCGACATCGGCTGCCGGCGCTGCCGGCGGCGCGAGCCCTCGAAGCGATGAGCGTGAGTGCATCGCTACCGGGCCTAGCGAGCCCCTGGCAGCCGGCGGGGAACCAGCTGACGGCGGCGCCGCTCGGGCAAGCGCTGGAGACGCTGATCTCGCGACTCGAGTTGCTGGCGCACGATTCCTCGGCGGCGGCCGCGTCGTCCGAACCCCCGCTCCGCACAACCGTCCGAGCATCGCTCAGCGGGATGCTCCCGTCGATCGGTGTGTCTGCTCAGCGCACCATCAGCGCATCAGCAGCCTCGGGGTATCGCGGTTCCGGCCCGACGTCGCCGTCCTCGGCGCCTGCACCGAGCGGCGCGGCGCCGGATGTTCTGCCCTTGAGCGCACCCGCCACCCAACCTGGCGCGGCGGGCCCACGCATCTCGACGCGCGCCGATACGCAAGCACGAACGTCCGAGGTGCGCCAACCGCCCGCGGTTCATCGCGCGCCGCCCAGGACGCTCACGCGCCCCGTCGTCGCCTCGCTGGCTTCTCAGCAAGCCGCCTCGCCGACTGAAGCGCTGGCCCCCGAGGGCGGCGGCGCGAGCGCCGGTAGCGGCGGGATCGGATCGCCGGGCGCGGCGATGGCCCTGCTGGCGCTCGCGGGCCTCTGCCTGTTGCGGGCGTTCCTACCGGGCCGCCTTCCGCTCGATCCTTTCCCATGGCGATCAGCTCTTCTCTCCTTGCGACTCGAGCGGCCGGGCTAGCGCCAGCGCCTCGCTAATCACGCGAGTCCGATCTCGGGCTCGCACCGTTAGGTGCTGTCGCCCACGAAGGAAGTCGCGGTGACAGCGAGATTCATACGACAAGGAGAAACAGCAGTGCGATCTAAATTGATCGCTGCCGTTGTCAGTGTCGCCGCCCTGGCTGTGCCGGGGACCGCGCTGGCAGACGGCAGCTCAGGAGGCGGCGGGTCTGGCGGTAACGGCCAGGCTCAGGCGAGCGAGCAGGCGGCGGCGACGCTGCAGGCAGCTGCCTCGAAGGCCGCAGCTATCCAAAACGCGGTGAACGCCAACGCGCCGGTCAACGTCGCAGGCGGCGATATCAACGGTGGTAGCAACACCGCCAACCAGACCGCGAACAACAGCGCCGACAGCTCGGCCAGCAACGACGCCAGCACCAGCCAGAGCAGCAGCCAGAACCAGTCAGACCCCCCGCCGAGCGACTCGAAGTCGGGCGGTTCGAACTCGTGCGGCTGCGGCGACTACGGCTCAAGCGGTGGCAGCGGCGGGAACGGCCAGGCGCAGGCCTCCGAGCAGGCGGCGCTGACCGCTCAGCTGGCGGCCTCGAAGGCGAAGGCCGACCAAAACGCTGTAAACGGCAATTCGCCGCACAACATCGCCGGCGGTGACGTCTACAGCGGCGACAACGCCGCCAACCAGACGGCCAACAACCGCGCGTCGAGTGACGCCAACAACAGCGCCAGCACGAGCCAGAGCAACGACCAGAGCCAGTACGACTCGCCGTCGTATAACTCGAAGTCACCGTCGCATGACTCGAAGTCGCCGTCGTGTGGCTGTGGCTCGTACGGGTCCGGCGGCTACGGGTCCGGCGGCAATGGCCAGGCGCAGAAGTCCAAGCAGGCGGCTCTAACCGCTCAGGCCGCGCTCTCGGCGGCGAAGGCGCACCAGAACCTGGTCAACGCCAACGCTCCCGTGAACGTTGCCGGTGGCGACATCTATGGCGGCAGCAACACCGCCAACCAGACCGCGAACAACGCGGCCTCGAGTGACGCCAGCAACAGCGCAAGCACCAGCCAGAGCAACAACCAGAGCCAGACCGATCCGCCGTCCGGTGGCGACTCGAAGTCGTGCGGCTGCGGATCGTTCGGATCTGGTGGCAACGGCCAGGCCCAGCTCTCCCAGCAGGCGGCGCTGACGGCCCAGCTGGCGGCCTCGAAGGCGAAGGCCGACCAGAACCTGGTCAACGCCAACACGCCGGTCAACATCGCTGGTGGCGACGTCTACGGCGGAAGCAACGCCGCCAACCAGACGGGCAACAACAGCGCCTCCAGCAGCGCGAGCAACAGCGCGTCGACATCGCAAACCAACAACCAGAGCCAGACCCTGTCCGGCGGCAGCTGCTTCATGGGCTGCGGCGGCAACGGCCAGGCGCAGCTCTCCTACCAGGACGCTGCCACGCTGCAGGCAGCTCTGTCGAAGGCGAACGCCAACCAGAACGGCGTCAACGCCAACGTCCCGGTGAACATCGCTGGCGGTGACGTCTACGGCGGGAGCAACACCGCCAACCAGACGGGCAACAACTCCGCCAGCAGCAGCGCCGACAACAGCGCGTCCACCTCGCAGAGCAACAACCAGAGCCAGACCGCGGGACCGTCCAGCTGCTACTTCGGCTGCGGCGGCAACGGCCAGGCTCAGCTCTCGGGGCAGGCCGCTCTAACTGGGCAGCTCGCGCTCTCAAGCGCAAAGGGCAACCAGAACCTGGTGAACGCGAACGTGCCGGTCAACATCGCTGGCGGTGACGTCTACGGCGGGAGCAACACCGCCAACCAGACGGGCAACAACTCCGCCAGCAGCAGCGCCGACAACAGCGCGTCCACCTCGCAAAGCAACGACCAAAGCCAGACCGCGGGATCGTCCAGCTGCTACTTCGGCTGCGGCGGCAACGGTCAGGCCCAGTTGTCCTCGCAGGACGCCGCCACGTTGCAGGCGGCGCTGTCCAAGGCAAATGCCAACCAGAACCTGGTCAACGCCAACGTGCCGGTCAACATCGCCGGTTACGACATCTACGGCGGCAGCAACGCCGCCAACCAGACCGGGAACAACGCAGCCGACAGCAGTTCGAGCAACGGCGCCGGTACGAGCCAGGGAGGTGGTCAGACCCAATCGACCTGATCTCGTGCCCGCGTCCGGCGTCTAGTCAGGCGCGGTAGCACAGCACCAGACGGAGCCCCGGCCGCCCGCAGTTGGGTGGCCGGGGGCTTCCGTCCCGTCGATCGGCCTCCGTCTCTATGCGACCGCTAAGCCTCGTCAAGCTCGTTCTGGCCCTCCTCTTGGTAGGTGGGTCGCTCGCGTTGGCGAGCCCTGTTTGGGCTGACCCCTCTGGCGGCGGGGCCGGCGGCGGCGCTCCCGCGGTTCCGGCGGGAGCCGGAGGCGCGGGCGCCTCCTCAGCTAACGGTCCGGCGGCAAACTCGGACGCCGGCGGGGGAGCTCGCGGCGGAGACGTGCCGAGCGGCCCGGCGGCCGGCGGTTCGACGGCCGGCGGTTCGACGGCCGGCGGTTCGACTGCGGGGGGTGCCGGCACAGCCGGCGGTGCGGACACGGCGCACGACCAGGCGCCGGCCAGTCCACCGGCGACCAACAGCAGGACGACAGGCAATCACACGGGCACGTCTGCTGGATCTTCAGCCGGCGGCGACACGGCGCTGAGCGGCCAGCCCGCTACGTCCGGAGGAGCAGCCGGCGCTGATTCGAGCCCAGCGACGAAGAACACGGCGAGTTCCGAGTCTCAGAGCGTGCCCGGGTCACAGAGCGCCGGCGTGACGCAAGGCGGCGGCACAGCTCCGTCCGACCACGCTACGCCGCCGCCAGCAACGTCAACTGGCGGCGATCAGCCTCCTACGCCGGCGGCCGCGAGCAGCACAACCCAGCGGATCTGGCAGGTCCAGGTCTCAGGGTGCACGGCTTACTGCCAGAACACGAGCCAAAGCCAGGCGGCCAGCCAGCAGAGCACTATCGTCCAAGTGCTCGGCCGGGCAGTGGCGAGTGCCGGAGTCGCGCCTGCCGCGGGCGCCGGCACGATGGGGACGATCACCCAGATTCAGCTCGGATGCCTGGCTCAATGCTTCGGCAGCACGACGGCCGGTTCGTCTATCGCCGCCGGCCTCGGAACGAGCCTGCAGCAACTTCTGTCCCGGCTGGTGCCTGGACCTTTGATTCCGGGCGCCGCTGCAGGACAGCAGAGCACCGTCGATCAGACCTCGTACCAGTGGCAGGACGGCGGGCTCGCGCAGACGCAGATCGCAACGCAGACGAGCACGAGCATCCAGGTTGCGGATGTGGCGTCCGCGCTGATCTCGGGACTCGAATCCGCACTGGGAGCTGATAGCTCGACGTTGCCGGCAACGACCGCTTCGACCTCCCAGGAGATCCGGCAGCTGCAGATCGGATGCCTCATCTTCTGCACGGCCACGCAGCAGGCGCAGGTCGCTGAGCAGTCGAACTTGACGGTTCAGGCGCTTCCGGCCGCGACAAGCGCAGTAAGCCAAACGACAGGCGCCGTCCTCAGCGCCACCACCCAGCTCATCTGGCAGCTTCAGATCGGGTGCGTGTTCTGGTGCTACGACGCCACCCAGTCGCAGGTCGCGTCGATCATTCCGACGCTCGGGCTTCCGAGCGGGTCCGATCCGTCGTCGACTTCAGATCCGCCCACCGCGGTGCCGCCTGGGTCCGGCTCGGGGCCCGCGGGTCAGCCACCTTCGAGCGGCGGAGGCCCGACAAGTACAACTTCGCCTTCCGCGGGAGGTTCTCCGGGCTCCGCCTCGAGTCAGGTGCCGAGCGGGGGTCCAGGTCCGGCGGGCGCGGGCCCGAGCCCGGCGGGCGTGGGTGCCAACGCCGCGGGCGTGGGTGCGAACGCCGCGGGCGTGGGTGCGAACGCGGCTGGCTCGGCTGGCCTGAACGCCGGCAGCGGCACCAGAGCGAGCTCAACCGGCAGCCCAGCCCCGTCGCGCCTCGCGTCGATCCCGGTCGAGCTGCCGAACTTCGTGCGGCCCGGCGTTCACGTCACGCCCACGGCGCCCCACGGATCGACGCTGCCCCACGGATCGACGCTGCCGCCGGCGCTCCCA
This sequence comes from Solirubrobacterales bacterium, assembly GCA_019239445.1. Classification (GTDB taxonomy): domain Bacteria; phylum Actinomycetota; class Thermoleophilia; order Solirubrobacterales; family Solirubrobacteraceae; genus Palsa-465. The sequence continues at coordinate 8,264 of JAFAZV010000193.1, forward strand.
CTGGCCTCTGTCGGCGGGCGGGCCTCGAGTCCGAATGCGTCCGTCCAGGATCTGCCCCGCTTCACGTTGATCCCATGGCATGTCTTATCGATCGTCCCGGCTCTTTTCGGCGTCACCGGATCGATCGCGCCCAGCTCGGCCCCCGCGAGCAAGGCCGGCGCTCCAGCGCATGGCGGCAGCGTTTCGGTCCCGCAACTGCAGCTACGGCCCAGCTCATCGGCCGGAGCGCTCGGCGGAATCTCCGCCGCGGCACAGGCGCCCGGCGGCATCGATTCGCTGTTCGTCCTCGCCGCAGCCAGTGTCGTCCTCCTCGGAGGGCTCGTGCTGCTCCGGCGACAGGCCCTCGGGACGCCGTGGACGGTGTCCGCGCGGGCG
>JAFAZV010000300.1 GCA_019239445.1 Solirubrobacterales bacterium
TGGCGCGCCCGCGGCACCGGCCGCCGGCGCGGTGCTTCTCTACCGAAGCGTGTCGCTGCTCTTGCCTGTGGCGCTCAGCGCGTGCGCATGGATGCTGCTGCCGGCGCGGCGACTCCGCGCCGCTATCCGGGTCCCGCGATCAGAGCACCGTTCTCCGTCCGCCGCGGCAGCGCGGTTGCTCACCGCGAAGGCGTCTGGGCGGGCGCCCTGATCTCCTTCTTCAGGATCTTCCCGGTTGGGCCCTTGGGCAGCTCGTCCATGAACCACACCACACGCGGGTACTTGTAACCAGCGACCTGCTGCTTGATGTAGTCCCGTAGCTCCTCCGGAGTTACCGAGGCTCCCGGCACAACCTGGATAGCCGCTGCGACTTCCTCGCCGTATTCCGCGTGCGGGATCCCGATCACGGCCGCTTCGCGGACGTCAGGATGCTCGTAGAGCACCTCCTCGATCTCCCGCGGGTAGACGTTGTAGCCGCCACGGATGATCATGTCCTTCTTGCGGTCGACGATGTAGTAGTAGCCGTCCGCGTCGACGCGCGCCATGTCGCCGGTCTTGAACCAGCCGTCGGGATCGAACACATCTGCGGTCGCGTCTGGGCGGCGCCAGTACCCCTTCATCACGTTGTGACCGCGGACCCAGATCTCGCCGACCTCGTCAGGCCCGAGGGCGGAACCGTCCGGGCCGGCCAGCTTCATCTCAACGCCCTTTATCGGCGTGCCGATCGAACCCGGCTTGCGCTCGCGCTCCATATGGTTGAACGACACGGTCGGGCTTGTCTCGGACAGGCCGTAACCTTCGAGGATCACGCATCCGAACTCGCGTTCGAATCCTCGCAGCACCTCGACTGGCAGGGACGCGCCGCCCGAGCAGCAGACGCGGAGACTGGACAGGTCGTAGCGCGCCCGGTCCGGGGCATGGAGCATCGCCGTGTACATCGTCGGAACGCCCATGAACAGCGTCGCCCTGTCACGCTGCATCGTCTCGAGCGCATGCACCGGATCGAAGCGCGGCATCATCGTCACGGTCGCGCCGGCGTAGAGCGGAGCGTTCATCGCGTCGCTCTGGCCGAAGGCGTGAAACAGCGGCAGTGCTCCCAGCACCACGTCCTCGGTGGTCATGTGAAATAGCTCGTCGGCGAGGATGGACGCTTGGGTGTAGAGGTTGGCGTGGGTGAGCTCCGCGCCCTTGGGCGTGCCGGTCGTCCCGCTGGTGTAGAGGATCACGGCGGTGTCAGCGTCGGCCACGTCGGTCGTCTCTCTGAGCGGCTCGTGCTCCGCGAGTCGCTGCTCGAACTCGCCCGGCGTGACGGGGATGAGCTCGGCTCCCGCGGCCTCGGCGCCGATCCTGGCCGACTCGACGAACTCATGCCACGCGAACACGGCCTTCGCCTCCGGATCGGACAGGTAGAACGTCGTCTCCCGGCCTTTGAGCAGCACGTTCATCGGCACGACGATCCCGCCCGCCCGCAGGACGCCGTAGTAGGCGACCGGAAATTGCGGCACGTTGGGCAACATGATGCCCACGCGATCGCCGCGCCTGATCCCGAGCGCCTGCAACATCTGTGCGCAGCGACCGACCAGATCCTCGAGTTGTTCGTAGGTGATCGCGCTGTCTGCCAGCTTCAGCGCCGGCTGTCCGCCTGAGCGCCCGACGCCATCGCCGACGATACGAGCAAGATTGGCCATACCTGCCGGTTCCCCGGAGCCCCGGGTGCGAAACCAGCTCCGTTTGAGCTGGGGCGGTCAGGGAGCGCCGAAGTCCTCTTCGATTCCGAGGCTCGCGATCGAGGCCCACTCGTCGTCGACCGCGTGGGCGAGCACGAGCAGGTCGCGAAGGTCGCCGTGCCGATCGCGAATATGGCGCTCCAGAAGCGCCTCACCGCGGAAGCCGAGCTGGCCGAACATGCGTATCGCGTGCTCCTGCTCGGCGACGACCTCGACGAAGAGCTTCTCGAGACCCAGGTCGACGGCCTCGCGCAGTCCCCTTCGCGCCAGCTCACGCCCGAGTCCGCGGCCACGTGATCCCGCTCCGACGACGAGTCGCAGCTCGCCGACATGGGAGGACCAGCCGAGCAGGGGGATGATCGAGACGAGGCCCACGACGTGCTCGGCGTCGAGCGCCACGAGCCGCCGGCCCCGCTCGCCTGGTTCGGCCCAGCCTTCAATGACGGACGGATTGCGGACGTCCTCCTTGATAAACGTCACGTCCTCCTCCGGAAGGCCGCCGAGGAAGGCCCGGACGCCGTCCAGGTGCGCCGGCTCGAGCCGCGTCACGACCGGGGCGCTCACTCGGCCACCGCCTCGGAGCGAGCGGCGAGGAACTCGATGATCCGCGGGATCGTGATCTTCGCCGCTGTCCGCCCGACGACAAGCCCGACGTGCCCCGCGTCTAGGCGCAGCACCTCATTGTCCTCGGCGGCGACCAATGCCGGTAGGGGTGCCGCCACCGGCTCGGGGACGATGTGGTCTCGCTCGGCGATGACGGTGAGCAGCGGAACCCGGATGTCCGATAGGTGTACGGGGTCGCCGTTCAGACGGACTCGATCGGAGACGAAGCCGTTGTCGCGCACGAGCATCTCCATCGTCTGCCGCGCGGCGGCACCGGGGAACGGCACGTGATCGTTCGACCAGCCGGTCATGGCCTGGTACGCGGTGACGTAATCGTCATTCCAGACGTTGTCGAGCAAAGTCGCGTACTGGCGGATCTCTCCGGTCGGCTTGAGCAGGCGGAAGCCCTGCCGAATCGTCGACGCCGGCACGTTGCCATCCTCGTCGAGGATGGCGTCGAACGGGAGGTGATCGTCGGCGAGGTTGCGCCACAGCCCCCACTGCGAGAAGTCGACCGGAGTCGCCATCACGCTCAGCGAGCGCAGCGGCGCATCCGCATGGTGTGCGACATAGAGCAGCGCGAGCACGCCGCCGTAGCAGTAGCCGAACAGGTTGACCGTCTCGGTGCCCGCCGCCTTGCGCGTTTGCTCGACCGCCTCAGGCACGTAGCCGTCGGCGTAATCCTCGAGGCGCTCGCCCGCCTCCCGCGCGTCGGCTTGGCGCCAATCGAGGATGAAGACGTCGAAGCCCGCCGAGAGCAGGTGCTCGACGAACGAGTTCCCCGGCTGAAGGTCGAGGACGTAGCTCTTGCTGACGAGACTGAAGACGATCAGCAGCGGCGGCTGCAGTGCCACGCGATCCGACCGGTAGCGCCACAGCTGCGCATGCCCGCGTGACCAGATCAGATCCTTCGGGCTCTGACCGAGATGCGGCCGCCCGACGCCGGCGACCAGCTTGACCCCGTTACGGGCGCGGAGCGCGTTGCGCTCCACGTCCCGCCGGACGCGGTCGAGCAGGTCCACCGGACTCCGCAGCGCGCTGGCCATCGTCTTCCTCCTCTTGATGTCGCTCGGCGAGGGCATGCTCGAGTGCGACGCTGACACGGCGCAGCTCCCGGTCGAGCTCGGCGATCTGCCGGCGCAGGTGGGTCACGTCGCTTCCCGCGGGCAGGTTCATCAGGTGCCAAACCCATTGGCTGCGACGTTCCACACCGCGGCTCAGTCGTGCTCGCGCACGGGCGGCGAGCCCGAGGGCGTCGAGGAACGTGTCACCGCGGATCGTCTCCTCGAGCCGCGGAGCGACCACCTCTTCGGCCTTGTCGAACACCCGCCAGAACAGTGGTTTGTCGGCCATGGCCATCGTTATACCCAGTCCCAACGAAGAGTCTCGTGGCCGTCTGTTGTCCCAGGGCGTGCAGCCTATGACTCATCAAAATTGGTCGACCGAAGGTTCAGATGGATGCTCCGGTGCAGCCGAGCAGGCGACAGAACGACGTCGGATCGACGTTGCCTCCCGAGAGGATCACGCCGATGCGCCGGCCTGTGCCGAGCTCGGCGCGGTGAGCGAGCAAGGCCGCCAGCCCGGCGGCGCCGCCGGGTTCGAGCACCAGCTTGAGTCGCTCGAAGGCGAAGCGCATGGCGATGATCAGTTCCTGATCGGAGACCGTGAGAACGCCGTCGAGCAAACGCCGATTGACGGCAAACGTGATCTCGCCAGGGCGAGTTAGCCGTAGCGCATCCGCGATCGTCTCCGGGATCCCGATCGAGACACGGCGTCCGGCCGCCAGCGAGCGCACGTGGTCATCGCCTGCCTGCGGCTCCACTCCAAGCAC